>DATHTV010000170.1:0-20599 GCA_035462845.1 Jiangellales bacterium
GCGGGAGCGCGAGGCTCGCGAGGACGTAGGCGCCGCCCCGCTCGGCCCCACCGTCCGTGCCGAAGCTGAGGAGGTAGGCCACCCCGGCGGCGGTGAGAGCTGCTGCGGCGTCCAGCACCAGCACCCTCACGACGTACCGGCGGCGCCACACGCGAACCGGGGCGAGTCCTACCTGCCGAGGCGAGGTGGGCCCGCGGCGCGTCCGGCCTCCGTCCCCGATGCGGGACGCTCCCGGTCGGTGGTCGACCAGGTTGCCGGGCGCGCCGGCCGTGCGGCCGTCGACGACGCTCATCGTTCTTCCCCCCGGTCGCGACCTCTCGTCGGCCCCCCGACCTGCGCGACCTGGGGCACAGTCCACGCGCCGGCGGGCCGCTGCGCATGACCCCGGCGTACCAGTGCGGCTCAGGCGTTGGTACTGGTACCGAGGTACCGGCGAGTACCGGTTCCTTGTCACGACTCCCGCGGGGGACGGCACGTCGCGGTCATGACTCTCCGTAAAACTTCGCGAAGATGGCGCCATCAGGGTTTCGGGTGCTAACAATCACGGCACGGCGGGGAGTGGTTCGGGGCGCGGGGGGCGTCAGTAGTTGGGCTACGGCAGGGGCGGGTGTCGTGATCACGTGCGTTCTGGGAGGCCAGTCCACGCTCTTCCTCGAGGGGCTGCGCGCCGCGCTGTCGAGAGAGCCCCGGATCACGGTCGGCGAGTCCGCGACCGACCCGAGCGGGATGGTGCGCATGGTCCGGGCGAGCAGTCCGGACGTCGTGGTGCTGACCTACGAGCCGCCCAGGCTGTCCATCGAGGTCGCCCAGGCCGTGCGACCCGTGCCGGCCCTGATGCTGACCTGGTCACCCCGCGTCCAGGACGCCGCCGCCGCCCTCCGCGCCGGGGTGCAGGGGTTCCTCGTCAAGGACGCGCCCGAACGTCAGATCCATGCCGCGGTCCGCGCCGTCGGCACCGGCTGTCTGTCCTACCCGCGGGAGTACGGGGACATCCTCAGCCTGGTGGGAGCGTCCGGCACGGGCTCACCGCCTGCCCTGACACTCACTGAGCGTGAGCAGGCGATCGTGGAGCTGGTGGCCGAAGGACTGACGTCGCAGCAGATCGCGACCCGGTTGGGGATCGCGCCGCAGACCGTGAAGAACCACGTGAACAACGCCATGCACAAGGTGGGCGTCAACTCCCGGCTCCAGCTGGCCGCCTGGGCCGGTCAGCGGCTGCCGACGACCACGCACGGACCGGGTGCGCGCTCCCTCGGGCGGCCGTCCGGAGCCCCGGGCGGCGTCAACGCAGCGCGTGGCGTGGCGTCGCGTCAGGAGTTGTAGTGGTTCTGGGTCCGCTCGAGGCCCTCGCAGACCAGCGACTCGACGCAGTCGGCCGCCCGGTCCACGGCCCAGTCCAGCTCCTTGCGCTCGGCCGGTGAGAACTCGCGGAGCACGAAGGCGGCCGGGTCCTGCCGGCCGGGGGGCCGCCCGATGCCGAAGCGCACCCGGTAGTAGTCGCCGGTCCCGATCGAGCGACGGATCGAGCGCAGCCCGTTGTGACCGTTGTCGCCGCCGCCGAGCTTGACCCGCAGCGTGCCGTACGGGATGTCGAGCTCGTCGTGGACCACGACCAGGTGGTCGGGACGGATCTCGTAGTAGTCCAGCAGGGCGGAGACCGGCCCGCCGGACTCGTTCATGTACGAGCGGGGCTTGGCCAGCACGACACGGGTGCCCGGCACCCCTCCGAGCCGGCCCTCGAGCACGTCGGCCCGGCCGCGCCGGTGGGCCTTGAAGGCACCTCCGACGCGTCCGGCCAGCAGGTCGGCGACCCTGTGCCCGACGTTGTGGCGGTGGGCGGCGTACGAGGGCCCGGGGTTGCCCAGACCGACGACCAGCCAGGTGTCGTCGCTCACGATCTGCCGTCCCCGGGCGCCTCGCCGACGGAAGAACAGGGTCAGGACTCCTCGGAGCCCGCCTCGGCCGAGGCCGACTCGCCCTCGGCGGCCGCGGACGGGGCCTCCTTCTCGATGCCGGCCTCGGCCTCGGCCTGCTCGAGCTCGGCCTCGACCTCCTCGACGCTCTGCGGCTCGGTGATGTTGACGACGAGCGACTCGGGGTCGGCCTGCAGGACGGAGCCCTCGGGCAGCACCAGGTCGGAGGCGTGCACCTGGGTGCCGGGGGTCAGCCCCTCCACCGACACCTCGACGCGCTCCGGCAGGTGGGTGGCCTCGGCCTCGAGCGAGATCGAGGTCTGCTCCTGCTGGACCATGGCGCCGGGGGCGGGGTCGCCGACGAGCACGACGGGGACGTCGACGGTCACCTTCTCGCCGCGACGGACCATGATCAGGTCGACGTGCTCGATGGTGCGCCGCAGCGGGTCGCGCTGCACGTGCTTGGGGAGGGCGAGCTGCGAGCGGCCGTCGATGTCCAGGCTGAGCAGGGCGTTGGCGTTCTTGAGCGCCAGCATCGTGTCGTGGCCCGGCAGGGTGATGTGGACCGGGTCCTCACCGTGGCCGTAGAGCACGGCGGGGATCTTGGCCTCGCGGCGGATCCGGCGGGCCGCGCCCTTGCCGAACTCGCTCCGCATCTCGGCGGCGATCTTGATCTCGGACACGGTGCGCTCCTCGCAGGGGGTGGTCGTCGGTGCGGTCGGACGTCAGGGCTGCCTGGCGGGCGCACGCCGACGGACCGACCGCGTCGATCACGGAGCCGCGCTGGGGCACCCTCGCCGAGGCAACCACGGGAGTCTAGCGGCTGCCCACGGCGCTGCGAAATCGCACTGATGGCTACGGTTCCCCCGTGAGCGGACTGCGGCGCGTGGCGGTGACCCGGTACGTCACGCCGCTCCGCGAGGGCGGGTCGCTGCCCGCCCTGGTCGAGGCCGACGACCTGGGCACGTACGTGCTGAAGTTCCGCGGCGCCGGCCAGGGCCGCCAGGCGCTGGTGGCCGAGGTGGTCGCCGGCGAGCTGGCGCGCCGGCTCGGCCTGCCGGTGCCGGCCCTGGTGCTCGCCACCCTGGACCCCGAGCTGGCCCGCGCCGAGCCGGACCCGGAGATCCAGGACCTGCTCCGCGCCAGCGCCGGTCTCAACCTGGCCCTGGACTACCTGCCGGGCTCGCTGGGCTTCGACCCGGTCGCTTTCCCGCCCGACCCGGGGTTCGCCGCCCGGGTGGTCTGGTTCGACGCGCTCGTGCAGAACGTGGACCGCTCGTGGCGGAACCCGAACCTGGTCGTGTGGCACGGCCGCACCCACCTCATCGACCACGGTGCGGCGCTGTACGTGCACCACTCCTGGCCGGCCGCCCCCGGTGCCGCGCTCCGCCCGTACGGGCAGGCTGCCGAGCACGTGCTGCTCCCGTACGCGGGCGGTCTGGCCGCCGCGGACGCGGACCTCGCCCCGCGGGTGTCGCCCGACCTGGTGGCCGAGGTCCTGGCGCTCGTCCCCGACGAGTGGCTGGCCGACGAGGCCGGCTTCACCGGGCCGGACGACGTCCGGGCGGCGTACGCGGCCTACCTGGGCGAGCGCGCCGCGGCGCCGCGGCCGTGGGTCGAGGCCCTGGAGGTGAACCGTGCCGCACGCGTATGAGTACGCGGCCGTGCGCGTCGTGCCGCGCGTGGAGCGTGCCGAGTTCGTCAACGCCGGGGTGCTGCTGCACTGCCGCGGGCTGGACTTCCTGGCCGCGCGGGTGCGCCTGGACGAGGCGCCGGTGCTCGCGCTGGCGTCGGACACCGACCTCGACGCCGTACGGCGGGAACTCGACGCGTACGCGCGGGTCTGCGGCGGCGGCGAGCAGGGGGCGGCCGGGCTGGCGTCCCCGAGCGAGCGGTTCCGCTGGCTGGTGGCGCCGCGGAGCACCGTGGTGCAGCCGTCGCCCGTGCACACCGGGCTGACCGAGGACCCGGAGGCGGAGCTGGACCGGCTGTTCGCGACGCTGGTGCCGGCCCGGCGGTAGTCCGCGACGAGTCAGGCGTTGCCGTCGAAGAGGCTGGTCACCGAGCCGTCCTCGAAGACCTCGCGGATGGCCCGGGCGACCAGCGGGGCGATGCTCAGCGTCGTGAGCTTGTCGAACTGCCGCTCCGCCGGGACCGGAAGGGTGTCGGTGACGACCACCTCCCGGACTCGCGAGTTCTTGAGCCGGTCGACGGCGGGTCCGGACATCACGGCGTGCGTGGCGGCGACGATGACGTCGGCCGCCCCGTTGTCGAACAGCGCCTCCGCGGCCTGCGTGATCGTCCCCGCGGTGTCGATCATGTCGTCCACGAGCAGGCAGGTACGGCCGGCGACGTCACCCACGACCTCGTGGACCTTGACCTGGTTGACGACGTTGGGGTCGCGGCGCTTGTGGATGATCGCCAGCGGGGCGCCGAGCCGGTCGGCCCACAGGTCCGCCACCCGTACGCGGCCGGCATCCGGGGAGACGACGGTCATCCTCGACGTGTCGAAGTGCGCCTGGATGTGCCGGGCCAGCAGCGGCAGCGCCCAGAGGTGGTCGACCGGGCCGTCGAAGAAGCCCTGGATCTGGGCGGTGTGCAGGTCCACCGCCATCAGCCGGTCCGCGCCCGCGGTGGCGAACATGTCGGCCACCAGCCGGGCGGAGATGGGTTCGCGTCCACGGTGCTTCTTGTCCTGCCGGGCGTAGCCGTAGAAGGGCATGACCACGGTGATGCGCTTGGCGGAGGCCCGCTTCAGCGCGTCGACCATGATCAGCTGCTCCATGATCCACTCGTTGATGGGCGCGGTGTGGCTCTGGATGACGAACGCGTCGCAGCCGCGGACGCTCTCCTCGAACCGTACGTAGATCTCGCCGTTGGCGAAGTTGAGCGCCTTGGTGGGGATCAGGTCGACTCCCAGCTGCTCGGCGACGTCGGCCGCGAGCTGGGGGTGGGCCCGGCCCGAGAAGAGCATCAGCGTCTTCTTGCCGGTCGCGTGGATCCCGCTCACTGGTCGCTCCCGTGGCTCGGCTGCTCGTCGTCAGTGTGCCCGGTCTCATGGTCCGTGCCGTGCCCGATCCCTTGTTCGGTCGCGGGTCCGGTCGCGGGTCCGGTCGCGGCGCGGCGGGCGGCCTCCGCCGCCGCGGACCCCGGCCGTTTGCGCTCCACCCAGCCCTCGACGTTGCGCTGGCGCTCGCGGGCCACCGCCATCGCGCCCGGCGGGACGTCCTGCGTGATCACCGATCCGGCCGCCGTGTAGGCGCCGTCGCCGATGGTCACCGGTGCCACGAGCATGGTGTCGCTGCCGACGCGCACGTGGTCGCCGACGACGGTGCGGTGCTTGGCCTGGCCGTCGTAGTTGACGACCACCGTGGCGGCCCCGATGTTGGAGCCGGTGCCGATCTCGGCGTCGCCGACGTAGGACAGGTGGGGCACCTTGGAGCCCTCCCCCACCGTCGAGGCCTTGATCTCGACGAACGCCCCGGCCTTGGCGCCGCGCAGCAGGACCGCTCCGGGCCGCAGGTAGGTGAACGGCCCGACGGTCGCCTCGGGTCCGATCCGCGCGCCGGTCGCGTGCGTACGGACGACGGAGGCGGCCTCACCCACGTCGGTGTCCACGAGGGTCGAGTCGGGCCCGACGTGCGCCCGCGCCGCCACCGCGGTGGAACCCTGCAGCTGCGTGCCCGGGTGCAGCACCACGTCGCGGGCAAGGGTCACCGTCACGTCCACCCAGGTGCTGGCGGGGTCGACGACGGTCACCCCCCCGCGCATCCAGCGCTCCAGGACGCGCTGGTTGAGGACCCGGCGCATCGCCGCCATCTGGACCCGGTCGTTGACTCCCTCGGTCTGCCACGGGTCGTCGGTCTCGACCGCCCCGACCCGGCCGCCGGAGGTCCGGGCGTGGGCGACGACGTCGGTGAGGTAGAGCTCGCCCTGGGCGTTGTCCGTGGTCAGCCCGGCGAGCCCGGCGCTCAGCACGCGGGCGTCGAAGGCGTAGATGCCGGAGTTGATCTCCCGGATCTGGAGCTGGGTGTCGTCGGCGTCCTTGTGCTCGACGATCCCCAGGACGCCGCCGCCCGCATCGCGCACGATCCGCCCGTAGCCCGTGGGATCGGCGATCTCGGCGGTCAGCACGGTCGCGGCGTTGCCGTCCGCCCGGTGCCTCGCGACCAGCTCGGCGAGGGTGTCCCCGGTGAGCAGCGGCACGTCCCCGTACGTGACCACGACGACGCCGTCCAGCGGCGGCAGGGTCTCCAGGGCGCACTCGACGGCGTGACCCGTGCCCAGCTGCCGGTCCTGGACGGCGGTGGTGACCTCGGGTGCCACCTCGGCGAGGTGGGCAGCGACCCGCTCCCGGCCGTGGCCGACGACCACCACCAGGTGCTCGGGGTCGAGCGCCTCGGCCGCCGCGACCGCGTGCCCGACCAGGCTGCGGCCACCGATCTCGTGCAGGACCTTGGGGGTGGACGACTTCATCCGGGTGCCCTCGCCGGCGGCGAGGACGACGACGGCGGCCGGGCGTTCGCTCACGCGGTGCGCTCCTGGGCGTCGGTGGCGGGCGGTACCGGGTGACGATACCTGCCGGCCGCGCGCACCCTGCCGGCCCCAGCACTCGAGTCGACGCTCCGCCGCTTGGACTCGAACCAAGACTTCAAGGCTCCAAAGGCCTGCGGGCTGCCACTTACCCCACGGCGGATGAGGGCACGTGGTCGACGGCCCGCGGCTCAGTCTCCCACCAGGCGCTCGGCGCGTACGCGTGGGCTGTGGTCTCCCTCAGGTGGTTTGGTTACGCCGCCGTAGGTTACGGTGACGTAGCCGTAGTACGCCGCGGCCACCGCAACCCCGAGAACCCGGGAAGGCACCATGACCCCACCCACGGCCACCTCCGCCACTGCTGCGAGCGTCTCCGCCACCGAGACGGCGACGACCCGCGTCCCCCGCCCCACCCCGGACGACGCGGCCTACCCCGAGCTGGGCACGCTCGGCGGTGACACCCAGTCGCTCAAGGAGCGGATCATCCTCGGCGTCTTCATCGCCGTACCGTTCCTGGCGCTGGTGGCGGCCGTGCCGTTCGCCTGGGGCGGGTTCCTCGGCTGGCGCGACGTGGTGCTCGCCGTCCTCATGTACGCGGTCGCCGGCCACGGCATCACTGTCGGCTTCCACCGCTACTTCACGCACCGCGCCTTCAAGGCCAACCGGCCGCTCAAGGTCGCGCTCGCCGTCGCCGGCAGCCTCGCCATCGAGGGCCCCGTGATCCGCTGGGTGGCCGACCACCGCAAGCACCACAAGTTCTCCGACCGCGAGGGCGACCCGCACTCCCCGTGGCGGTACGGCGAGACGGTGCCGGCGCTGATCAAGGGCCTGTTCTACGCGCACATGGGCTGGCTCTTCGACGTCGAGCAGACCAACCAGCGCCAGTACGCGCCCGACCTGCTCAAGGACCGCGACCTGGTCAGGGTGAGCAAAGCCTTCCCCGCTCTCGTCGGGGTCTCGCTGCTGCTCCCCGCCGTGATCGGCGGACTGTGGACGATGTCGTGGTACGGCGCCCTGACCGCGTTCTTCTGGGCCACACTGGTGCGGGTCGCCCTGCTGCACCACGTGACCTGGTCGATCAACTCGATCTGCCACGCCATCGGCGAGCGCCCGTTCCGCAGCCGGGACAGGTCCGGCAACGTGTGGTGGCTGGCCTTCCTGTCGATGGGCGAGTCCTGGCACAACCTGCACCACGCCGACCCCACCTGCGCGCGCCACGGCGTGCTCAAGGGGCAGATCGACTCGAGTGCCCGGGTCATCTGGGCGTTCGAGAGGCTCGGCTGGGCCACCGACGTCCGCTGGCCGAGCTCCGACCGGATCGCCGCCCGACGGGTGGACGACTACGGCGGCGAGTCGACGCTCGTCGCGTGAGCCGTCCGGGGGTCGCCGGAGCCGGACCGCTCGAGCAGCCGCCTGGTCCCCCGCCTGGTCATCAGCCTGGTCCCTCACCGCCTGCACGGCATGATGGCCCGGTGACCCCCGCCGACCCCGACGACCGACCGACGCCGCCCAGGCAGGCCCGAGCCAGCACCCGTACGCGCATGACCGGCAAGCAGCGGCGCGAGCAGCTGCTCGACATCGGGCGCGGCCTGTTCGCCGAGCGCGGCTTCGACGGCACCTCGATCGAGGAGATCGCGGCGCGTGCGCACGTCTCCAAGCCGGTCGTCTACGAGCACTTCGGCGGCAAGGAGGGCTTGTACGCGGTGGTGGTCGACCGCGAGATGGAGGCGCTGCTCGACCTCATCACCGGGGCGCTCACCAGCGAGGGCCGCCCGCGCGAGCTGCTCGAGCGGGCGGCCCTGGCGCTGCTCGACTACATCGAGGCGTCCGCTGACGGCTTCCGGATCCTGGTCCGCGACTCGCCGGTCGCCCAGTCCACGGGCTCCTTCGCCAGCCTCATCTCGGACGCCGCCAGCCAGGTGGAGTACATCCTCGTCGGTCAGTTCAAGGAGCGCGGGTTCGAGGCAAAGTACGCGCCGATGTACTCGCAGATGCTCGTCGGCATGGTCGCCCTCACCGGCCAGTGGTGGCTCGATGAGCGCAAGCTCAAGAAGGCCGACGTCGCCGCCCACCTGGTCAACCTCGCCTGGAACGGGCTGTCCGGGCTCGAGCCGAAGCCTCGCCTCACGACCCCGAACTGATCACCGGCGCTGCCACCGGCACGGCGAGCTGCCCGGGCCGCTGGCGGCGTCGACCCGTGCCAGCGCGTCGTCGGCAGGCCAGTCGCTCCCCGAGATCGGCACCCATCCACCGCTTATGCGCCCGTCAGCCCGCCGCCACAGCCTGCGCCGGCGCGAAGGTCTCGGCCGCTGCCGGAGCGGAGCTCGCCCTCTGTGCCGTGTCCACCCTGAAGGTACGCAAGAGCATCTCGCTCGCAACCGGAAGCCGGGCATGCCCGCCACCGTGATCTCCTCCGAGCCGGTCTCCACGATCCCGCCGATCGGCTCGTAGACCTGTCGGACCACCTCGTCGACCTGCGCCTTGGCCGCGTCCAGATTCTCCGCCGTGACCGGCTGGTTCATCCGGAAGGCCGTGACGGAGACGTGGTCCGCACTGCTGAGGCCGTACGTGACCTCCCAGACCTCAACGGCCCCACCCGCTTCCGAGACAGGTTCGCGGGTGCCCTGACAGCAGCGGACCCACTGTGGATCTTGATGCCGAGATACTTGACATGAGTAGGCTTGCCCAGGTGCGCGAGGACGAGGTCGATC
Source organism: Jiangellales bacterium (assembly GCA_035462845.1). Taxonomy (GTDB): domain Bacteria; phylum Actinomycetota; class Actinomycetes; order Jiangellales; family Jiangellaceae; genus DASTQL01. Next base: position 9,158 of record DATHTV010000170.1, read on the forward strand.
GTCTGGTCGAGGCCTGGCGCCGCGAGCGCCCGGACCTCGACAGCGGACCAATGGAGGTGCTCTCCCGGGTCACCCGGCTGGCCCGCCACCTCGACCGCGCCCGGCGCGCGGCCTTCGCCGCGCACGGGCTGGACCCCGGCGAGTTCGACGTGCTCGCGGCGCTGCGCCGGGAAGGGCCTCCGTACGAGCTCTCTCCCGGGCAGCTGCTGCCCAGCACGATGGTCACCAGCGGGACGATGACCGCGCGGGTGGACAAGCTCGTCGCCCGGGGACTGGTCTCGCGCCGTCCTGACCCGGCGGACCGGCGAGGGGTCCGGGTCCGCCTCACCACCGCCGGCCGGGTCACCGTCGACGCGGCGCTGGCCGGGCTGCTCGAGCGGGAGGAGGCGCTGCTGGCCGGGCTCGACACGACCGCGCGCGACCGGCTCGCCGGCCTGCTGCGCGCGGTCATCGCGCCGCTCGACGCCTGAAGCGAGCCCTCCGTCCGCACCCGTCGCGCCATCACCAGGCCTGTCGGGTCATAGCGAGGCGCCGACGCCTCATGATCCCGCCACAAGGGTCGTGAACGTGGTCATTCGGGGTCGGTCAGACAACCGGCCGGGATCGGCGGGCGGGTCAGGACTCGGCGGCCTCCGCCAGCTCGAGCCAGCGCTCCTCGAGCCGTTCGCGCTCGGCCTGGAGCGCCCGGAGGTCCGCGTCGAGCGACAGCACCCGCTCGTGGTCGGTCGCGCTCGCGGCGAGGTCCTCGTGCAGCCGCTGCTCGCGCCGGGAGATCTTGTCCACCTCGCGCTCGAGGCGGGCGAGCTCCTTGCGCGCCAACCGGGAGTCACCGCGTCGCGGTGACCCGGGGGGCTCCGACGCCGCGGACGGCGCAGCCCCGGCCGGCGCCGGGTCGGAGCCCGCACCCGGGCCCTCCCGCCGGCGCCGCAGGTACTCGTCGACCCCGCCCGGCAGCAGGACCAGCCGCCCGTCGCCGAGCAGCGCCCAGGTGACGTCGGTGACCCGTTCCAGGAAGTACCGGTCGTGGCTGACCACCACGAGCGACCCCGGCCAGGTGTCCAGCAGGTCCTCGAGCACGGTGAGCGTCTCGATGTCCAGGTCGTTGGTCGGCTCGTCGAGCAGCAGCACGTTCGGCTCGCCCATGAGCAGCCGCAGCAGCTGCAGCCGCCGCCGCTCCCCGCCGGACAGGTCGTCCACGCGCGCCCACTGGCGCTCGCCGGCGAAGCCGAACCGCTCCAGCATGCTGCTCGCCGTCACCTCCCGCCCCCGGCCCAGGTCGACGACCCGCCGCACCCGCTCGACCGACTCGAGGACCCGCTCCCCCGGCTCCAGCGCGTCGACTTCCTGGGTGAGGTGCGCGACCCGGACCGTACGGCCGGTGCGCACCGCCCCGACGTCCGGCGCGGCGTCACCGGTGAGCAGCCGCAGCAGCGTGGTCTTGCCGGCGCCGTTGACCCCGACGAGGCCCACCCGGTCGCCGGGTCCGAGGTGCCAGTCGACGCCGTCGAGCAGCGTCCGGCCGCCCAGGGCGATCCCGACGCCCTCGAGCTCGTACACCGACCGGCCGAGCCGGGCCGAGGCGAAGCGCTCGAGCTCGAGCCGGTCGCGCGCCGGCGGCTCGTCGGCGATCAGCGCGTTGGCCGCGTCGATGCGGAACCGCGGCTTGGACGTCCGGGCCGGCGGGCCGCGCCGCAGCCAGGCCAGCTCCTTGCGCAGCAGGTTCTGTCGCCGCGCCTCGTCGGCGGCGGCGACCCGGGCGCGCTCGGCCCGCGCCAGCACGTACGCCGAGTAGCCGCCCTCGTACGTGTCGACGCGGCCGTCGTGGACCTCCCAGGTCGACGTGGCGACGGCGTCGAGGAACCAGCGGTCGTGCGTGACGACGACGAGCGCGGTCGGCCGGGCGGCGAGGTGGCGGGCCAGCCAGTCGATCGCCTCGACGTCGAGATGGTTTGTCGGCTCGTCGAGCAGGAGCAGGCCGTCCGTGGCCACGAGCAGCCGGGCCAGGGCGACCCGGCGGCGCTCGCCGCCCGAGAGCGGGCCGACGAGCGCGTCCCGGGGCACGGCGGGCAGCAGCGCCGCCAGCACCTCGCGGACCACGGGGTCGCCCGCCCAGTCGTGCTCCGGTCGGTCGCCGAGCACGACGTCGTGCACCGTCGCATCCGGGTCGAGCTCGTCGTGCTGCCCGAGCCAGCCCACCCGCAGGTCGCCGGTGTGTGTGACCCGGCCGGAGTCCGGCTGCTCGCGCCGGGCGAGGATGCGGAGGAGCGTCGACTTGCCGCCGCCGTTGCGTCCCACCACGCCGACCCGGTCGCCTCCGGCGATCCCGAGGGAGACCCCGTCGAGCAGGCGGCGGGTGCCGTAGGCCAGGGAGACCGTCTCGAGGTTGACGAGGTTGACAGGAGGTGGCGGCATGGCGCGCCCAGGATGTCAGGCGGCCACCAGGCGCGCGCCGGGCACCGGGCCGGTCGCCTGCTGGACCTCGCGACACACCTCCGCCGCGGCCAGGCCGAGCGACAGGTCCTCGGCGTGGTCCTCGTCGCGGGCCAGGAAGACGCAGCTCGGTCCGGACCCCGAGACGAGCGCGCCCAGGGCGCCGAGGCCGCGCCCCTCCTCGAGGGTGTCGCGAAGGCCAGGCCGCAGTCGGCAGGCGGCGTCCTGGAGGTCGTTGGCCAGCGCCTGCCCGAGCGCCTCCGCGTCACCCGCGCGCAGCGCGGCCAGCAGCCGCGGCGGCACCTCGGGGCAGCCGGGAGCGTCAGCTGCCTGCTCACGCATCCGGTCCAGCTCGCCGTACACCTCGGGGGTCGACAGGCCGCCGTCGGCGACGGCCACGACCCAGTGGTACGTGCCCGACACCAGCGCCGGCGTGAGCCGCTCACCGCGGCCCGTGCCCACCGCCGTGCCCCCGTGCAGGGCGAAAGGGACGTCGCTGCCCAGCCGGGCGGCGAGTGTCTCCAGCTCGTTGCGGCCCAGCCCCGTACGCCAGAGGGCGTCGCAGGCCACCAGGGCCGCGGCCGCGTCGGCGGACCCCCCGGCCATGCCTCCCGCCACCGGGACGCCCTTGCGCAGGTGCAGGTGGACGCCCTCGTCGACCCCGGCGTACGTGGCGAGCGCCCGTGCCGCCTGCACCGCCAGGTTCCGCTCGTCGAGCGGGACCAGGTCGGCGCCCGGCCCCTCCGCCGTCACCACGACGTCGTCGGCGAGCGTCGCGACGACCTCCTCGTACAGTGACAGGGCGTGGAAGACCGTGGCCAGTGGGTGGTAGCCGTCGGGACGCAGCGGCCCCACCGCCAGGGCCAGGTTGACCTTGGCCGGCGCGCGAACGGCGACCCGGGTCGGCTCCATGGCGTGGACGCTACCCGCCCGTGGGCCGGGGGCGCGCCTCCGCCAGGCGGGCGAAGTCCGCGACCCCGAGCTGCTCACCTCGCGCCCGGGGGTCGATGCCGGCCCGGCGCAGCGCCTCCTCCGCCAGGACGGGCGAGCCGGCCCACCCGGCGAGGGCCGCGCGCAGCGTCTTGCGACGCTGGGCGAACGCCGCGTCGACCACGGCGAACACCTCCTCGCGCGTCGCCGCGGTCGGCGGCGGGTCGCGACGCTCGAGGGCGACCAGGCCGGAGTCGACGTTCGGGGCCGGCCAGAAGACCGCGCGCCCGACCTGCCCGGCCCGCCGCACCTCCGCGTACCAGGCCGCCTTGACCGACGGGACGCCGTACGTGCGGGAGCCGGGCGCCGCGGCCAGCCGGTCGGCGACCTCGGCCTGGACCATGACCAGACCTCGCCGCAGCGACGGCAGGGCCTCGAGCAGGTGCAGGATCACCGGCACAGACACGTTGTACGGGAGGTTGGCGACGAGCGCGGTCGGAGGCGGACCGGGCAGCGACTCGATGCGCAGCGCGTCCGCCGCGACCACCTCGAGGCGGCCGGCCAGGGCAGGCGCGTGGCGCGCCACGGTGCCCGGCAGCGCGCCTGCCAGCACGGGGTCGACCTCGACGGCGACGACCCGCGCCACCTCCGGCAGCAGCGCCAGCGTGAGCGACCCGAGGCCGGGGCCGACCTCGACCACCACGTCGTCGAGGCCGACGCCGGCCACCCGGACGATGCGGCGGACGGTCCCGTGGTCGATGACGAAGTTCTGGCCCAAGGTCTTGGTGGGCCGCAGCCCGAGCCCCGCCGCGAGACGACGGACGTCCGCCGGCCCCAGGAGCGTGGGACCGGCGGACGTCTCGTCGTGCGTGCTCAGGTGTGCCCGGCTCAGGTCGGCAGGCCGAGCTTGCGGGCGCAGGCCGGCCAGTCGCCGTACCCGCCGCGCGCGTCGCGCACCTTCGTGGCGATCCGGATCTGCTCCTCACGGCTGTTCTGGTGCGGGTAGCCGCTGCCGCCGTACGCCTGCCAGGTCCCGAGGGAGAACTGGAGCCCGCCGTAGTAGCCGTTGCCGGTGTTGATCGACCAGTTGCCGCCGGACTCGCACTGGGCCAGGCGGTCCCAGACGCTGCCGTCGGCGACCGGCGGGGCGGGCGCCGAGGAGCCGCTCGGGGACGGACTGGGCGTCGAGGCGGGGCGGGCCTTGGTGCCGACCAGGACGACCTTGTCCACGGGCGCGCTGACCACGGTCTCGGAGAGCACCGTCTCGGAGGTGACCGCGCCGTCCACGACGGTGCGCTCGACGACCCGCTCCTGGACGCCGACCTGGCCCTCGGTCTCGGTCTTCCTCTCGCCCTCGTAGAGGGTGTCCGTGGGCTTCTCCACGGTGTTGAACGGCAGCTCGACGGTGAGCGTCTCGCTCTCGACCGCCACCCGCTGCACGGCGATGGCCGTGCCGGTCACGAGCCGGGTGTCCGCGGCCGGCGTGACGACGTCGCGCTCGCCGAGCGTCAGCCCAGCGTCGGTGATGGCCTCCGCGACGGTGATCGCGGTGGTCGTGAGGGGCAGGGTCTGGCCGTCGGCGGCCACGGTGACGTCCTTCGGCGTCCGCACCTCGAAGTCCAGGCCCCGGCGGGAGATGCCGAGCGAGCGGGACACCGACAGCTCCGCGCCCTGGGCCCGGATGCCGAGCTCGGCGAGGGCCTCGTCGACCGACAGGGCGGTCGTCCAGATCTCGCTCTCCTCGCCGTCGACGGTCACCGTGAGCAGGCGGCCGTACCGGACCGAGATCTCGCTGCCGTCCTGGACGGCACTCTCCGGCGACGGCGCGACGACGTCGTGCTCACCGAGCTCGATGCCCTGGGCGTCCAGGACGCCCTCGACGGTGCGAGCGAAGGTGCTGACCGACTCGCTCTGCCCGTCGACGCTCAGGGTCACGGTGTTGTCGAAGGTGGCGTACGCGGTCGTCCCGCCGACGAGGGCGGTGACGACGGCGGCGTTGAGCGCCAGGGTCTTGGCGGACAGTCGCACGGTGCTCCAGGTGGTGCGGGCGATCCGGGCACGGGGAACGTCGCGGCAGCACAAGAGACCTCCGCCGCGACCCGGTGCGTCGCACGCGCCGGGGGGCGCAGGTCCCCGTCTTCGCTGCCGGAGCTTCCCCACCCCGGCCAACAGTCACGAGACGGTAACGGCTCTCGGGCCGATGGGCAAACGCCGAAGGTCCCGCTGTGGGCAGGCTCACGCGCGGTCACCACGTCCCGAAGACCCGCTCGGCGTTGGCGCTGACGGCGTCGCAGACCTCCGCGAGGTCGCGGCCCAGGACCTCGGCCACCGTCCGTACGGTGTGCGGCAGGAGGTACGGCGCGTTGGGCCGGCCCCGGTACGGGTGGGGCGTGAGGTACGGCGCGTCGGTCTCCACCAGCACCTGCTCCAGCGGCACCTCGGCCAGCGCGTCGCGCAGCGCGGCAGCGTTGCGGAAGGTGACCGGCCCGGCGAAGGACAGGTACCACCCCCGCTCGACGCAGTGCCGCGCCATCGCGGCGTCACCGGAGAAGCAGTGGAACACCACCGTCTGCGGCGGGCCGGCGTCCTCGAGCACCCGGATGACGTCGTCGTGGGCGTCGCGGTCGTGGACGACCAGCGCCTTGCCCAGCCGCCGGGCCATGGTCACGTGGGCCCGGAAGGACTCCTCCTGCGCCGGCCGGCCCTCCGGCCCGACCCAGTAGTGGTCGAGGCCGGTCTCCCCCACGGCCCGCACCTCGGGCGCCACAGCCAGCGCCTCGACTTCGGCGAGCGCCCCGTCCAGCGTGCCGGCCTGCGCGTGGGCCGTCGCCTCGGTCGGGTGCAGCGCGACACCTGCCACCACCGGTCCGTACGAACGGGCCGCCTCGACCGCCCAGCGGGCACCGGCCAGGTCGCAGCCGATCTGCACCACCCGGTCGACGCCGACGGCCGCGGCCTCGGCGAGCGCCCGGTCGAGCGGGACAGCGGGCTCGCCCTCGCCGCGGGCGACGTCGAGGTGGCAGTGGCTGTCCACGACGGGGCGGGGCAACGGCTCCGGGGCGGGCGGGCGGCCCGGGCCGCCCGAGCTGCGTGGGTGGGTCACGAGCCCGCGGCCCGCTCCTCGAGCCGCGCCAGCTCCTCCTCGACCACCGAGTCGTCGAGCTTCCGGAAGACCGGCGTCGGCGGGGCCACCGGGGTGCCGGGCACCAGCGGCCGGGACCCCCAGGCCAGCCCGTCGTGCGGGTCGCGGTCGAGCATGAGGACCGGGTAGGGCCGGCCGTCGTCGAGGTCGGTGACCTCGCGGATCTCGGGCATCGGTGCCACCCCACCCGTACGGCCGACCAGCGAGTGCACCTGCTCGGCCGAGTGCGGCAGGAAGGGCGCGAGCAGCGCGTTGCAGTCGTCGACCGCCTGCAGGGCGACGTGCAGCACGGTGCGCATGCGGTCGGGGTCCTCGGTGCGCAGCTTCCAGGGCGCCTGCTGCGAGAGGTAGGTGTTGGCCTCGCCGACGACCCGCATCGCCTCCTGGACCGCGGCCTTCTGGCGGTGCGTCTCGAGCAGGCTGCCGACCGTGCCGAAGCCGGCGCGAGTGGTGTCGAGCAGCGCCCGGTCGGCGTCGGTGAGCTCGCCCGGCTCGGGCACGCTGCCGACGTTCTTGGCGACCATCGAGACCGTGCGGTTGACCAGGTTGCCCCAGCCCGCGACCAGCTCGTCGTTGTTGCGCCGGACGAACTCCGCCCAGGTGAAGTCGGTGTCCTGGTTCTCCGGGCCGGCCACGGCGATGAAGTAGCGGAGCGCGTCGGGGTCGTACCGCTCGAGGAAGTCCCGGACGTAGATGACCACGCCGCGGCTGGAGGAGAACTTGCGGCCCTCCATGGTGAGGAACTCGCTGGACACCACCTCGGTGGGCAGCTGCAGCGTGCCGAACGGGCCCGGTTGCCCGCCGCGCTCGCCCCGGCCGTCGTAGCCGATCAGCTCGGCGGGCCAGATCTGGCTGTGGAAGGTGATGTTGTCCTTGCCCATGAAGTAGTACGACGACGCGGCCGGGTCGCACCACCAGGCCCGCCACGCCTCCGGGTCACCCGTGCGCCGCGCCCACTCCACCGACGCCGACAGGTAGCCGATGACCGCGTCGAACCACACGTACAGGCGCTTGCTCGGGTTGTCCTCCCAGCCGGGCAGCGGCACCGGGACTCCCCAGTCGATGTCCCGGGTCATCGCGCGCGGGCGCACGTCCTGGAGCAGGTTGAGGGAGAACTTGAGGACGTTGGGCCGCCAGTCGGTGCGGGTCTGCAGCCACTGCCCGAGCGCGCCGGCGAGGGCCGGGAGGTCGAGGAAGAAGTGCTCGGTCTCGACGAACTTCGGCGTCTCGCCGTTGATCCGGCTGCGCGGGTTGACGAGGTCGGTGGGGTCGAGCTGGTTGCCGCAGTTGTCGCACTGGTCGCCGCGGGCGCCGTCGTAGCCGCAGATCGGGCAGCTGCCCTCGATGAAGCGGTCCGGCAGGGTGCGGCCGGTCGACGGCGAGATCGCGCCCTTGGTGGTGCGCGGCACCATGTAGCCGTTGCGGTGCAACGTGCGGAACATCTCCTGCGCGACCGCGTAGTGGTTGCGGGTGGTGGTTCGGGTGAACAGGTCGTAGGAGAGACCGAGGGCGTGCAGGTCCTCGACGATCACCCGGTTGTAGCGGTCGGCGAGCTCCTGCGGCGCGACGCCCTCGTGCTCGGCCTGGACGAGGATCGGGGTGCCGTGCTCGTCGGTGCCGCTGACCATGAGGACCTCGTTGCCCGCCATCCGCATGTACCGGCTGAACACGTCGGCCGGGACGCCGAAGCCGGAGACGTGGCCGATGTGGCGGGGACCGTTGGCATAGGGCCACGCCACGGCCGTGAGCACGTGACGGGGCGCCGGAGTAGACATGGGCGCGATCCTAGGGGCCGCGATCCCAGGGGCCGCCCTCCGGCGTGACCTGCCCACGCCGCTTGGCCTCGACCACCGCCGCGTACACCTCGCGCTTGGGGCGGCCGAGCTCCATAGCCACCTCGGCGATCGCCTGCTTGCGCGGCATGCCCGCCGCCTCGCGCTCGGCCACCATGGCGGCCGGGTCGGCGTCGGGGTCGACCGCCGGCGCCGGGGCGCCCCCGACGACCACGGTCACCTCGCCGCGTACGCCGCCGGCAGCCCAGTCCGCGAGCTCGCCCAGGTGGCCGCGCCGCACCTCCTCGTACGTCTTGGTCAGCTCGCGGCAGACCGCGCCGGGGCGGTCGGCGCCGAACGCCTCCGCGCACGCCGTGAGCATGGCGGCCAGCCGGTGCGGGGCCTCGAAGAAGACCAGCGTCCGGTCGTCCGCGGCGAGAGCGGCGAGCCGACGGGCGCGCTCACCAGCCCTGCGGGGCAGGAAGCCCTCGAAGCAGAACCGGTCCACGGGCAGGCCGCTGACGGCGAGCGCGGTCAGGACGGCACTCGGTCCGGGGGCGGCCGTCACACGCACGCCGGCCTGCACCGCGGCGGCGACGAGCCGGTAGCCCGGGTCGGACACCGACGGCATGCCCGCGTCGGTCACCAGCAGGACGCGCTCCCCGCGCTCGAGCGCCTCGACCAGCTCGGGCGTGCGCGCCACCTCGTTCCCCTCGAAGTACGAGACGACACGCCCGGCCGGCGTAACGCCGAGCGCCTGGCACAGCCGGCGCAGCCGCCGGGTGTCCTCTGCGGCGACGACGTCGGCCCGGGCCAGCTCGAGGGCGAGTCGCGGCGGGGCGTCAGTGGCGTCGCCGATCGGCGTCCCGGCCAGCACCAGCACGCCCCGGTCATCGCTGTCCGGGGCATCCGTCCACGGGGCGTCGGCGTCCGTCACGGGCTCATCCTGGCAGCCCACCTACGATGTGCCGGTGACGCGGACGGCCGAGGTGGACGGGGGCGCCGCACCGGACGCGGCGACCTCCGCGGACCCGGCCCCGGACGAGGCGGCGGCCCCGCCGCACTCCTCCGCCGTGCGCGAGCGCCTCGTCCAGCCGATGCCGGGAGACCGCTTCGCCGGCTGGATGACGGCGATAGGCATGGGCCTGCTCGCGGCCGTCCTGCGACTGGTCGACCTGGGGCGGCCGCACCGCTTCGTCTTCGACGAGACCTACTACGCCAAGGACGCCTTCGCGCTGCTGCGCTCCGGGCACTCCCGGCGCTTCGTCGAAGGAGCGAACGACCGGATCCTGGCCGGGGACCTCGACGTGTTCGCCGACGGCGCCTCCTTCGTCGTGCACCCCGACGTCGGCAAGTGGCTGATCGCCGGCGGGATCAAGGTCTTCGGCATGGACCCGACCGGGTGGCGGGTCGCCACGGCCCTCGCCGGGGTGATGACGGTGGTGCTGCTGACCCGGGCGGCCCGCCGGCTCTTCCGCTCGACCCTGCTGGGTGGCGTCGCCGGACTGCTGCTCGCGGTCGACGGCATGTCGATCGCGGTGAGCCGCACGGCGATCCTCGACGGGATCCTCACGCTCTTCGTCGTCGCCGCCTTCGCGTGCCTGCTCGTGGACCGGGACCGCTCCCGCGCCGCGTACGCGGACTGGGCCGAGGCGCGGACAGGGCACCTGATCGGGGCCGGCCCGCTGCTCGCCTGGCGACCATGGCGGCTCGCCGCCGGCGTGCTGCTGGGACTCGCCTGCGGCACCAAGTGGAACGGCGTCTACGCGCTCGCCGCCTTCGGGCTGCTGACGGTGATCTGGGAGGTCGGCGCCCGGCGCGCCGTCGGGGTCGGCCGGCCCTGGCGGGTCGCGCTGGCGACCGACGCCCCAGTCGCGTTCGTCACGATGGTCGGCAGCGCGGTGCTCACCTACCTCGCGTCGTGGGCCGGGTGGATCCTCACGCCGGGCGGGTGGTCGCGGCAGTGGGCGGCGGACAACCCCGCCGCCGGCGTCGCGGCGCTCGCCCCCGACTGGCTGCGGAGCCTCTGGCACTACCACGCCGAGATGCTGACCTTCCACACCGGGCTCGACGCCGACCACTCGTACTCCTCGCACCCGCGCGGCTGGCTGCTGATGGCGCGGCCGGTCTCCTTTGACTTCGAGTCGCTGGACCGCGGGGTCGAGGGCTGCGAGGCGACGCGCTGCGCCCAGGAGGTGCTCGCCCTCGGCACCCCGCTGCTGTGGTGGGGCGGCTGCGTGGCGCTGGCCGTCTGCCTGTGGGCGTGGGCGATGCGCCGGGACTGGCGGGCCGGCGCGGTCCTGTCCGGCGTGGCGGCGACGTGGCTGCCGTGGTTCGCCTTCCCCGACCGGACGATCTTCTCCTTCTACGCGGTGGTGATCGCGCCGTTCCTGGTCCTGGCCGTGGTGTACCTGCTGGGGCTCGTGCTCGGCGGCCCGGGCGCGTCGCCGACACGGCGCGCGGTCGGGGCCGCCGTCGCCGGCGCGTACGTGCTCATGGTCCTGGTGTACGCGGCGTGGTTCTACCCGCTGGCCGTCGACGCGGTGATCCCGTACGACGAGTGGCTGCGGCGGATGTGGCTGCGCCGCTGGATCTGACCGGCAGCGGCGGGTGGCTCCCGGAACGACGAGGCCCGGGCGGCATGAGCCGGACCCGGGCTTCGCGTGTCGGTGGTGGACCTAAAGGGGTCGTCTTTCGAACCCCGGAACTCAGGACGTTGTCGAGCATGTCGCCATAGTGATGGCCTGCGGCAAGGTCAACGACGGCAGCAACGCATCCGCTCGGCGGGCACGTGAGCGATGGCGGATCGTTGATCGCTTGACCTGACTCGTGCCACGTTAGTCACCCCGTGAGAGAGCGCGGATGATCTCGGCTGCCTCGGCGGTGATGGCCGGTTCGGCGGTGAGCTGGTGTTCGCCGATCTGCACGGTGACCGTGCGCAGCGGGCGCAGGGTGCGGACGAGCCGTCTGATCGACACGCCGCTGCGTTCTTGAAGATCTCGGGCGACGGCGAGGGCGGCGAACACGACGGTGAGGTGGGCTTCGATGGAGTCGCGTTGGTAGTGGAAGATCGGCCGGGCGCGTAGGTCGGTCTTGGCCATCCGGAACGACTTCTCCACCTTCCACAGGTCGTGGTAGGCGCCGATGACCGCGTTCCCGTCCATGGTG
>DATHTV010000171.1:0-5646 GCA_035462845.1 Jiangellales bacterium
GACGGTCAGGATGCTCGCCGAGATCCTCCGCGCCTCCGGTCTGCGGGTCGCCTCGGTGGGCAACGTGGGGGACCCCGTGGTCGAGGCCGTGCTGCACCCCCGGCCCCACGACGTGCTGGCCCTCGAGCTGTCCAGCTTCCAGCTGCACTGGACGTCGTCCGTGGCCGCCCGGGCCGCCGCCGTGCTCAACGTCGCCCCCGACCACGTCGACTGGCACGGCTCGGTGGCGGAGTACGCCCGTGACAAGGGGCGGATCTACTCCGGCTGCGAGGTCGCCTGCGTCTACAACGTCGCCGACCCGGTGACCGAGGAGCTGGTGCGGGCGGCCGACGTCGCCGAGGGCTGCCGGGCAGTCGGGTTCACGCTGGGCGTCCCGGAGGTCGGCATGGTCGGCGTCGTCGACGGCACGCTCGTGGACCGCGCGTTCGTCGACGGGCGCCACCCGCCGGACAACCTGGCCGCGGAGCTGGGCGCGGTCTCCGACGTCGTCCCGGCGGCACCGCACAACGTCGCGAACGCCCTCGCCGCCGCGGCGCTGGCGCGCTCGCTCGGCGTCCCCGCGGTGGCCGTCCGGGACGGCCTGCGGGCCTTCGTGCCCGACGCGCACCGCATCGCCACGGTGGGCACGGTGCGAGGGGTGGCATGGGTCGACGACTCCAAGGCCACCAACCCGCACGCGGCCGCGGCGTCGCTGGCCGCGTACGACGACGTCGTGTGGGTTGCCGGAGGGCTCGCCAAGGGGGCCACCTTCGACGACCTCGTCCGCGGTGCCCGGGACCGGCTGCGGGGCGTCGTCCTGCTGGGGGCCGACCGCGCCCTCGTGGCCGAGGCTCTCGCGCGACACGCCCCCGAGGTCCCCGTCGTCGAGGTGGCCGACACCGACACTGGGGCGATGGACCTCGTGGTGCGGGAGGCCGCCGGCCTGGCCAGGCCCGGGTGGACGGTGCTGCTCGCGCCGGCGTGCGCGTCGATGGACATGTTCAGCAGCTACGCCGCGCGCGGTGACGCCTTCGCCGCCGCGGTCGACCGGCTCGCCGCCGGCTGACCGGGGCCTGGGCAGCGTGACGACGACCGCCAGGACGCCGGCGGCCGGACCGCGCCGGACCCTCCCCGCCGCCCTCGAGGGACTGCTCGCGCGTCCGCTGGCCTCCTACCACCTGGTCCTCGGGTCGGCGGGCCTGCTCCTCGCGCTGGGCCTGGTCATGGTGCTGTCGGCGTCGAGCGTGTACTCGCTGCGGGTGCACGGGTCCTCCTACCACGTGTTCCTCCGCCAGGCGGCCTGGGTGGCCGCCGGGCTCCCGCTCGCCTGGGCCGTGGCGAGGTCCCGGCCGTCGACGATCCGACTGCTCGCCTACCCGTTGCTGCTCGGCTCGGTGCTGCTGCTGGCGCTCACGTACGTGCCGGGGATCGGCGTCGTGGTCAACGGCAACCGGAACTGGATCGACCTCGGCGGGCCCTTCCGGCTGCAGCCCTCCGAGCTGGCGAAGCTGGCGCTCGTGCTGTGGGGGGCGCACATCTACGCCCGCAAGCAGCGGCTGCTGGGGGAGTGGAAGCACCTGGTCGTGCCGTTCCTCCCCGGCGCGGCCGTGGTGGTGGCCCTCACCGTGGGGCAGGGAGACCTGGGAACCGCGGTCGTCCTCATGGCGATCACGCTCACCCTGCTCTGGGTGGTCGGCGTGCCCGGCTGGCTGTTCGCGCTCGCCCTCGGGGTGGTCGGCACCGTCGGGGTCTACTTCGTCACCGCCGAGCAGTACCGGCTGGCCCGCGTCCGGTCCTTCCTCGACCCGTTCGCCGACGTGCAGGGGACCGGCTACCAGGCGGCGCACTCGATCTACGCGTTCGCCACGGGTGAGTGGTGGGGTGTCGGGCTCGGGGCGTCGAGGCAGAAGTGGGGGTCGCTGCCGGAGGCCCACACCGACTTCATCTTCGCCGTCATCGGGGAGGAGCTCGGGCTGTTCGGCTCCCTGGTCGTGCTCATCCTGGTGCTGACCCTCGGCTACGCCGGCGTCCGGATCGCCTGGCGGGCGCGGGACCCGTTCGTCCGGCTCGCGTCGGCGGGCCTGGTGGGGTGGCTGCTCAGCCAGGCCCTGGTCAACATGGGCGCCGTCCTGGGGCTGATGCCCATCACCGGTATCCCGTTGCCGCTGGTGTCCTACGGTGGCTCCGCGCTGCTGCCCACGCTGGTCGCCGTCGGCATGCTGATCTCCTTCGCCAAGGAGGAGCCCGGCGCGCGCCAGGCGCTGGCGGTGCGGCGCACCCTGTTCCGGCGCCGCCGGGGCGGTGCTCGATCCGTGGGAGTGATGTCGTAGTGCACGTGCTGCTGGCCGGCGGGGGGACCGCGGGCCACGTCGAGCCTGCCCTCGCCACCGCCGACGCGCTGCGGCGCGCCGACCCGGCCGGCCAGGTGACGGCGCTCGGCACCGCACGCGGGCTGGAGACCCGCCTCGTCCCGGAGCGCGGCTACGAGCTGGCCCTGATCACGCCGGTCCCGCTGCCCCGCCGGCCCAGCAGGGATCTCCTCCGGCTGCCGGGCCGGGTCCGGACCGCCGTGCGCGAGGTGGAGGAGGTGCTGCGGCGCACCGCGGCCGACGTCCTCGTCGGCTTCGGCGGCTACGTCGCGTTGCCCGCCTACCTGGCGGCCCGGCGGCTGCGCGTGCCCATCGTGGTGCACGAGGCCAACGCCCGGCCGGGGCTGGCCAACCGGGTCGGCGCACGGTTCACCCGCCACGTCGCGGTGGCGACCCCCGACGTGCCGCTGCCGCACGCCCGCCACGTGGGGATCCCGCTCCGCCGCTCGGTGTCGACGCTCGACCGCGCCGCGCGGCGGGCGGAGGCCTGCGCGGTCTTCGGGCTCGACCCCGCCCGCCCGACCCTCCTCGCGTACGGCGGCAGCCAGGGCGCACGGCGGATCAACGAGGCGCTCGCGGGGGCGGTCCCGACCCTCACCGCCGCCGGCATCCAGGTGCTGCACGCGGTCGGCCCGGGCAACGAGGGCGCAGCCCCCCGCACGGACACCGCGACGGGGGGCCCCCCCGCGGACCGCGCCGCGTACGTGGCGGTGCCCTACCTGGACCGGATGGACCTCGCCTACGCGACGGCGGACCTGGCGCTGTGCCGGGCAGGCGCGATGACCTGCGCCGAGCTGGCCGCCGTGGGCCTCCCCGCGGTGTACGTACCCCTGCCGCACGGCAACGGGGAGCAGCGCCTCAACGCCGAGCCGGTGGTGCGGGCGGGGGGCGGCCTGCTGCTCGAGGACGCCGGCCTCACCGCCGAGTGGGTCGCCGCGCACGTGGTGACGCTGCTCCGCGACCCGGACCGGCTCGCCGACATGGCGAAGGCCGCCGCGGGGTTCGGACGCCGGGACGCCGACGACCTCCTGGTCGCGATGATCGTGGAGGCGGCGTCGGGGCCGGGCCGGACGGGAGGCACCTGGTGATCGTGCGCCCGCCGGAGCACGTCCTCCCGGCCGAGCATCTCGGCCGGGTGCACTTCGTGGGCATCGGGGGCGCGGGGATGTCCGGCATCGCCCGCATCCTGCTCGCCCGCGGGATCCGGGTGAGCGGCAGCGACGCCAAGGACTCCAGCGTGCTGGCGGGCCTGCGGGCGCTGGGCGCGGAGGTGTTCGTCGGCCACGCGCCGGAGCACGTCGCCGCCGCCGACACCGTCGTGGTCTCGACCGCGATCAGGGAGACCAACCCGGAGGTGGTCGAGGCTCGCGCCAGGGGCCTGCGGGTCATCCCGCGGGCCGCGGCGCTCGCGGCCGTCATGGCAGGCCGGCGGGCCGCCGCGGTCGCCGGCACGCACGGCAAGACGACGACGACGTCCATGCTCACGGTCGCCCTCCAGCACTGCGGGGCCGACCCCTCCTTCGCCATCGGCGGCAACCTCAACGAGTCCGGCGCCAACGCCCACGACGGGTCCGGGGACGTGTTCGTCGCCGAGGCCGACGAGAGCGACGGCTCCTTCCTCGTCTACTCGCCGACGGTCGCGGTGGTCACCAACGTCGAGGCCGACCACCTGGACAACTACGGCACGGCCGAGGCCTACGTCGCCGCGTTCGACGCCTTCGCGTCGCGGGTCCACGACGGTGTGCTGGTGGCGTGCGCGGACGACCCGGGCTCGCACGCCCTGGCCGAGCGGGCCCGTTCCCTGGGCGGGGAGGTCTACACGTACGGACAGTCGACCGACGCGGACGTGCGGGTGGCCGACCTGGCCCTGTCGGGCGCCGGCTCCTCGTTCGAGCTCGTGGCGCGCGGGCGCCGACAGGGACGGGTGACGCTGCGGCTGCCCGGCGCGCACAACGCGCTCAACGCGGCCGCCGCCTTCACGGCCGGGTCGGCTCTCGGGTACCCCAGCTTCGACCTGCGGGAGGGGCTCGAGGGCTTCACCGGGACACGCCGCCGCTTCGAGCTCAAGGGTGTCGCCTCGGGGGTGCGCGTCTACGACGACTACGCGCACCACCCCACCGAGGTGGCCGCCGTCCTCCGGGCGGCCCGCCCGGTCGCCGGCGACGGGCGGGTGGTGGCCGTCTTCCAGCCGCACCTGTTCAGCCGGACGAGGATCTTCGCCCAGCAGTTCGGCGAGGCGCTGGGGCTCGCCGACGAGGTCGTCGTCATGGACGTGTACGCGGCCCGGGAGGACCCGGAGCCCGGGATCACCGGCGCGCTCGTGGCGGCCGCGGTCCCGCTGCCGGGCGACCGGGTGGTCTTCGAGCCCTCGTGGTCGGCGGTGCCGGCCCTCGCGGCGGGGCGCAGCCGGCCGGGCGACGTGCTGCTGACCATCGGCGCCGGCGACGTGACCCTGGTCGGGCCGGAGGTGCTGGAGGCCCTGGACAGCCACGTGGGACAGCCGACGTGAGGGCCGCGCTGCGTCGGCGCGCCGGCCGAGGTGCCCCGGCCGGTGTCGTGTCCGGCACGTCCGCGCGCCGGTTCGCGGCCCGCACCCGCCGGCGCCGGTTCGGACGCGCCGGTGTCGTGCTGGCGGCCGTGGCGGTGGCCGCGGTCGTCGCGGCGGCCGCGTGGGTCGTGGGCTGGTCCCAGCTGCTGGTGCTCGAGCAGGTCCGGGTCTCCGGCGTGGAGGACCCGGTCGCCACCGAGGTGAGCGTCGCGGCGGCCGCGCCGCTCGGCACGCCGCTGGCCCGGGTCGACACGGCCGCCGTGGGGGACCGGGTGGCCGGGCTTCCGTACGTCGCGGACGTCGACGTCGCCCGGTCCTGGCCGTCCACGCTCGTCGTGCAGGTCACTGCGCGGGCCCCGGTGGCCCGCTTCGCCACCGCGGCGGGCGAGCAGGCCGTGGACGCATCCGGTGCGGTCTTCTCGCCGATCACGCCCGTCGACGGGCTGCCGTCGCTGGAGGCCCCGGACGGCGCCGACGCCGTCGGTGTCCGCGCGGCGGCGGTCGGCGTGCTGGCCGGGCTCCCCGCCGACCTGGCCGCCCGCGTCACGGCCGCCCGCGCGACCACCGACGCGGACGTCGAGCTGGTCATCGACGACGGGTCCACCGTCCGGTGGGGAAGCCCGGACCGCACCGAGCGCAAGGCCGAGGTCCTGGTGGCGCTGCTGGCGCAGCAGGCGTCGGCGTACGACGTGTCGGCGCCGGAACGGCCGACGATCCGGCCCTGACCCACCCAGACCCCCGGGCCGGGGT
>DATHTV010000172.1:0-5307 GCA_035462845.1 Jiangellales bacterium
ACCGGCTCGTCGGGCCGAGCCGGGTCGACGTCCACGGTGGCGGCCCGCGCCGGTACCTGCTCGATGCTGTGCAGCGTGACGCGGCTGTCGCCTCCGACCACGACCGCGCTCGAGTCGGGGGTGAAGCGGAGCGCGCTGACCCTCGCCTCCGACGCGGTCTCCCAGACGCGAGTGAGGTCCCAGGTGGCGGTGTCCCACACGGCCACTGCCCCCACGAGGTCGGTGGCCAGCCATCGCCCGTCCGGTGAGGCCGCCATCAGCCCGACCCCTGCCGGCGACGAACCGGGCGCATCCAGGCTGGCGACGAGCGTGAGGCTGGTCAGGTCAACGACCCGGATCGTGCCGCTCAGCAACCCCAGCGCCGCCGTGCCGCCGTCCGGCAGGACCACGATGCTCTCGACCGGGTCGGAGGCGACGTAGACCCTCGGCCCGCGCTCGCCACCCGAGCGCGTGTCCCACACGCGGACCCGGTGGTCGGCGGCCGTCGCCAGGGTGTCACCGTCCGCGCCGAAGGCCACAGCGAACGTCTCGGCGTAGTCGAGGCTGAACGAGACCGGCTCCTCGCCGGGCGTCGCCGGCGTGGTGCCGGAGACCTCGACCACCAGCCCTCGCTTGCCCTCGACGTCCGAGGCGGTCTCGCCGAGCTGGGCGAGCCGGCGGCCATCGCGGTCCATGACGAGGCCGACCAGGTCCGGTTCGGCCCGCTCGACGGCTGCCACGCGGCCGGTCGCGAGGTCGACCACCTGCACCGGGCCGCTGCCCTCGACGAACGCCCCGACCGACCCGTCCGCCGACAGCACGGCCTGGGCAGGGTCCTTTACCGGGATCGGGACCTGGGCAGCCATGCCGCCGGTCCCCTGAAGGTCCCATGTCAGCAGCGTGCCGTCCACCGACGCGGCATGGACCAGCGAGTCGTCACGCGACACGGCGAGCCCGGTCAGGGCGCCTGCCTGGCCGCGCAGGATCCGCTCCACGTTACCGGTCCGCGCCTCCCACACGACGACCGTCCGCTCCTGCGTGGCCGCGATGAGCCGGTGTCCGTCCGGTGACCACTCCAGGGCCTCGATCCGCCCGGACAAGGGCGAAGGGAGGTCCGCCCGCACCCCGGTCGCGACGTCGATCACGCCGACTCCGCCGTCCTCGGAGCCCAGGGCCACGGCGGTGCCGTCGGTGCTGACGGCCGCCACGGCAGGCCTGACCGTGTCGACCGTGGTGGTGACTCGACCGTTCGCCACGTCCCAGACAACGACCCTCCCCGGTGCCGACAGGTTGGAGCTGGTCATGAAGCGCCGGCCGGGCGACGTGGAGAGGACGACCTCGGCAGGTGGTGGTGGTTCGACGTCGAGCTCACGGATGACCGCACCCGTCCCGGCGTCGGTGTACCGGAGGCGCCCCAGCGTGTCGACGCTCACCAACGTCCCCCCGTCGGCGGAGAACGTCGCCGACGGGACATCGCCCGCGGACACCTCGAGTGACCGGACCGTGGGCTCGGCGTCCTCCAGGTCGACGAGGGCGAGATCCGTGCGCGCGTACTCGCCCGCATCGGTGAAGAGCTCCGCCCCGGGACCCACGACCAGGAGTTCCCTGGCGACGGGACTGAAGTCGAGCGCCTGTACCGGACCGACCGTCACCCGGTCCAGCGTGTGGACGAGCCGGCCGGCGGACCGGTCCCACACGTAGACCGTGCCGTCGCGCCCTCCGGCGGCCAGGAGTGCTCCGTCGTGCGAGGCCGCGACCGCGTACAGCGGCTGCTCCACCCGCACCATGGACACCGCCTCCGGGCTGCGCTGCACCGTCTGCACGAGCGCGGCGTGGGAGGCCGGGGAGGGCTGCATCCGGTGGGCCTGGGCGGCGAGCAGGAGGGCCCGGTCCCAGCGTTCCTCGTTGAGCGCGTCGACCTGGAGGGCTCGCACGTCGGCGGTGAGCGACGCGGACTCGGCCTCCCGCTGGCGGTCCAGCGCCGTGAGACTGGCCAGGAGCGCGACGCCCACGACGGCGACCAGGACGGCCACGAGCGCACGCAGCCGGCGGATGGAGCGCCGTCGCCCGCGCTCCTCGGAGGCGGCGGTCTCCCGGCTGGTGGCGAGGAAGTCGTGCTCGAGGTCGGTCAGGTCGTCCGGGTGGGCACGCTGCCAGTCCAGCGCGGCGGCCAGCCGCGGCCCACGGTAGAGCTCCGCCGGGTCGCGACCACGCGCCTGCCACTCCACCGCGGCGGGGGAGAGGTGCTCCTTGAGCCGACGGCCGGCCTCGTCCTGGGACAGCCACTGCCGCAGCCGTGGCCACTCGGCCAGGAGGGCCTCGTGGGTCACCTCGGCGTGGGTCTCGGAGATGGCGAGCAACCGTCGGGCGGCCAGGGTGTCCAGCACCGTCCGTACGTCCGGCTCGTCCCCGGTGGTCAGCTCCCCGAGCGGGACCCGGCGCCGGACCGGCTCGCCGGCGTCTCCCGAGGCAGCCAGGCGCACCAGCGTGCGTCGGGCGACCGACTGCTGGTCGGGCGTCAGCCGGGCGTACGCCGACTCGGCCAGCCGGGCCACGGCCGACTGGACCCCGCCGAGCTCGCGGTAGGCGAGCAGGGTGAGCCGCGAGCCGTCTCGGTGCTCCCACAGCGAGAGGAGGGCCGTCGACAGCAGGGGGAGCGCGCCGGGCCGGCCGCTCACGTCCTCGACGATGGCGGCGAGGAGAGCGGGCTCGATGCGGAGGCCCCCGGCAGACGCCGGCAGCTCGACGGCGTCGCGGAGCTCGTCGCCGCTCATCGCCCCGACCAGGACGGTCTCGTGGCCCACGAGCTCGGCCAGCGCCCGCCAGTGGGCCGCCCTCGGGTAGTAGTCGGAGCGGACGGCCAGGACGACCGTCGTGCCCTCCCTGGCTGCCTCTCGCGCGAGCCAGCCCGCGTAGTCGTTCCGCTGGCCGGGCGTGAGCGTGGTGAAGAGCTCCTCCAGCTGGTCCACCACGAGCAGGCACCGTGTGCCGTCCACCGGCGGCTCGGGCCGCGGCTTCGTCGGCGTCGTGACGACGGTGTGCCACCGTTCGCTGCCGGGCAGGACCCCGGACCGGACCGCCGCGACGAGCCCGGCGCGGACCAGGGAGGACTTGCCGCTCCCGGACGCCCCGACCACGGTGAGGGCGCGAGCGCCCACCAGGCGTGCGACCAGCGTGGCCACCAGCCGCTCCCGCCCGAAGAAGTACGGCGCGTCGTCGACGTCGTAGTAGGCCAGCCCCTTGTACGGGCAGACGACCGTGCTGTCGCCCACCTGCGCGTGGGCCTCGCGGGCGAGCCGGATGCGGTGCAGGTCCAGCACGCCCGTGGCGATCTCCTCGCGCCGGGCAGCCAGCTCCCGGCGGGGTTCCGTCATGCCGGCGGCGGCCCTGTCCACCCGGGCGGCGGTCCGCTGCTCGGCGTAGCGGCTGGCCGCCGCGTGCACCTGGAGCGGGACCCCCTCTGTGTCGGCGGCCGCTGCCACGGCAGCGGGCACCAGCTCGGCGGGGACGTACACCGACACGACCGCCTCGACGCCGTGGGCGTCCAGCGGTGGGACGGCGAGCTGGTCCGGAAACATTCCGGTCAGCACCCTCAGCTGCTCCGGGCCGGCGTCGTCGAGCACGCAGGCGCCGACCACGAGCGTCTGCGGCGCGGCGTCGGCGACGGCGTCGGCCACGGCGGCCAGGTCAGTCGCCGGGTGTCGCTGGAGGTCGTCGAGGACGGCGAGCCGCGGACGGCCCGGGCGGGCCGGCCAGGGGGTCGTCCAGCCGTCGACGACCAGCGTCCCGCGGGACTGCAGCTGGCCGGCCAGCTCGGCGAGCAGCCGGGACTTGCCGATGCCGTGTCGGCCGGTGAGCAGGGTGCGCACCACGTCGCCCGCGGCCGCGCGGTCGTGGTCGCCCAGCAGGCGGGCCAGCTCGCGGTCGCGTCCGACGTAGGTGGGCCCGACCGCGGCGAGGGTCGCGGGCAGTGCCTCCTCCGCCCGGGTGCCCGACCACAGCAGGCGTTCGTCCTGGGCCAGGACGCGCCGGTGGGTCTCACGCAGGTCGGGACTCGGTTCCAGGCCCAGCCCGTCCCGCAGGGCCGCGCGCGCCCGTCCGTACGCGGCGAGGGCATCGGCCTGTCGGCCGGCGCGGAAGAGCGCGGTCATGAGCTGGACCCACAGCCGCTCGCGCCACGGGTTCCGGGCGGTGAGGCCCTCGAGCTCGCTGACCAGCTCGGGGCCGGCGCCGGTGGCGAGCTCCGCGGCCAGCCGGTCCTCGATCGTGGCCAGCCTCAGCTCCTCGAGCTCGGTGCGCTCCGGCTCGGTGAAGGGCGCGTCCACGTCGGCGTACGGCTCCCCGCGCCACAGCGACAGCGCCTCGCGGAGGAGGGCGAGGCCCGCCTCGGCGCGACCGGCGGCCTGCTCGTGACGCCCCTGCGTGCTGAGGAGCCGGAAGCGCTCCGCGTCGACCTGCCGGGGCTCGAGGTCGACCAGGTAGCCGGGGCTGCGGGTGACCACCACCTCGGCGATCCCCGGAGGCAGGGACTGCCGGAGCCGGGACACGTACGACTGAGCCGTCTTCCGCGCGCGGCCCGGCGGGTCCTCGCCCCACAGCGCGGTGACGATGGCCTGGACGGAGAAGGTCCGGCCCGGGGCGGTCAGGAGCAGGGCCAGCAGAGCGCGTTCCTGCCCACCCGGCAGGTCGACGCGCGCACCGTGGTCCCAGATCTCGAGCGGGCCGAGAACCCCGGCGGCGAGGCCGGTGTCCGTCGAGGACGTGGTCCCGGTCGCGGCCGTGGAGGTGCGCGCCACGGTCACTCAGCACCCCCTCCCAGTGCTCCGCTGACCCCGAGGGTCCGCCTCGTCGCGCACGGTGGCAAGGACTCGCATGGTGAGGCGCTGGTCACCCGGCCGGGTGCTCGGGGCCGTCGGACCGGACCGTCAGCGAAGCGCGACCGGTCCGCGACCGGTTCGCCACCGGCGGGGAGCAGCGTCGAGGCACACACCGAGGAGGGTCACCATGACCGGAACAGCACGCCTCGCCCGCTGCTCGGCCGCCGTCCCTGTCGCAGCCCTCACCCTCGGACTGGCCGCTGCCCCCGCGACCGCCAGGCCCGACCCCGGCACCGCCGAGACCGTCCAAGTCGCGGCCCGCGCGTACTCGCCCGGTGACTCCGGGTGCACCGTCACGGCGCACGGGAGCCACCTGGCCCGGTGCGACTACCTCACCGGCGGCGTGGCCGTCCGCTGATCCGGTGCCGGCCTGATCCGGTGCCGGCCTGATCCGGTGCCGGCCCGAACGGGGGCTCAGCTCGGCCGGGGGGTGGCCGAGCTGGGCGGGGCC
>DATHTV010000173.1:0-5855 GCA_035462845.1 Jiangellales bacterium
GGCTGGGGCTGGTCGTCACTGCGGGTGCTGGAGCTGCCGCCCCGCGGGTCGCACCGACTGCAGACGGGCGAGGAGGAGATGGTGGTCCTGCCGCTCGCCGGCTCGTGCACGGTCACCGTGGACGGCGAGCTATACGAGCTCGCCGGGCGCCGCAGCGTCGTCACCGGCGTCACCGATCGCGTCTACCTGCCGCGCGACGCCGAGGTGGTGGTCGACTCGGCGGCCGGCGGTCGGTTCGCCCTCCCGGGCGCACGGTGCAGCCGCCGGCTCGCGCCGCGGTACCGGGCGGCCGCGGACGTCCCGGTCGAGGTCCGCGGCGCGGGGTCGTGCAGCCGGCAGGTCAACAACTTCTGCGCCGCCGACACCTTCGAGGCCGACCGCCTGATCGCCGTCGAGGTGCTCACCCCGGCGGGGAACTGGTCCTCCTACCCGCCGCACAAGCACGACGAGGACCGCCCGGGGGAGGAGTCGGAACTCGAGGAGGTCTACTACTTCGAGGTCGCCGCCGGCCCGGCCGGCCCCGGCTTCGCCATGCACCGCGTGTACGGGACGGAGCAGCGGCCCGTCGACGTACTCGCCGAGGTGCGGACGGGCGACGTGGTGCTCGTGCCGCACGGCTGGCACGGCCCGTCGGTGGCGGCG
Organism: Jiangellales bacterium; assembly: GCA_035462845.1. Lineage (GTDB taxonomy): Bacteria > Actinomycetota > Actinomycetes > Jiangellales > Jiangellaceae > DASTQL01. The sequence goes on from DATHTV010000173.1 coordinate 643, forward strand.
CCCGGCTACGACCTCTACTACCTCAACGTCATGGCCGGGCCGGGCGAGCGGGTCTGGCAGATCTGCGACGACCCGGCGCACGCCTGGGTCCGCAGCACCTGGGACGACCAGGACCCCGACCCCCGCCTCCCCCTCACGTCGGCGACGCCGATCACTGGCCCCACCACTCCCGACAGGAGCGACTCGTGACCAGCAGCCCCAGCGCCACGACCCCGGCGAGCACCGTGCGGCTGACCGTCGCGCAGGCGGTCGTCCGGTTCCTCGCCCAGCAGCACACCGAGCGCGACGGGGTCGAGCACCGGCTGTTCGAGGGGTGCTTCGGCATCTTCGGCCACGGCAACGTCGCGGGCGTGGGCCAGGCGCTGCTCCAGGCCGAGGTCGAGGACCCGCACCTGCTCCCGTACTACCTGGCCCGCAACGAGCAGGGCATGGTGCACGCCAGCGCGGCCTTCGCCCGGATGCGCAACCGGCTGTCCACCCTGGCGTGCACCGCCTCGATCGGCCCGGGCTCGACCAACATGCTCACGGGGGCCGCCCTGGCCACGATCAACCGGCTGCCGGTGCTGCTCTTGCCGAGCGACGTCTTCGCGACCCGGGCCTCCAGCCCGGTGCTCCAGGAGCTCGAAGACCCCACCGGCTACGACGTGACGGTCAACGACTCCTTCCGCCCGCTGTCCCGCTTCTTCGACCGGGTGTGGCGGCCCGAGCAGCTGCCGGCCGCGCTGCTGGGCGCGGTGCGGGTGCTGACCGACCCTGCCGAGACCGGTGCGGCCACCATCTGCCTGCCGCAGGACGTCCAGGCCGAGGCGCACGACTGGCCGGTCTCGCTGTTCGCCAAGCGGGTGTGGCACGTCGCCCGGCCCGTCCCCGAACCGGCCGCGCTGGCGCGGGCGCTCGAGGTCGTCCGCTCGGCGCAGCGCCCGCTCGTCGTCGCCGGCGGCGGTGTCGTCTACAGCGAGGCGACCGACGCCCTGCGGGCCTTCGCCGAGGCCACCGGCATCCCCGTCGCCGAGACGCAGGCGGGCAAGGGCTCGCTCCCGTACGACCACCCCCTCGCGCTCGGTGCGGTCGGCAGCACGGGGACGACCGCGGCCAACCGGGTGGCCCGCGAGGCGGACGTGGTCATCGGCATCGGCACCCGCTACAGCGACTTCACCACGGCCTCCCGGACGGCCTTCCAGAACTCGGGCGTGCGCTTCGTCAACGTCAACGTCACCGCCTTCGACGCCGCCAAGCACGCCGGGGTCAGCCTGGTGGCGGACGCCCGCGAGGCCCTCACCGCGCTCACCGAAGGGCTGGCCGGGTGGGGCACCGCAGCCGGCTACCGGGAGCGGGTACGCACCCTGGCCGCCGAGTGGGACGAGACGGTCCATGCCGCGTACACGCTGGGACACGGACCGCTGCCCGCCCAGTCGGAGGTGATCGGCGTCGTCAACGAGGTCTCCGGGCCCCGCGACGTCGTCGTCTGCGCCGCGGGGTCCATGCCCGGCGACCTGCACAAGCTGTGGCGGACGCGCGACCCCAAGGGCTACCACGTCGAGTACGGGTACTCCTGCATGGGCTACGAGATCGCCGGTGGCCTCGGGGCCCGGATGGCGTGCCCCGACCGCGAGGTCTTCGTCATGGTCGGCGACGGCTCGTACCTGATGATGGCCCAGGAGCTCGTGACGGCCGTCCAGGAAGGGATCAAGATCGTCGTCGTCCTGGTGCAGAACCACGGGTTCCACTCGATCGGCGACCTCTCCGAGACCCTCGGCTCACAGCGCTTCGGCACCCGCTACCGCTACCGCGACGGGTCGAGCGGGCGGCTCGACGGGGACAAGCTCCCGGTGGACCTCGCCGCCAACGCCGAGAGCCTCGGCGTGAGCGTCCTGCGAGCGACGACGGTCGACGACTTCCGCGCCAAGCTGCGCGAGGCCACGGCGCACGAGCGCGGACCGGTCGTCGTGCACGTCGAGACCGACCCGCTGGTCAACGCCCCCGGCAGCGAGTCCTGGTGGGACGTCCCGGTCTCCGAGGTGGCCGACCTCGACTCGACCCAGCAGGCCCGCAAGACCTACGAGGCGCACAAGGCCGACCAGCGCCTCTTCCTCTGACCTCCGACCCCGACCCGTACCCAACTGACCGGCCCGACCCGCCCGTACGGACGAAGGAAGCGACGCCCATGCGCACCATCGAGCACTGGATCGACGGCCGGACCACGTCCGGCGCCTCCGCCCGGCACTCGCCGGTCTTCAACCCGGCGACCGGCGAGCAGCAGGCCCAGGTCGTCCTGGCGACCGCCGGTGACGTCGACGCGGCCGTGGCCAGCGCGGCCAAGGCCTTCGAGGCGTGGGGGCAGGCCTCGCTGAGCAAGCGCGCCAAGACCCTCTTCGCCTTCCGCGAGCTGGTGAACGCCCGGGCCAAGGACCTCGCCGAGATCATCTCCGACGAGCACGGCAAGGTGGTCTCGGACGCCTTCGGGGAGGTGCAGCGCGGCCTGGAGGTCGTCGAGTTCGCCTGCGGCATCCCGCAGCTGCTCAAGGGGGAGTACGCCGACCAGGCGTCGAGCGGCATCGACGTGTTCTCCTTCCGCGAGCCGCTCGGCGTGGTCGCCGGCATCACGCCGTTCAACTTCCCGGTCATGGTGCCGATGTGGATGCACCCGGTCGCGATCGCGTGCGGCAACACGTTCGTCCTCAAGCCGAGCGAGCGCGACCCCTCCGCCTCGATGCTCGTGGCCGAACTGTGGGCCGAGGCAGGGCTGCCCGAGGGGGTCTTCACCGTCGTGCACGGTGACAAGGAGGCCGTGGACGCGCTCCTCGAGCACCCCGACGTGGCCGCCGTGTCCTTCGTCGGCTCGACCCCGATCGCCCGCTACATCCACGAGCGCGGCACGGCCAACGGCAAGCGCGTCCAGGCCCTCGGGGGCGCCAAGAACCACGCGATCGTGCTGCCCGACGCCGACGTCGACTTCGCCTCCGAGCACCTCGTCGCCGCGGCGTTCGGGTCGGCCGGCGAGCGGTGCATGGCGATCTCGGCCGCCGTCGCGGTGGGCGACGCCGGCGACGCGATCGTCGAGGCGGTCAGCGCCAAGGCCCGCGGGGTCAAGGTCGGCCCGGGTCGCGACCCGAAGAGCGAGATGGGGCCCGTGGTCACCGCCGCCGCCCGGGACCGGATCGCCGGCCTCATCGGCACCGGGCCTGAGCAGGGAGCGACGCTGGCCGTCGACGGCCGTGACCTCACCGTCGACGGGTACGAGAACGGCTTCTGGGTCGGGCCCACGGTCATCGACGGGGTGAGCACCACCATGGACGTCTACCGGGAGGAGATCTTCGGCCCGGTGCTGTCCGTGGTCCGGGCCGGGACCGTCGACGAGGCGATCCGGGTGATCAACGCCAACCCGTACGGCAACGGCACCGCGATCTTCACCTCCAGCGGCGAGGCCGCGCGCCGGTTCCAGCGCGAGGTCAAGGTCGGGATGATCGGCATCAACGTCCCGATCCCGGTGCCGGTGGCCTACTTCTCCTTCGGCGGCTGGAAGGACTCGCTGTTCGGCCAGTCCCGCATCCACGGCAAGGACGGCGTGGAGTTCTACACCCGCAGCAAGGTCGTCACGTCCCGCTGGCCGCACGTGGAGCACCCGGCCGGCGCCAGCTACCACTTCGCGTCGAGCTGAGAGGGCGACACCATGACGTGGCAGACCTCCGCCGCCGAGACGGCGACCACGGTCGCCCCGCTCGACCGGGTGACCCTGGGCACCGCCCCCGACTCCTGGGGGGTGTGGTTCCCCGACGACCCGCACCAGGTGCCGTGGCACCGGTTCCTCGACGAGGTCGTCGAGGCCGGCTACCAGTGGGTCGAGCTCGGGCCGTACGGCTACCTGCCCACCGACCCGGCCCGGCTCGAGGACGAGCTCGGCGCCCGCGGCCTGCGGCTCTCCGGCGGTGCCGTCTTCGCCGGCCTGCATCGCGGCGCCGAGGCGTACGACCAGGCGCTCTCCGACTGCCGGACGGAGGTGGCCCTGCTCACCGCCCTGGGTGCCCACCACCTGGTTCTGCTCCCGGAGCAGTACACCGACATGCACAGCGGCGACCTCACCCAGCTCGGCGGGCTCGAGCCCGACCAGTGGAAGGCCCTCGTCACGGGCCTGACCCAGCTCGGCCGCCAGCTCTACGAGGAGTCCGGCGTGCACCTGGTGCTGCACCAGCACGCCGACAGCCACGTCGACATCCAGGAGCGGGTCGAGCGCCTCCTCGCAGACACCGACCCGCAGTACGTGAACCTGTGCCTCGACACCGGCCACATCGCGTACTGCGGCGGCGAGAACCTCGACCTGATCCGCCGGTACCCCGAGCGGATCGGCTACGTCCACCTCAAGCAGGTCGACCCGGCCATCGTCGCCCGCGTCCAGGCCGAGCGGCTGTCGTTCGCCGACGCGGTCAAGCTCGGCGCCATGGTCGAGCCACCCGCGGGGGAGCCGGCGATGGAGCCGCTGCTCAAGGCGCTCGCGGGCCTCGACACCGACCTCTTCGCCATCGTCGAGCAGGACATGTACCCGTGCGAGCCCGACGCCCCGCTGCCGATCGCGACCCGGACCCGGCAGTACCTCAACTCCCTCGGGCTCGGCCCGGGCCCGTCGACCTGACCGAACCCGGTCCTGACCCGGTCCAGACCTGTCCGCACCCCCGCTCACCCCCTCTCCGGCCACCCGGCCCCCAGCAGCAAGGAGCACGAGATGACCCGCAGAAGCCGAGCGTTCCGCGTCGGAGCGCTGATCGCCACGGCCGCCCTGGCCCTCGCCGCGTGCAGCAGCGAAGGTGGCGCCCAGTCCGAGGAGCAGGAGGCCGGCGGCTCGGGCGACGCGCCCGCCGTCGAGTCCACCGGCCTGACCATCGCGATGATCACCCACGAGGCCCCGGGAGACACCTTCTGGGACAAGATCCGGGCCGGAGCCGAGGCGGCGGCCGAGCGGCACGGGGTGGACCTGCGCTACTCCAACGACAACGAGGCGTCCGGCCAGGCCACGCTGGTCCAGAACGCCATCGACCAGGACGTGGACGGCCTGGCCGTCACGCTCGCCTTCCCCGGCCCCATGCAGCCGGTCGTGGCCGACGCGATCGCGGCAGGCATCCCCACCGTGGGCTTCAACCAGGGCATCGACGACTGGGAGGAGTTCGGGCTGGCGATGTACTTCGGCTCGGACGAGACCCTGGCCGGCAACACGGTCGGTG
>DATHTV010000174.1:0-12508 GCA_035462845.1 Jiangellales bacterium
GCGGGTGGTGAACGTGGTCATTCGGGGCGAGGGGCGAGCGAGAGGTGGGTAGGTCGGGCGGCAGGCCTGGGTACCGACGACCGATGGCTGCCGGCCGGCGGCGCTCCATCCTCGGGGCACCACTCGAGGAGACGGAGCACCGCCGATGAGCACCACCGCCGTGGCCACCGCCACCGTGGGCACCACCCCCGCCGGCACAGACAGCGCGCACCGCGGACCGGCGCACCCCTCGCTGGTCCGCAGCGCGGTCGGCGACATCCTGCCGCTCGCCGTGGGGGTGTTCCCGTTCGGCGTGGTGATCGGCGTCGCCGCAGCCGCACAGGGGCTGGGCCCGGCGGCGGCCACCGCCACCGGCGTCCTCGTCTACGCGGGCACGGCCCAGCTGACCGCCATCACGATGCTCGCCGGTGGCGCGAGCGCCGCGACCGCCCTGCTCGCCGTCCTCGTCATCAACGCCCGGCTGCTGATGTACGGCGCGGCGATGGAGCCGCTGTTCAGGCGCCAGCCGCGATGGTTCCGCTGGCTGGGCGTGCACTTCATCGTCGACCAGACCTTCATGATCGCGACCGCCCGCACGGACCTCGCCGATCCCCGCCGGTTCCGCCGCTACTGGCTCACCGTCGCGGCCGTGCTGACCGTCGTCTGGGTCGTGGCCAACGTCACCGGCGTCCTGCTGGGGCCGGTGCTGCCGGCGGACAGCCCGCTCGGCTTCGCCGTGACCTCGATGTTCATCGGCATGCTCCTCATGAAGCTCACCACCAGGCCCGCGCTCGCCGCCGCCGTCGCCGGCGCCTCGGTCGCGGCCGCCACCGCTGCCCTGCCGCACGGGTTGGGCGTCATCCTCGGCACCCTCGCCGGCATCGTCGCCGGCACGATCACCTCCCGGAGGTCGACGTGAGCCTGCTGACCGTCCTGCTGCTCGCCGCCGTCGTCACGTACGTCCTGCGGGTCTCGCTCGTCACCGTCGTCCCCGCCGGGCAGCTGCCGGCCGTGGTCCGTGAGGGCCTCGAGCACGTCAGCCCGGCGACCCTCGCCGCGCTGGTGGCGGTCGCCCTGGTGGGCGGGACGCACGGCGGACCGGCCCTCCCGACCTGGCTGGCCGCGGGCTTCACGGCCGCGGTGGCGTGGCGGACCCGCAACCTGCTGCTGACCACGGCGGCGGGGGTCGGCATGCTGGCCCTCCTCACCTGGGTGCTGGCGTGACCGCCGCCGCAACCGACGCGTGGGGCGGTCGTCCAGCCCCGCGGGTCGGCGAGCGCGCCGGCCGGAGCCTCGAGATCACCGCCGAGCACATCGAGCTGTTCACCCGCATGAGCGGTGACCGCAACCCGCTGCACTACGACGAGGAGCTGGCGGCCCGCAGCCCGTTCGGCCGGGTGGTCGTGCAGGGTGGGGTCACCACCGGCATCCTCAACGCGGTGGTCGCCGAGGACCTCCCCGGTCCCGGCAGCGTGTTCCTGCACGTGGACTGGAGCTTCCGGGCGCCCGTACGACCGGGGGACACGATCACCGGCGAGGTCGAGGTCGCCGAGGTGCGGACGGACAAGCCGATCTGCCGCCTGCGCACCACGGTGACCCGCGACGACGGCACGGTGGCGGTCGAGGGCACGGCGCTGACCTGGACCTTCCGGCCCTGACGGCCCGCGGTCAGGCGGGCACGCCGCGGGGGTCGCCCGCCGCGTACAGCTGCCACTCCCCCGGGACTCCCCTGAGCCGGTGCCGGCCGCGGTCGGCGAACTCCAGCCCCGACCCGGCCACCAGGCCGGCGACCGTCGACGAGACCAGCACCTCCCCGGCACCGGCGGTGGCCGCCACCCGGGCCCCGATGTGCACGCCCAGGCCGCCGACGTTGTCCCCGCGCCGCTCGACCTCGCCCGTGTGCACCCCCGCCCGCACCTCCATCCCGAGCTCGGCGGCCGCGCCCACCACGGCCAGCGCGCAGCGCACGGCCCGCGCCGGGCCGTCGAAGGTGGCGAGGAAGCCGTCGCCGGTGCTCACCACCTCCTGCCCGCGGAAGCGCCCCAGCTGGGCGCGTACGGCGGCGTCGTGACGGTCCAGCACCCGCCGCCACTCGGCATCGCCGAGCGCGGCCGCCCGGCCGGTCGAGTCGACGATGTCGGTGAAGAGGACCGTCGTGAGCACCCGGTCGGGCATCGGCCCCGGCCGGGTGCCGGTGACGAACTCCTCGATCTCGTCGACGACGTCGTCCGGGTGCGCCATCAGCATGTGGTCCTCCCCCGCCAGCTCCACGAACCGGGCCCCCGGGACCTGCGCCGCAAGCCACCGGCCTCCCTCGACCGCGGCGTCGCGGTCGTCCCGGCGGTGCAGTACGAGCGTCGGGACGGACACGGCCGGCAGCACCCGCCGCACGTCGGCCCGGGTGTTCATCCGAGCCAGGGCGACCGCGGCCGCCGGGCTGGCGCTCGACCGCTGGTACCTCCCCCACCAGCGCCGGAAGGACGGGTCCGCCGCCAGGGAAGGGGCGATCACCTCCAGGTCGGCGACCCCGCCCCACTCGCGCTCGATCGAGTCGTAGAAGGCCTGCCGGGCCTCCGGGGACGGCGCCCAGGGGTAGTCGTCGTGCGGCCGGCGTGCCGCGTACCCGCCGTACACGACCAGTCCGCCGACCCGCTCGGGGTACGTGGCCGCGAAGAGCACCGCCAGCGGGCCGCCCTCGGAGTGCCCCACCAGGAACGCCCGCTCCGAGCCCGCCGCGTCCATCACCGCGCGGACGTCGTCCATCCGCTGCTCGAGCGAGGGCAGCCGGTCGGCCGCGACCCGGTCGGACAGGCCCGTACCCCGCTTGTCGAAGTGGATCACCCGCGCGAACGACGCCAGGCGCGCGAGCATGCCGGCCGGCAGCGGGTGCTCCCAGAACAGCTCGAGGTTCGTCACCCACCCGTGCACCAGCACGAGGTCCGGCGGCCCCAGTCCCACGACCTGGTACGCGAGGTGGACGCCGTCCGCGGCCGCGGTGTACCGGATCGGCACCTCGGTGGTCACCTGGCCCACCCTGCCACCGAGCCGACCCGGTACGGCCGGGAAGGCCTAGGCGAGCGCGGCTGCAGACATGGGCAGTGGTGGCCGCTGCCCGGCGGGCGAGCCGGCCGGAGCCTGGGGACATGACCTCGCCCCGCACCCGGGACCGCTACGACGTCGTCGTCGTGGGCGCGCGCGCCGGCGGCGCCGCCACGGCCACCCTGCTCGCCCGCGAGGGCCTTCGCGTCCTCCTGCTGGACAAGGCCCGCCGCGGCAGCGACACCCTGTCCACGCTGGCGCTGATGCGCCCCGCGGTGCTGCTGCTGCACCGCTGGGGGCTGCTCGACCGGCTGGCCGCCTCCGGAACCCCGCCCGTGCGGCGGACGGTGTTCCACTACGGCACCGAGCGGGTCCCCGTGGACGTCCGGCCCGGAGACGGGGTGGACGCCCTGTACGCGCCGCGGCGCACCGTCCTCGACCCCCTGCTCGCCGACGCCGCGGCGGAGGCCGGCGCCGACGTACGGTTCGAGGTCGACGTCCGGGCGCTGCTGCACGACGACCACGGGCGCGTCGTCGGCGTGACCGGACGGGACGCTCACGGGCGCGCCGTCGAGGCGCACGCACCCTGGGTCGTCGGCGCCGACGGCCGCCGGTCGCTGGTCGCCCGCGAGGTCGACGCCCCGGTGATGCACGTCGGCTCGGCGTCCTCGGCGTACCTCGTCACCTTCGTCGAGGGTCTGCCGACCGACGGGTACGAGTGGGCGTTCGCGCCCGGGCGGCTGGCGGGCTTCGTCCCGAGCAGCGACGGGTGGACCAACGTGTGGGCCTCGGTGCCCACGCTCCGCGGCTCCGGCCGGGACACCGAGCGGACGCTGTGGCGAGCCGTCGGGAGCATCTCGCCGGACCTCGCCGAGCGGCTGGCCGGGGCCCGCCGGGTGTCGCCCGTGCGGGGGCACCCCGGGTCCCCCGCGCTGGTCCGCCGACCGTACGGGCCGGGGTGGGCCCTGGTCGGGGACGCCGGGGCCTACCGCGACCCGGCGACCGCCCACGGGATCACCGACGCCTTCCGGGACGCCGAGCTGCTGGCCGGCGCCCTCGTCGAGGTCTTCGAGGGGTGCGACCCCGCCGAGGCGATGCGCCGGTACGAGCTGCGCCGGGACGCGGCCTCGGTCCCCGTCCTCGAGGTGACCGAGAGCATCGCCGCGCTGGACTGGGACATGGCCGGGCTGCCCGACCTGCACCGGCGGCTCAGCCGGGCGCTCAAGGCCGAGACCGAGGCGGTCCTCGGCCGCGCCGGCGCCGCCGCGGTCGCCTGACGACCTGGTCGCCTGAAGACGTGGCCGCCTGACGACCTCGTCGGGCGGCCCACCACCCGGCCCCACCGGCCGGGACCTCCGGCCCTGGGGTCCGGCGGGTCCGCGGACTGGACTGGTCGTGGCCGGGAGGAGGAGCCACCGTGTTCCAGGTGCGGATCCATGGCCGGGGCGGCCAGGGCGTGGTCACCGCGGCCGAGCTCCTGTCAGTCGCCGCCTTCGAGGAGGGCCGCCACGCGCAGGCCTTCCCCAGCTTCGGCTCGGAGCGCACCGGCGCCCCCGTGGTGGCCTTCTGCCGGCTCGCCGACACCCCGATCAGGGTGCGCGAGCCGGTCATGACCCCGGACGCGCTGATCGTCCAGGACGCCACCCTGCTGCACCAGGTCGACGTCTTCAGTGGCCTCGAACCCGACGGGTACGTCCTGGTCAACTCCGAGCGGACCCTCGAGGAGCTCGGGATCGTCGAGGTCGCCCAGCGGCTCCGCCCGCAGCGGATCGCGACCGTCCCGGCCACCGAGCTGGCCCGCGAGCACCTCGGCAGGCCGGTCCCCAACGCCGTGCTCCTCGGCGCCTTCGCCGCCGTGACCGGGGCGGTGTCCATCGCCGCCGTGGTCGACGCCATCCGGAGGAAGTTCCGCGGTCAGGTCGCCGACGGCAACGTCGCCGCCGCCGAGGCTGCGTACGCGCTCGTGCTGCCCGATCTGGGAGGAACCGGCGATGCTCAGGCAGGTTGAAGGATCGCTCGCCGTCGCGGAGGCCGTCGCGGCCTGCCGCCCCGAGGTCATCTGCGCCTACCCGATCTCGCCGCAGACCCACATCGTCGAGGGCCTCAGCCGGCTGGTGGAGTCCGGCGAGCTGCCCGGGTGCGAGTTCGTCAACGTGGAGTCGGAGTTCGCCGCGATGTCGGTGGCGATCGGCGCCTCGGCCGCCGGTGCCCGCTCGTACACGGCGACCGCCAGCCAGGGCCTGCTCTTCATGGTCGAGGCCGTCTACAACGCCTCCGGGCTCGGCCTCCCGATCGTCATGACCGTCGCCAACCGTGCGATCGGCGCGCCGATCAACATCTGGAACGACCACAGCGACGCCATGTCCCAGCGCGACTCCGGGTGGATCCAGCTGTACGCGGAGACGAACCAGGAGGCGGCCGACCTGCACGTCCAGGCGTTCCGCATCGCCGAGGAGCTGTCGCTGCCGGTGATGGTCTGCATGGACGGCTTCATCCTGACCCACGCGTACGAGCAGGTCGACGTGCCGGAGCAGGCGCAGGTCGACGCCTTCCTCCCGCCGTACGTCCCGCGGCAGGTGCTCGACCCCGACGACCCGGTGAGCATCGGGGCGATGGTGGGGCCGGAGGCGTTCATGGAGGTGCGCTACCTCGCGCACGCCAAGCAGATGCAGGCTCTCGACCTCATCCCGCAGGTCGCGGCCGACTTCGCCGGGGTCTTCGGCCGGGACTCCGGCGGCCTGGTCCGCCCGTACCGCTGCGAGGACGCCGAGACCATCGTCGTGGCGCTCGGCTCGGTGCTGGGCACGATCAAGGACGTGGTCGACGAGCAGCGCGACCGAGGTGTCCGGATCGGCGCTCTCGGGATCACGTCGTTCCGGCCGTTCCCGCTGGACGCGGTCCGGGCGGAGCTGCGGAACGCGCGGCGGGTGGTCGTGCTGGAGAAGGCGCTGGCCGTGGGCATCGGCGGCATCGTCTCCGCCAACGTGCGGATGGCGCTGTCCGGCCTGGTGCTGCACGGCTACACGGTGATCGCCGGTCTCGGGGGCCGGCCGATCACCATGTCGTCCCTGCACGACCTGTTCGCCCGGGCCGCCGAGGACGCCCTCGAGCCGCTCACCTTCCTCGACCTCGACCACGGCCTGGTCGAGCGCGAGCTGGCCCGGCACCGCGAGGGCGGCCGGCCCGGCCCCAGCGCCGAGAACATCCTGCGAGACGTCGGCGTCGTCGCGGCGCGGGTGCGATGAGGAGGGCGGCCAGATGAGCACGACGCCGGTCAAGTTCTACCAGGTCGGCAGCTTCGCGGTCGGCAACCGTTTGCTCGACCCGGAGCTGCGCTCGGTGCAGTCCGACACCGGGCGCTCCAACTCGCTGACCTCCGGCCACCGCGCCTGCCAGGGCTGCGGCGAGGCCCTCGGCGCCCGGTACGCGCTGGACGCGGCGATGCGCGCGGCGGCGGGCAAGCTGGTCGCCGTCAACGCCACCGGCTGCCTGGAGGTCTTCAGCACCCCGTACCCCGAGACGTCCTGGCGGATCGCGTGGTTGCACTCGCTGTTCGGCAACGCCCCCGCGGTCGCCTCCGGGGTCGCCGCGGCGATGCGCGCCAAGGGCCGTACGGACGTCCGCGTCGTCGGGCAGGGCGGCGACGGCGGCACGGTCGACATCGGCTTCGGGTGCCTGTCCGGGATGTTCGAGCGCAACGACGACGTGCTCTACATCTGCTACGACAACGAGGCCTACATGAACTCCGGCGTGCAGCGCTCCGGCGCCACGCCGCCGGCCGCCCGCACCATGACCACGCAGGCCGTCGGGCCCGAGCCGGGCAACGTCTTCGGCCAGGGCAAGGACGTGCCCCGCATCGCGATGGCGCACGAGATCCCGTACGTCGCCACGGCGACGGTGGCGGACCTGCGCGACCTCGAGGCCAAGGTCACCCGTGCGATGGAGCTGCGCGGGGCCCGGTACCTGCACGTGCTCGTCCCGTGCCCGCTCGGCTGGGGCTCGGCGTCCTGCGACACGCTGCGGGTGGCCCGGCTGGCCACGCAGAGCGGGCTCTTCCCCGTCTTCGAGGCCGAGCGCGGCGAGGTCGTGGGCGTGACCCCGATCCGGCGCCGCGTCCCGGTCGACGAGTACCTGAGCATCCAGGGCCGCTACGCCCACCTGTTCACGCCGACCCGGCGGGACGACGTGATCGCGCACATCCAGGCGCAGGCCGACCGCAACATCGCCCGCTACGGCCTCCTCGGCGAGCCGGAGAAGGTGACCTGATGGACAAGCCCTTCGCCATCACGCTCGACGTCGGCTCGAGCCTGGCCAACCGCACCGGGTCGTGGCGCGTCGAGAAGCCCGTCTACGTCGACCTGCTGCCGCCCTGCAACAACGCCTGCCCCGCGGGCGAGAACGTCCAGGCCTGGCTGTACGCCGCGGAGGACGGCTCGTACGAGCAGGCGTGGCGGGTCCTCATGCAGGACAACCCCTTCCCGGCCGTGATGGGCCGGGTCTGCTACCACCCCTGCCAGACGGTGTGCAACCGCGCGCTGCTGGACGAGGCCGTCGGCATCAACGCCGTCGAGCGGTTCCTCGGCGACCTCGCGATCGACCAGGGCTGGACCGTGCCCGTCGAGGCGAGGCCCACCGGCCGGCACGTCCTCGTCGTCGGGGCCGGCCCGTCCGGCCTGTCGGCCGCGTACCACCTGCGCCGGCTCGGCCACGAGGTCACGATCCGCGACGCGGCCCCGGCGCCCGGCGGGATGATGCGCTACGGCATCCCGAAGTACCGGCTGCCGCGCGAGGTCCTCGACGCCGAGGTCGCCCGGATCACCGGCATGGGCGTGCGGATCGAGCAGGACACCCGCGTCTCCAACGTACGTGACGAGATGGCCGAGGGGGACTTCGACGCCGTCTTCCTCGCCGTGGGCGCGCACATCGGCAAGCGCGCGTACATCCCGGCCGGTGAGGCCGCGCGCATCCTGGACGCGGTGGGCGTGCTGCGCGACGTGGAGCAGGGGCAGCCGCCGCTGCTGGGTCGTCGGGTCGCCGTCTACGGCGGCGGCAACACGGCGATCGACGCCGCCCGGACGGCCAAGCGGCTCGGCGCCGAGGAGGCGGTCATCGTCTACCGGCGCACCCGCGAGCGGATGCCCGCGCACGACTCCGAGGTGCAGGAGGCCCTCGAGGAGGGCGTGCAGATGCGTTGGCTGTCGACGGTCAAGCACGTCGACGACGGGCGGTTGGTGGTCGAGCGGATGGAGCTGGACGAGTCCGGGTTCCCGCAGCCCACCGGCGAGACCGAGGAGCTCGAGGCCGACTCGCTGGTGCTCGCGCTGGGCCAGGAGGCCGACCTGTCGCTGCTGGCGGGCGTGCCGGACCTCGAGGTGCGGGACGGCGTGGTCCAGGTCGACGGGTCGATGATGACCGGCTTCCCGGGCATCTTCGCCGGCGGCGACATGGTCCCGGCCGAGCGCACCGTGACGGTGGGGGTCGGCCACGGCAAGAAGGCCGCCCGGCACATCGACGCCTGGCTGCGCGGCGGCTCCTACCAGCCCGGGCCGAAGCACGAGCTGGCGCCGTTCGACACGCTCAACACCTGGTACTACTCCGACGCCCCGCACGCGGTGCGCCCCCGGCTCGAGGCCGCGCGGCGGACCTCCACCTTCGACGAGGTGGTGCAGGGGCTCGACGAGTCCACCGCGCTCTACGAGGCGCGGCGGTGCCTGTCGTGCGGCAACTGCTTCGAGTGCGACAACTGCTTCGGCGTCTGCCCCGACAACGCGGTGATCAAGCTGGGACCCGGCAAGCGGTTCGAGATCGACTACGACTTCTGCAAGGGCTGCGGGCTGTGCGTGCAGGAGTGCCCCTCCGGCTCGATCCTCATGGTCCCCGAGGACGGCTGAGCATGCACCGCCCCCGCCGCCCGAATGACCACGTTCACCACCCGCGCGGGGCCATCACGAGGCGCCGACGCCTCGTGATCACACCGCGGGCCTCGTGGTGGGGGCGCGATCAGCCACCGCGAAGGTCCTGCGCCGCCGCGGGCCCGCCCACCCTGCGGGCCGTCCTCGTCGTGGTCGCCCTCCTGGGTGCCCTCGTCCTGGTCGGCTGCGGCACCACCGACGACCCCACGGGCGGAGCGGCCACAGCCACCAGTGTCGCGCCGGCGCCCACCACCCCCGCAGACGGCCCGGCGGAGGCGCCGCCCGCAGCCGCCTCGCCCGTCCGGGTCAGCGCCGCGGAGGCCGTGACCGTCCTCGCCGAGCAGGACGTCACCGTCCTGGACGTGCGGACACCGGAGGAGTTCGCGGCCGGCCACCTCCCGGACGCGGTCAACGTCGACCTGGCCGGTCCCGACTTCGACGCCGAGGTGGCGGAGCTTCCCACGGCGGACACCTACCTCGTCTATTGCCGGTCGGGGAACCGCTCCGCGGTCGCGGCCGCCCGGATGGCGGCGCTCGGCTTCACCTCCCTGTACGACGTGCAGGGCGGCATCCAGGACTGGCAGGCCGCGGGCGGCGAGGTCGTCCGCTGACGGACAGCTTGCCGGGAGGTCGCGCCGCTCGAACGCCCTAGGCACGCGTCCGTCAGGCCGCGACCGTCCACGTCCCCCAGGTACGCGCGGAGGACGCGCCCAGCGGGCCGGCGACGAAGGTCTCCCGACGCCACCACTCGCGCAGCACGTCGGCACCCACCGCCTCGACGAGACCGGTGGTCTGGCTCGCCTGCGCGCGCAGGGCGACCAGCTTGCGGTCGGCGACCTCGTCGTCCAGGTCGAGGTCGAGGGCCAGCTCGTGCCGGCGGGTCCGCAGCGGCAGCCCGTCGGCCAGGAACACGTCGAGCCGGTCGTGCAGGTGCGACCAGCGGTCGGCGAAGTCGTCCGTCGTGGTCGCGTACAGCAACCGGGCTCCCGGAGCTGCCTCGTGCCAGGCCGCGGTGGCCCAGGCCGAGACGGTCTGGTGGTCCTCGTGGCCGGTGAGGCCGTCCGGCCCGAAGGTCACGACGGTGTCCGGCCGCACCTGCGCGGCGATCGCGGCAACCTGGTCGACCATGACGTCGAACGGCTGGTCGGCGCAGGTCCCGTCGACCACTCCGAGGTGGTGGTGCTCGCGCACGTCGAGCGCGGCGAGCGACGCGCGCACCTCGGCGGCGCGGACCTGGGCCAGCCGACTCGGCGGCCAGCGGTCCGGGTCCGGCGTGCCACGCTCGCCCCAGGTCGCCGTCACGCACACGACCCGCTGCCCGGCCTGACGTGCCATGGCCATCAGGCCCGCGGAGGTGAAGGCCTCGTCGTCCGGGTGCGCCCAGACACCGAGGACCGTGCCCAGCGACGTGACGTCGCCGAGCGGGGTGGTCGACCTGCTCATGCGGGGAAGAGTCGTCCACCCCCCGGTCAGATACGTCGGCAGCCGATGCCCAGGTCGGCTCCCACCGTCACCTACCCCGGACGGACCACCACGTCGGCACGGGCTCGCCCCGCTGCCACCAGCCGGGCGTTGGCCTCGTCCGGTCCCTCGGCCCAGTCCCGGGCGGCCTGCGGGTCCTTCCCGTACGCGGCGTGCCGGGCGGTCAGCCGCGCCAGCCGTACGGGACGGTCCGCCTCCACCCACCAGCACTCGTCGAGCAGCGGGCGGACCTCCGGCCAGAGCAGCAGGTAGTTGCCCTCGGTCACGACCAGCGGCACCGAGGGCTCCACCGCGATCGCGCAGGCGACCGGCTCCTCGATCTCACGGCGGAACTCCGGGGCCCACACCACCCGCCCGTCCGGAACCCTGAGCCGGCCCAGCAGCGCGACGTACCCGTCCCGGTCGAAGGTGTCCGGCGCCCCCTTGCGTGCCTCCCGGCCGAGCCGGCGCAGCGCGGACCCGGCGAGGTGGAAGCCGTCCATGGGCACGAGCACCGCCCGCTCCGGACCCAGCGCGCCGACGACGGCGGCCGCCACCGTGGACTTGCCCGCCCCCGGTGGCCCGGCGATCCCCAGCACGGCCCGACCGTCCGGCCGAGCGAGACCGGTGGCCCGACGCACAGCGGCGTCCAGGTCGACCTCGTCCGGCACGCCCGGATTCTCTCGCACCCGCTGCATCCGGACGGCCCCTCCGCGCCGAAGTGGTAGTGCAAGGACTCGGAGCCCTGTCCGACCGGGCAGGGACGCGTCGACAGAGGGAGACCCCCATGCAGCACCGCACCCGCGCCGTCCTCGGCGCCACCGCCGCCGTGGCCCTGGCCGCCTCGGCCCTGGCCGCGCCTGCGGCAGCCTCGAACCGGCCCGGCGACGCCACGATCTACGACATCGCGTCGTCCTCCGCCGACTTCACCTACCTGACCGCGGCCCTCGAGGCGACCGGCCTCGACGAGGCGCTGGACGGCGGCGGCCAGTTCACCGTCTTCGCCCCCACCGACGCCGCGTTCGAGAAGGCCGCCGACGAGCTCGCCGCGGCCGGGGTCGGGGACGGCACGGTGCCCACCCTGCTGGCCTTCCTGGTGCAGAACGACCTCGCCGACGACGTCCTGCTCTACCACGTCACCGACGGCCGCCGGACCGCCAAGAGCGTGGTGAACCGCAACAGCGACAAGAGCATCGAGACCCTGCTCGGCGCGTCCCTGACCTCCACCCCGTCGGCCACCCTCGTCGACGCCTCCGCCGCCACCAGCGACGCGAAGATCACCGCCACCGACATCTCCGCCAGCAACGGCGTCGTGCACGTCATCGACAACGTGCTGGTGCCGCTCCCCTGACGCTGCGGCCACGGCCCGGGCGGTCCCTACGGGTCTACAGTCCGGGCCATGGCCCTGCGTGTCGTCCTCGCCGACGACAACTACCTCGTCCGGGAGGGGATCGTCGCGCTCCTCGCCGAGGTCGAGGAGCTGGACCTGGTGGCGGCGGTGGCGGACCCGAACTCACTGCTCAAGGCCGTCGACGAACAGCGGCCGGACGCCGTGCTCACCGACATCCGGATGCCCCCGACGTTCACGACCGAGGGCATCGACGCGGCCAAGCGGATCCGAGCGCTGCACCCCTCGATCGGCGTCGTGGTGCTGTCCCAGCACGTCCAGGAAGAGGATGCCGTCTCGCTTCTCGAGGACGGGGTCGGCGGACTGGGCTACCTGCTCAAGGAGCGGGTGTCCCAGGTGGACGAGCTCGTCCGGGCGCTGCAGGACGTCGCCCGCGGCGGCTCCGCCCTGGACCCGAAGGTCGTGGAGGGCCTCCTGGCACGGCGTTCTGCGGAGACACGGTCGCCGCTGCTGGGCCTCACCGACCGCGAGCGCGAGGTGCTGCAGGAGATGGCGACCGGGAGCACCAACTCGACGATCGCCAAGACCCTGTTCATGAGCGAACGAGCGGTGGAGAAGCACATCGGCTCGGTCTTCCAGAAGCTGGGGCTGACCGACGAGGGTGAGGTCAACCGCCGGGTGAAGGCGGTGCTGACCTTCCTCGAGGCCACCGGGCCCGGGCGGTGACGCCGCGGCGGTCGCCCTCCCTCTCGCCGAGGGAGGGCGACCG
>DATHTV010000175.1:0-2680 GCA_035462845.1 Jiangellales bacterium
GGGGCCGCTGGTGCGGCGGTGGCCGGGGGCGTCGGCGCCGGGGCGGCGGCTGCCGCCGGGGACGGGGCTGCTGGGGACGGGGTTGCCGGGCGCGCCGCGGGGGCGGCCGGCTTCGGGGCCGACGCCTTGCGGGCCGGCGGGGCGGTGGGGGCGCCGGAGTCGGCCAGCGCCTCTCTGAGCTTGCGGACGACCGGCGCCTCGATGGTCGAGGAGGCCGATCGGACGAACTCGCCGAGCTCGTTGAGCTTGGTCAGGACGACCTTGCTCTCGACTCCCAGCTCCTTGGCGAGCTCGTAAACCCGGACCTTAGCCACTGCTCTCCTTCTCGGTCCGGGCCGCGTGGCTCAGACCGGCTAGCTCTTGGACATGCTCATCGTGCGCATCTCATCGAACGCCCGCGGGGGTCACGTCCCGCCTCCTCTCCTCGTCCTGCCGTCGTCGTCGCTGGCCCCAGCCTGGGTACCGGCCGGCTGCTCGAGCCACTGCCGCAGCGCCGTGGTGTCCAGCGGTCCCGGCAGACGGAGGGCCCGCGGGAACGCCCGACGGCGTTCGGCGAGGTCGAGGCACCTCGGGACGGGGTGGAGGTACGCCCCCCGCCCGGGGAGCCGGCCGCGCGGGTCGGGGACGACAGCAGGTCCACCGGGACCCGCCCCCGCACCGGCCGCGACGACACGGAGCAGTTCGGACTTGCTCGCACGCTCACGGCACCCCACACAGGTGCGCAGGGGCGTGGACGCGCGATGGTGCACCGAGGAGTCTACCCGCTTCGGGATCACTCTCCCGCCGGGGCGACCGGAGCGGCGGGGGCGGTGTCGGACCGGATGTCGATCCGCCACCCGGTGAGCCGGGCCGCCAGCCGGGCGTTCTGCCCCTCCTTGCCGATGGCCAGCGACAGCTGGTAGTCGGGCACGACCACCCGGGCCGAGCGGGCGGCGGCGTCGACCACCTCGACGCTCTGAACCCGGGCCGGTGACAGGGCGTTGGCGACCAGCTCGGCCGGGTCGTCCGACCAGTCGACGATGTCGATCTTCTCGCCGTGCAGCTCGTGCATGACCGCCCGCACCCGGGAGCCCATCGGCCCGATGCAGGCGCCCTTGGCGTTGACCCCCGCCCGGTGCGACCGAACCGCGATCTTGCTGCGGTGGCCCGCCTCCCGGGCGATGCCGACGATCTCGACGGTGCCGTCGACGATCTCGGGCACCTCGAGCGCGAACAGCTTGCGGACCAGGTTCGGGTGGGTGCGGGAGAGCGTGATGACCGGCCCGCGCATCCCCTTGCGCACCTGCACCACGTAGCACTTGATCCGCATCCCGTGCTCGTACCGCTCGCCGGGCACCTGCTCCTGGGGCGGCAGCACGGCTTCGGCCTTGCCCAGGTCGACGTACACCGTGCGCGGGTCGTGACCCTGCTGGATGGTCCCGGAGAGGATCTCGCCCTCCTTGCCGAGGTACTCCCCGAAGGTGACGTCGTCCTCGGCGTCCCGCAGCCGCTGGAGGATGACCTGCTTGGCCGTCGTCGCCGCGATCCGCCCGAACCCCTCCGGGGTGTCGTCGTACTCGCGGGCGACGGCCCCCTCGTGGTCGAGCTCCTGCACCCACACGGTGACGTGGCCGGTCCGCCGGTCCAGCTCGACCCGGGCGTTGGCCTGCGCCCCCTCGGTCCGCTGGTAGGCGATGAGCAGGGCCTGCTCCAGCGCCTCCACGACCAGGTCGAAGGAGATCTCCTTCTCGCGCTCCAGCGCGCGCAGCACGGACAGGTCGATGTCCACCGCCCTCAGCCCTCTCCGTCGTCGACGTCGATGTCGCCGTCCCCGTCGGCCGGGCGGCTGAACTCCACCTGGACCTTGGCCTTGGCCACGTCGGCGTACGGGATCCGGCGGCGCCCGTCGGCGACGTCGACCTCGACCGCCGAACCGTCCGCGGCGGCGACCCGGCCGACCAGCTCGTCGCCGTCCCGGAGGACCACCCGGACGAGCCGCCCGGCGTTGCGCCGCCAGTGCCGCGGCTCGGTCAGCGGGCGCGAGACGCCGGGCGAGCTCACCTCGAGGGTGTAGGGCACCTCGCCCATCACGTCCCGGGCGTCGAGCTCGTCGGACACGGTCCGGGACAGCTCGGCGCACTCGTCCAGGTCCACGCCGCCGTCCTTGTCGACCACGAGGAGGACCCGGCGGCGCCGGCCGGCCGGCGACACCTCCCCGGCCTCGAGGTCGAGGCCCGCCGCCAGGCACAGCGGCTCGCAGAGCCGCCGGAGGAGGTCGGGAGAGGGCGTCGTCATCGGTCCTCCTCGCTGTCCAGTTGTCGCGGGCCGTCGGCTCGTCGTGGGACCGGCGGGCGGACCCGCCGGGGGCGGGCCACCCGTGTGACCGCGGTGGTCCGCCCGGTGTCGGCTTCGGTGGTCGGCTCCGGCCCCAGGGCTGGATCACCACCCTAACGGTGGGCACGGCTACCGTGCTGCGGTGCCCGGCCCCTCCCGTTCGCAGACCCGCCGCCAGGCGCTGGTGTCGGGCGGGTTGCTCGGCCTGGCCGCAGCCGGGTCCCTCACCGGGTGCGGACGGGGCACGCCGCGGCCCGCCCCGTCGACCCCCGCTGCCCCGACCCCCTCGGTCGATCCCGACGCCGCCGTCCGGGAGACCGCGCGGCTGGCCGAGGAGGAGCTGCTCGCCCTGCACCGGGCGACGGCG
>DATHTV010000176.1:0-5873 GCA_035462845.1 Jiangellales bacterium
GGCGAGCACGAGCTGAGCGGGGTCGACGTCTACGCGCTGGCGAACGCGTACTGGTGGCTCGGGCAGCTCGGGCGGGCCCTTCCGGCGCTCGTCGACGCCCATCGGATCCTGCTGGCGGAGGGACAGCGGCGCCGGGCAGCCCTCGTAGCGCTCGACACCGGCTACACGTTCGCGCTGCGTGGTGAGCAGGCCCAGGCGAGCGGCTGGATGAGCCGGGGCGTGCG
This sequence comes from Jiangellales bacterium, assembly GCA_035462845.1. Taxonomy (GTDB): domain Bacteria; phylum Actinomycetota; class Actinomycetes; order Jiangellales; family Jiangellaceae; genus DASTQL01. The sequence goes on from DATHTV010000176.1 coordinate 225, forward strand.
CCTGCTCGAGCGGGAAGGTGACTGTGCGGAGCGCGGCTACCTCGTCTACTGCGACGGCGAGGACGCGTGCTCGGCCCACGACCTCGACAGGGCGCTGGCTCTCGCTGCCGAGACCCGCGACATCGGGCGGCGCTTCGACGACCCGTGCCTCGTCGCGCTCGGCGTTCTCCTCGAAGGCCGGGCCCGCGTCAAGCGCGGTGAGGTCGACGAGGGGATGGCGCTGCTCGACGAGGCGATGGTGGCCGCCGTCTCCGACGACATCGACCCGGCGTGGGCCGGCAACATCTACTGCAATCTGATGCTGGCGTGCTGGGAGCTTGCCGACTGGGATCGCGCCGGCGAGTGGACCGCCGTCACCGCCCGGTGGTGCGAGGCGATGCCGGGTGCTGGGCCGTTCATGGGGATCTGCCGGGTCCACCGGGCGCAGGTGCTGCAGCTCCGCGGCGACCTGGTCGGCGCCGAGGACGAGGTCCGCCGGGTGTGCGACGAACTCGGGGGGTTCCACGCGGCGATGGTCGCCGAGGCTCACTACCTGCTCGGCGAGCTCGCCCTCCGGCGCGCCGACCTCACAGCGGCCGAGGCGGCCTACGCCGCCGCCCACCGGCTCGGCCGCGATCCGCAGCCCGGGCTGGCGTCGCTCCGCTCGGCGCAGGGCCGGCCGGCGTCGGCCGCGGCGATGATCAACCGAGCGCTGGCGGGCGCCGAGGCCGATGCGCTCGCCCGAGCCCGCCTGCTGCCCGCCGCCGTGGAGATCTTCGTCGCCGTCGGCGACCTCGCCCGGGCCCGCGACGCGGCCGACGAGCTCGGCGCGCTGGCCGACAGATACCGCACGCCGGGGCTGCGCGCCGCCGCCACGACCGCCGGGGGAGCGGTGACCCTGGCCGGCGGTGACACCACGACCGCGGCCAGCCTCCTGCGGGTCGCGGTCGAGCGCTGGCACCGCATCGGTGCCCGCTGCGAGACGGCGCAGGCCCGGCTGCTGCTGGCCCGGGCGCTCGCCGGGCTCGGTGACGTCGACGGCGCCGCCGCCGAGCGCGGTGTCGCCCGCCAGGAGCTCGCAGTCCTCGGCGTGCCGTACCCCCCGGAGGTGCCGGTGCGGCGCCCCGACGGCCTGTCGGCTCGCGAGGCGGAGGTGCTGCGGCTGGTCGCCGACGGGCGGTCGAACGAGCAGATCGCCGCCGAGCTGGTGCTGAGCGTCCGCACCGTCGAGCGCCACCTCGCCACGGCCTACCAGAAGCTCGGCCTGCACGGCCGAACGTCCCGGGCCGCCGCCGTTCGCCACATCCTGGAGGCGGACACCGCTACGTAGTGGGATGGGTAGTGGCACCGATGCGCCGACGATGGGTGTGCGTCATCGTCGCATCCATGACCGACACCATGATCTCGACCGCGGCCGGGGTGGAGCGGGACCGAGCGGTGGCGACGCTCGCCACGGCGTTCGGCTCCGACCCGGTCATCCGATGGCTGTACCCGGACCCCGGCCGGTACCTGCGATGGTTTCCCCGGCTCGTCGAGCTTCTCGGCGGTGACGCCTTCGACTCCGGCACGGCGGTCGCGAACGCCGACCGCACCGGTGTCGCGCTGTGGGTGGCGCCGGATGTGGCCGCCGACGAGGACGCCCTCGTCGAGCTGTTCGAGGCGTCGATCGACGCTCGTCGCTTACATGCCGTGATGGCGCTGCTCGAGCAGGTCGCCGCCGCCCACCCGACGAACCCGGTGTGGTACCTGCCGTTCATCGGGGTCGACCCGCTGGCCCAGGGGCGGGGTGTCGGTGGCCGCCTGCTCGCCGACGGTCTCGCCTGGGCCGACCGCGACGCGCTGCCCGCCTACCTCGAAGCCAGCACGGCGAGGAACCGGGCGTTGTACGCCCGGCACGGGTTCGAGGTCGTCGGTGAGCTGCGCGCCGGCGACTCGCCATCGCTGTGGCCGATGCTCCGTCCCGCGCGAGAAGAAGCCTGGCGATGAGCACCGACACCGACACGCCGGCCCACGCGTACCAGCGGTACTTCGGACCGGCGATCTTCGAACCGCTGGCGGCCCAGGTGGTCGCCCGTGTGCCGCCCCGCGCCGGCGAGCGAGTCCTCGACGTCGCCTGCGGGACCGGCATCCTCACCCGCCGCCTGGCCGAGGCCGCCGGACCCGGCGGGTCGATCGTCGGCATCGACATCAACCCGGCGATGCTCGACGTCGCCCGGACGCTGACCGCGACCGGCGCCGCCGTCGAGTACCGCCAGGCCGACGGCACCGCCCTGGCCGAGCCGAGCGCCGCGTACGACGCTGTGTACTGCCAGCAGGGTCTCCAGTTCTTCCCGGACCGGGCGGCCGGGTCCCGGGAGATGCGCCGGGTCGTGCGCGAAGGCGGGCGGGCCGTGGTCGTCACGTGGCGAGGGCTCGACCGCCACCCGCTCTACGCTGCGCTGGCCGACGCCGAGGAGCCGCACCTCGCCGCTCTCGGGGTCGACATCGGCAGGGCGGAGCTCGAAGCGCCGTTCTCCCTCGGCGATCCGGACGAGCTCGCTGCGGTCCTCCGCGACGCCGGCTTCGCCGATGTCGCGGTCCGGGGCGTGTCGATCGAGGCCTGCTTCGCCGATGCCGACCACTTCGTCGAACGCATGGAGTACGCCTACGCCGCCGTGATCCCGCAGTTCGCCCGGTCCCGGGCTTCCTTCGACGCCTACCTCGAGGCAATCGCCCGGGACACGGCCCGAGTCGTCGCGGACCACCGACGGCGCGATGTCGTCGTCGTACCGATGCACGCCACGGTCGCCGTCGCCACGTGACCGGAGCTGCCGTTGTCCGGGTTGGCCATCGGAGAGAATCACCGCCGGCGTGCCGAGCGCCTCGCCGAAGTGGTGCGGGGCGGCGGTCGGCGAGGGGGCGGTCGCGGTGCGGGGCTGTCAGTCGCGGGGGAGGTCGGCGGCGCCCAGCGGGGACCGCGGCAGCGGCCGGCGCGGCTCGCGCACCCCGGCCCCGCCGGCGTCGTCGGGCGGCCCGAACCAGCCGTCGCTCCCCGGCGGCCGGGTGGAGACCAGGCGGCGCCCGGTGAGCCGGTCCCACAGCCGGCGGAGGGGACCCCGGCGGCCAGGGTCGGAGGTCAGGGAGTCGTGGTACGGCGGGCGCCGCTTCCCGCGGCGGCGCGCCTTGCGCTCAGCCATGCCCGCGACGGTACGCCGGCTAGAGCGGTCCGCGGCAGAGCCGGAGCACGGCGTTGCCGAGCGGCACGCCGTCGTCGCCCAGGGTGTCCCGGTAGCCCGCCAGCACCAGCCGCTCCCGGCCCAGCTCGACCCGGACGCCGCCGGCGGCGACGCGGGCGGACTGGATGCGGGCGGACAGCCGCGCGCGCTCGGCCACCAGCCGGGCGATGCCCGCGTCGATGGCGTCGATCTGGGTGCGCAGCAGCGGGATCAGCTCGGCCTCGGCGGCGGCCGGGGCGGGAAGCAAGGTGGTCATCGGTCGGCTCCTGGTCGGTATCGCCAGGCCAGGCCCGGAAACGCGAAAACCCCGGGCTGCTGGGCCCGGGGCGTCGGTGGGTCTGTGTGGTCAGACGGCGACGGATACCGGACACCGGTACCCATAGAAAAATCGCCGCGTGGTCTGCACGGATGAGACAGTAGCAGCCCGGCCGGCACGCCGGTGGCCGGACCGAAAACTGTCGGTCGCGGTCGTACGCTTGTTCGGACATGAGCAGCCAGATGGAGCTCCCCACGGTCGAGCCCGCCCCCGAGCCCCGCCGGCCCCGCCCGGTCCGGCTCGCCGTCGACGCGGACAAGCTGCTCGACGACCTCAACCCGGCCCAGCGGGCGGCGGTCGAGCACGCCGGCTCGCCGCTGCTGATCGTGGCCGGTGCGGGGTCGGGCAAGACCCGCGTGCTGACCTACCGGATCGCCCACCTGCTGGCCCACCGCGGGGCGCAGCCGGGGGAGATCCTCGCCATCACGTTCACCAACAAGGCCGCCGGCGAGATGAAGGAGCGGGTGGCCGCGCTGGTCGGCCCGCGGGCCCGGGCCATGTGGGTGTCCACCTTCCACTCGATGTGCGTGCGCATCCTCCGCGCCGAGGCCAAGACGCTCGGCCTGAAGTCGACCTTCTCCATCTACGACGCGGCCGACTCGCAGCGGCTGATGACGATGGTGTGCCGGGACCTCGACCTCGATCCCAAGCGCTACCCGTCCCGCGGCATGCTCGCCCAGATCAGCAACCTGAAGAACGAGCTGGTCGACGCCGACGAGTGGTCGGCCAAGGCCGGCAGCGGTCTGGAGAAGGTGCTGGCCGAGGCGTACTCGGCGTACCAGACCCGGCTCCGCCAGGCGCACGCGCTCGACTTCGACGACCTGATCATGACCACGGTGAGCCTGCTGCAGGCCTTCCCGGCCGCGGCCGAGCACTGGCGGCGGCGGTTCCGGCACGTGCTGGTGGACGAGTACCAGGACACCAACCACGCGCAGTACGTGCTGGTCCGCGAGCTCGTGGGGCCGGGCGCAGCGAGGGCCACCGGGAAGCGGAGCGGGACCGCCGGCGGGGAGGTCCCGCCGGCCGAGCTGGCCGTGGTCGGCGACGCCGACCAGTCGATCTACGCCTTCCGCGGGGCCAGCATCCGCAACATCCTGGAGTTCGAGCGGGACTACCCGGACGCGACCACGATCCTGCTGGAGCAGAACTACCGCTCCACCCAGACGATCCTGTCGGCGGCCAACGCGGTGATCTCCCGCAACCCCAACCGCAAGCCGAAGAACCTCTGGTCCGAGGCGGGCGCCGGGCACAAGATCGTCGGGTACGTCGCCGACAACGAGCACGACGAGGCGGCCTGGGTGGCCGGGGAGATCGACCGGCTCTCCGACACCGAGGGCGTCAACCCGAACGACGTGGCGGTCTTCTACCGGACCAACGCGCAGTCCCGGGTCTTCGAGGAGGTGTTCATCCGGGTCGGCCTGCCGTACAAGGTGGTCGGCGGGGTGCGCTTCTACGAGCGGCGCGAGGTCCGCGACATGCTGGCGTACCTGCGGCTGATCGCGAACACCACCGACGTGGTCAGCCTGCGCCGCATCCTCAACACCCCGCGCCGCGGGATCGGCGACCGGGCCGAGGCGTGCGTGGAGGCGCTGGCGTCCCGGGAGCGGATCCCGTTCGGGGAGGCACTGGAGCGGGCCGCCGAGGCGCCCGGCATCGCGCCGCGGTCGGCCGCCGCGATCGCCGACTTCGTCGCGCTGATGACCGAGCTGCGGGCGGTGGAGGCGGGCGAGGGCAACGGGCCGGCCGCCGTGCTGGAGGCGGTCATCGACAAGACCGGCTACCTGCGGGAGCTGGAAGCCAGCGACGACCCGCAGGACGAGTCGCGGGTGGACAACGTGCGGGAGCTGGTGGCGGTCGCCCGGGAGTACGAGGAGACCCGCGCGGACGCGGGCGTCACGCTGGCCGACTTCCTCGAGCAGGTGGCGCTGGTCGCGGACGCCGACTCGATCCCGGACGCGGACGGCGGCGGCGGCGTGGTCACCCTGATGACGCTGCACACCGCCACGGGGCTGGAGGTCCCGGTCGTTTTCCTGACCGGCATGGAGGACGGCGTCTTCCCGCACCGGCGTACGCTCGGCGACCCGGTGGAGCTGGAGGAGGAGCGGCGGCTGGCGTACGTGGGGATCACCCGCGCCCGGC
>DATHTV010000177.1:0-27057 GCA_035462845.1 Jiangellales bacterium
GTCCCCTCCGCCGCGCGGTCGCTCGTGGAAGGGCTGCCGCCGTACGTGCTCTGATCTGAGGCGTTGCCCGGACAGCTTTGTCAGATCATGAGACGTCAGCGGCCCCGTGAGGGCGGTCGCGTCTCATGATCGCCCAGGACGCGGGCTGCGGTGAGGGCCGGGTCAGTGGAAGGAGTCCCCGCACGCGCACGACGACGTGGCGCTCGGGTTGTCGATCGTGAAGCCCTGCTTCTCGATGGTGTCGACGAAGTCGATCGTCGCGCCCAGCAGGTACGGGGCGCTCATCCGGTCGACCACGACCTCGACGCCGCCGAAGTCACGGACGATGTCCCCGTCGAGCGACCGCTCGTCGAAGAACAGCTGGTATCGCAGGCCCGAGCAGCCACCCGGCTGCACGGCGATGCGCAGCTGCAGGTCGTCGCGTCCCTCCTGGTCGAGCAGGGACTTGACCTTGCTGGCCGCTGTCTCGGTGAGGACGACGCCCTCCTGCTGGGCGGTGTGGTCCTGAACCGTCATGTCGGTGCTCCCGAGGCCGGAGGTCGTGCGGTCATCGGTGGAACACCTGGGCGCGAGCCCGGCATTCCGCCGTACGGGCCATGGTACGCGCCCGGCTCACCGGCGGCTCCAGGTGCGCGCGACACGCGCGGCGACGGTGGCCAAGCTCTCGTCCGGGCGGGCGAAGGCCTCGTCCCGCCCAACGGTGTCGATGAGCGAGTACGCGGACTCGATGCCGTTGGCGCGCAGCTCCCGTGAGCCCACCTGCACCTCCCCGGCCAGGGCGATGCACGGCCGCATCGCCGGACCGCACAGCGCCGCCACCCCGGACACGACCTTGCCGCTCATCGACTGCCAGTCGAGCTTGCCCTCGCCGGTGATCACGAGGTCGGCGCCGCGGACGGCGGTGGCCAGCCCCACCACGCCCGCCACCGTGTCGAAGCCCCCCGACCGCGAGGCGCCCAGCAGCGCCAGCGCGTAGCCGAGCCCGCCGGCCGCGCCGGCGCCCTTGACGTCGGCCTCGCGGCGACCGGCCAGGTGGGCCAGGCGGGTGAGCGCGGCATCGACGGGGATGTGCCGGTCGGCGGCCAGGCCCTTCTGCGGGCCGAAGACGTTGGTCGCTCCGCGCAGGCCCAGCAGCGGGTTGTCCACGTCGGCCGCGGCGACCAGCTCGACGCCGGCCACCCGGGCGCGGGCGTTGTCGAGGTCGAGGGTGCCGAGCGACTCCAGGCCGGTCGCGCCGGCGGTCAGGGCGCCGGCGGGCTCGCTGGTCGCGCCGAGGGCCGCGAGCAGCCCCGCGCCCCCGTCGTTCGTGCCGCTGCCGCCGAGCCCGACGACGACCTTGGTCGCCCCGGCGTCGACCGCGGCCGCGACCAGCTCCCCCACTCCGTACGTGCTGGCGCCCTCGACCGCGCCGAGCACGGGATCGCGGCCGGAGCGGGGCAGCAGGTCCAGGCCGCAGGCCTGCGCCGACTCGACGTACGCGGTGCCGTCGACCAGCAGCACGGTGGCGGGCACGCGCTCCGCCAGCGGCCCGCGGACGGTCACGCCGAGCAGCTGACCGCCGAGGACGGCGTGCAGGACGTCGACGAAGCCGGGTCCGCCGTCGGACATCGGCGCCTCGACCACGTCGTCGGCCGGTGCGGTGCGGCGCCAGCCTTCCGCGACCGCCCGCGCGGCCTCGACCGCGGTGAGCGTCCCGGCGAACTTGTCCGGCGCGACGAGGACCCGCATGCGGCAGAGTCTCGCGCATGCGGGTACGGCCCATGCGGGCGGAGGACGTGGGCGAGGCCGCCTCGGTCGCGGCGGCGGCCATCGGCGGCGCGGAGGAGGCGGCGCAGCACGCCGAGGCGACCGCGCGCCGGGCAGAGCGAGTACGAGCGGAGGCCGAGCACCTGCTCCGGTACGACGCGGGCGGGTGCTGGGTCGCCGACGGCCCGGACGGGTTGCTCGGCGTCGCCCTGTCGCTGCGGCGGGAGCTTCTGTGGGGGCTCTCGATGCTCGCGGTGCGACCCGGCGCTCAGGGGTCCGGTGTCGGCAAGGCGTTGCTGGAGGCGGCGCTCGGCTACAGCCGGGGGTGCCTCCGCGGCCTGGCGGTCTCCACACCGGACGGGCGGGCGGCCCGGCGGTACCGCCTGGCCGGCTTCCTGCTGCACCCGACCATGGAGCTGACCGGAACGGTGGACCGCTCGGTCCTGCCGGTCGTCGAGCACGTCCGGGACGGCACGCCCGGGGACCTCGACCTGTGCGACTCGGTGGCGCGCCAGGTGCGCGGCGCGGCGCACGGAGTCGACCACGGCCTGCTCGTCCGCCGTGCGCACCTGCTCGTCTGCGACACCTTCACCGGCTCCGGGTTCGCGTACGTCGGGGAGGGCGGCCCGGTCCTGATGGCCGCGACCAGCCGGCTGGTGGCGCAGCGGCTGCTCTGGGAGGTCCTGGCGCGCAGCGCACCCGGCAGCACGGTGTCCGTGTCGGACCTCACCGCCGACCAGGACTGGGCGGTGGAGGTGGGGCTCGCCGCCGGCCTGTCGGTACGCCCTGACGGGTGGGTGGCGGTGCGGCACATGCGGCCGCCCGCCCCGTACCTACCGTCGAGTGCCGTGCTGTGAGGCTGGGGTGAACCCGGGGGACGGACCCCGCTCAGCGCCGGCCGATGCCGGGGTCGCCCTCGCCCGCGGCGCGGCGGAGGTCCGCGAGCGCGGAGTCGATCTGCACGGCCATGCCCGCGTCCAGCCGGGTGTCGGTGGCGAGCGAGCGCAGCGACTGCTCGGCGACGCCGACCGCGCGCTCGAGCCGCAGGTTGCGGGCGGCGAGGGCGTCGGCCCGGGCCTGGGCGGCCGCCACGCGGCGCTCCGCCGACGAGGCGAACACCAGCACCCCGACGACGGCGGCCAGCAGCGCGATCGCCAGCAGCCCCGTCATGTGGCGAGTCTGCCACCGGGCGGCGCGGCTCGCCGGGCCGCCCGAGCCGCCAGGAGGTATTTCCCGCCCGGGGCCGCGCTCCTCCACGACGTAGGACCACGCACCCTCCGCCGGGCGGTGAGCAGTCATGACCGACGTCGCCGGGAACCTCCACGGTACGGATCTGCCGGATCTCTGGGCCCGGCTCACGGCGTGGATCGCCCACAACCGGGGCTCGTCCTTCGTCCGCCGGGCGGCGGTCGCGATCTGGATGAACGTGCTCGTCGCCCTGGTGGCGGCGACCGCGGTCGTGCTCACGTCCCTGCCCCCCCAGGGGGCCCCGACCCAGGACCTGTGGGCGGTCGGAGCGCTCAAGCTCTTCGCGCTGTGGTGCCTGTCCTTTCTCCCCGGCTGGCTCTACGTCCGCTTCCTCGGGCTGCGTGCGGGGGTGCTCTGGGTCGAGTACGTGCTCAACCTGCACCGGCTCGGCTGGGACCGGCGGGAGAGACTGCCGGCGCTGCCGCCCGGCTGCCCCCACCGCGAGGTGAGCGACCACGAGGACTCCACGAGCAACATCTACCGGCTGAAGTTCGACGCCTACTACGGACGCAAGGTCTCGCGCACGGCGGTGGACTCCTCCGACGACGACTTCGCCGTCTCCGTCGAGACCCTCTTCCCGGTCTTCCTGTGCACCGTGGTGCTCGCGGTCGGGTGGGCCGCGGTCCTCCACGACACGAGCGGGCTGGCAGCGCCCATGGGGCCGTGGGACGCGCTGAAGTTCGGCTTCCTCGGCGCATACGCCTTCGCGGTCACCATGCTCGTCCGCCGCTTCTTCCAGAGCGACCTGCGCCCCAGCGCGTACGCCGGTGTGGTGCTGCGGATCGTCCTGGTGCTGCTGGTCGTGGCGGCGGTCCACCAGCTCTTCGCCCTCGGGTCCACGGACGGGCTCACGGCGACCGAGATGATCACCGCGTTCGTCATCGGCTTCTTCCCGCTCGTGGGGCTGCAGGCACTGCAGCGGGTGGCGGCGAAGGCGCTGCGGGTCGCGGTGCCGCAGCTCTCGCCCGACTACCCGCTGGACCAGCTCGACGGGCTCAACGTCTGGTACGAGGCGCGGCTGACCGAGGAGGGCGTCGAGGACATGCAGAACCTCACGACCATGAACCTCGTCGACGTCATCTTGCACACCCGGGTGCCGGTCGGCCGGCTCGTCGACTGGGTCGACCAGGCCTTCCTCTACATCCACCTGGAGCCGGTCGAGCGCAGGCACCTGACCCAGCGGCGCCGTGAGGGCTGCGACTCCGCTGTCGTGCCGTCGCGGAGCGGTCTGGCGACGCGGATCGCCCTGCGCCGCGTCGGGATCCGGACGGCCACCGACCTGCTCGACGCCATGAACGACGAGGACGGCTCGCCGCCGCAGCACCTGCTCGACTGCGGCCTCGACGCCGGCCAGATCCGCGTGCTCACGACGGTCCTCCGGCGGGAGAAGGGGCTCGAGGCGGTCCGCAACTGGCAGCGCGGCGGAGTGAGCAGGCTGGACCACGCGGCCTGACCACGCCTCGCGCACCGCTGCCTGAGCGCCGGGGAGCGGGAAGCGCGGGCCGGCGGCGGGTGTTCTGCTGTGTGCGACCATCTCGGTCGTACGACCGTGAGCGAGAGGCCGTCGACCGTGACCGTCACCCAGCCCCCTGCCACTCCCCTGCCGCTGTTGCTGCTCGGCCGTGGTGCGGACCCCTTCAGCGAGCGCGGCGTCGAGTGCCCGGGCGACCTGCCGGCGGCCAGCGACCCCGACCTGGTGGAGCGGGCGCGGGGCGCCAAGGCGGCCCTCGGTGACCGCGTGTTCGTGCTGGGCCACCACTACCAGCGCGACGAGGTGATCCAGTTCGCCGACGTCACCGGCGACTCCTTCAAGCTCGCTCGCGACGCCGCCGCGCGGCCCGACGCCGAGTACGTCGTCTTCTGCGGCGTCCACTTCATGGCCGAGTCGGCCGACATCCTCACCGGGCCGGACCAGCAGGTCGTCCTGCCGGACCTGGCCGCTGGCTGCTCGATGGCCGACATGGCCCGGCTGGCCCAGGTGGAGGACGCCTGGGAGCGGCTGCGTGAGGCCGGCGTCGCCGACGTCACGGTCCCCGTCACGTACATGAACTCCTCCGCGGACATCAAGGCCTTCTGCGGCCGCAACGGCGGTGCGGTCTGCACCTCGAGCAACGCCGAGCGGGCGCTCCAGTGGGCGTACGAGCACGGCGAGAAGGTGCTGTTCCTCCCCGACCAGCACCTCGGCCGCAACACCGCGGTGCTCCAGATGGGCCTCGCCCTCGACGACTGCGTGGTCATCGACCCGCACACGCCCGGCTTCGGCGTCACCGACGAGGAGCTGCGCGCGGCCCGGATGCTGCTCTGGCGTGGGCACTGCTCGGTGCACGGGCGCTTCACGGCCGAGAGCGTCCGCGAGGTCCGGGAGCGGGTCCCAGGAGTCAACGTCCTCGTGCACCCGGAGTGCCAGCACGAGGTGGTGCTCGCCGCCGACTACGTGGGCTCGACGGAGTACATCATCAAGACCGTCGAGGCGGCTCCGCCCGGCTCCGCGTGGGCGATCGGCACCGAGCTCAACCTGGTGCGGCGGCTCGGCCTGCAGCACCCCGACAAGTCGGTGGTCTTCCTCGACAAGACCGTCTGCTTCTGCGCGACCATGAACCGCATCGACCTGCCGCACCTGGTGTGGGCGCTCGAGTCCCTCGTCGAGGGGCGGGTCGTCAACCGGATCGAGGTCGACCCCGACACCGCGCACTGGGCTCGGGTCGCGCTGGACCGGATGCTCGCCCTGCCGGGGCCCGAGGCCGTCAGGGACTGACTCCTCCCGAGCCTCGCCGCGCCAGCGACTCGAGGGCTGGGTTCCGCGTCGGCCGCAGAGTCACGGCCACGCATGAACCCGGCTGATTCCGAACAACATGCTCGCTCGCTGTCAGTTATTCGCCAGTAACCCCTTGTTGTGTCACTTCCTGTCTGCTAGGCAATGCTCACTGTCACACCGCGACAGGGGGCCTCCTGCCGATTCGCAGCGGGTTCCGAGGCACTGCACGGTCCGCCTGACCCGGACCGGAGGGAGAGAAGGCCCATGGCCATCAGACGATCGGCGCGCGCACTCACGGTGTGCGCGGTCGGAGTTCTCGGGCTCGCGCTCGCGGCGCCGGCGAACTCGCAACCGGTGGAACCGCCGAGCGAGCCGGCCACGGCCCTCGAGCGCAGCGCGGACGAGTCCGTCGACGTGGTCGAGGTCACCGTCGACGGCGTCGCGCAGATGGACGAGCTCGTCGCCACCGGCGTCGACCTCGACCACCACGTCACCCCGACCGAGAACGGCATCGTCCTTCACGCCGTCGTCACCCCGAGCGAGCAGGCAGCCCTCAAGGCGCGTGGCTTCAAGGTCGGCAAGAAGGTCTTCGAGGAGAGCGACTCCGAGGCCCGGATCGACGAGCGCGAGGCCACGATCGCCGCGGCGATCCAGGAGAACGAGGCCTTCGCCGCCGCCGCCTACCCCGAACCTGGCTCGACCGCGCCGGACATCTCGGACATCAAGATCATCCGGGCCGACTACTACACCAGCTTCGGCCAGGGCGTGCTCTCGGTCGAGGCCAAGTGGGCCAACGGGCAGAGCTCCACCGCCCAGCTCCAGGTGCAGCGCGACAGCGGTCCCGGCACGGACTTCGGCTCCGGCGGCACCCAGAACATCAGCCGCTTCGTCGACGCCGGCGTCTACCTGTACCACCGCGGTGCCTCGAGCGTCACCACGCGTCCGGACCGGATCCGGATCACCAGTCCGACCGGCGACGTCGCGATCGTCAAGGTCAACGACTGGCTGCCGCTGCCTGGTGAGGACACCACTGACCCGGCCTTCCAGACCGGCTTCATCCAGAGCTACCTCACCCCGACCGAGCTCTACGACCGGATCAAGGCGCTCGCCGAAGAGTTCCCCGAGATCTCCGAGATCGTCGAGCTGCCGCACAAGACCAACGGCTACCGGCGCAATGCGCAGGCCATTCTGGGCACTGCCAACGCCAGCCGGGTCGGCCTCGACTCCGTCGCGTATGGTCACCAGGGGGGCAATGACATCACCATCGCCGCCGTCAACCCGGGCGCGGCGAACAGCCCGCTGTCGGTCAGCGTCACCGGCAACGACATCACCGTCAGCCTGGCGACGGGCGCGACCGGTGCCCTCACCAGCACTGCCGCGCAGGTGCGCAACGCGATCAACGCCGACCCCGCGGCGAGCGCGTTGGTCTCCGCCTACACCTACCGTGGCAACGCCGGGGCGGGAGTGGTGGCCGCCCAGGCCCGGACCGCCCTCACGGATGGACTGCTCGCGCCCGACAGCGTGTCGCGCGACCCGCACCCGGTGTACGCGATCCGGATCGGCAAGGACCGCGACGGCTCGAAGATGGGCGTGCTGGCCTACGCCCAGGAGCACGCCCGTGAGTGGGTGCCGCCGCTGGTCACCATCGAGACCGCCGAGCGGCTGCTGCGCAACTACGCCACCCACGGCCCGACCAAGCAGCTCGTCAACAACCTCGACATCTGGATCGCGCCGTCGATCAACCCCGACGGCGGCCACTACTCGTTCTACAACTTCGCCAGTCAGCGCCGGAACATGACCAGGCACTGCCCGGTGAGCGGTAACTACGACTTCCTGGCCCGCAACAGCTGGGGCGTCGACAACAACCGCAACTACACCGAGTACAGCCTCTTCGACGGCTACTCGGGAGCCTCGACCAGCTGCACCAGCGACACCTACGCCGGCCCGTCCGAGCTGTCGGAGCCGGAGAGCAAGAACGTCGACTGGCTCGCGGCGCGGCCGAACATGAAGTTCGCGATGAACCTGCACTCCTCCGGCAACTACTTCATGTGGTCGCCGGGCTCCTACGCCACGCCGGGCCGGATCTCCGCGCCGCGGCCGACGCTGGAGGAGGAGGGCTACTTCTGGGGCTCGTCGTCGCGGATCCTCACCGAGATCAAGAAGTACCGCGGCCTGTCGGTCACGCCGGCCCGCACCGGCCCGATCTCCGACGTGCTCTACTCGGCGGCGGGCAACTCCGGTGACATGCTCTGGTACAAGTACGGCCTCTACGCCTGGAACTTCGAGGTCGGCACGTCGTTCCAGCCGCCGTTCGAGGGCACACCCACCGGTGGCTCGGCACGGCGCGAATCGCAGGAGTTCTCCAACGGACTGATGGAGCTCTTCCGGGTCGCGTACGACTTCGGCAAGGACAATCAGCGGCCGGAGAGCTTCATCGACGTCCGGCCGGCGTCCACGCCCGGCGACGTCCTGGTGAAGTTCGAGACCACCGAGCCCGCGGCGGTGTTCTACACGCTGGACAAGAAGGTGCCGACGTACTCCTCGACGCTCTACGGGTCGGCCGGAATCCGCGAGGGCGGCGAGACGCTCACCGTCCCCGAGGGCACCACGATCCACTGGTTCTCCGTCGACTCCGCCGGCAACGTCGAGAAGAACTACCGGCCGGACGGCAAGGCGAAGAACTTCAACAAGGCACTGGCGGTGGTCGCGCCGTAGCCACTCGCTGTGGTGGGAGGCGGCCACCCGTGTGGCCGCCTCCCGCCCGCCGGGGGGCGGTCACCCACGGGCCGCCTCCCGGCACCCCGCCGATCATGGATCAGGGGCAGTACTCGAACGTTCCTCGCGCCAAGGGCTTGAGAGCCTGGCCGAACGGGTCGCCGTGAAGCTCGAAGTCCCTGATGAAGAGGATGCGATCCGACACCGTTCGGGGCGCGTCCACGGCCTGGGCCTGGAAGATCTTGGCCAGGCACGAGCCCTGGCCGCTGGGCTGCTGCGCCGCAGCGGCAGTGCCGGCCATACCGAGCACCAGTGCTCCGGCGGCGGCGGCCGTGCAGATCGTGCCAGTGATGGGTCGCATGGGGTTTCCCCTTCCACTTCGTCGGCCTGCTCGGTCTGCCTTCCCGGCTGCGACTGCCGTCCGTTCTGCCATAGCCGTCCCCTCTCGAGTGCCCGCCGCGACACGATGCCGCCGGCCTGACGGTCCAGACGCGTCGAGCAGCCGATGGTTGACACGGCCGGGTCACCGGAGAAACTCCGCACGCCCTGTCAACCTGTCGAGACGTCGGGCGTCTGTGCCGTCGTGAAGAGGGGGGACGGGGTGCCGGTGGAGGGGGAGCTCGGTGGCTCCGCCGCCGGTCCGGAGGGTGGCGTCGAGGAGAGACCCGCCTTCCGTACCGGCGGCGGGGCGGGCTCTCCCTCGGGTCCGCTGCCCCGCGACCGGGAGGAGGCGGTGACGGCGATGTTCGTCGCGCACCACGCCCGGCTCGTGGGGCTGGCCCGGCTGCTGGTCGACGACCTGGGCACGGCCGAGGACGTCGTGCAGGACGCCTTCGCCGCGCTGTACCGGCGGTGGGGGCGGCTGCGCGACACCGACGCAGCCCTGGCGTACCTGCACAGCGCGGTGCTCAACGGTGCCCGCTCGACCCTGCGCCGGCGCCGGGTACGGCGGCTGGCCGTGGTCCCTGTCCCGTCGCCCGAGGTCTCGGCGGAGCACGAGGTGGTGCGGTCGGAGGAGGTGCGGCTGGTGCGCGAGCAGCTGCGGCACCTCCCCCGGCGGCAGCGCGAGGTGCTCGTGCTGCGCTACTACCTCGACCGTACGGAGGCGCAGATCGCCGAGGTGCTGGGCGTGAGCCCCGGCTCGGTCAAGACGCACGCGTCCCGCGGCCTCAGCTCCCTCTCCACCCGCCTGGGGGTGACCTCGTGAGCGGACGACCCGACGTGGAGCGGCTCCTGCGGGAGGCGTTCGAGGAGGAGGCGAGGGGGGCCATGGCCGCCACGGACACGACCCGGGAGCTGGAGCGGTTCCGCGAGCGTACGGAGCACGAGCGGCGACGGCGTCGGGTCGTCACCGGGCTGGCCGCCGCCGCGGCGGTGCTGGTCGCCGGTGGGATCACGGCGGTGGTCATCACCTCCGACGACGCCGACCGGCCCGTGGGCGAGGTGGCGGCTCCCGTCGAGGTCGACCCGGCAGCGGACGGAACGTTCCCGTACCCCGCCCAGGAGGTGCCCGAGGGCGTCGTCACGCAGGTCCTCGAGGGATTCAACCGACCTGTGCAGGTCCTCGCCGACACCGATGCGCGCTGGGTGGTCGACAGCTTCGCGGGTGAGGTGGTGCGCCTCTCGCCGGACGGGACGCAGGAGCTCAGCCGGTCGCCGTACGGCGACGACAACCGGATCGTGGTGCTCGGCGCGACGGCGACGGAGCAGGTGCTCCTGGTGCCGCTCGTGGCAGCGGAGGCCGTCGAGGGCACCGGCCCGCAGGGTGAGGGGTACGTGCGGGTCGACCGCGGCACCGGTGCAGTGCTGGGCGTCCTGGCCACCGACCGGTCCGGCGAGGTCCGGACGCCCGGCGACCCGGATCTGGGCACGTGGGTGGTCGTCGGCGAGCGTCAGGTCGGCCGGGTGTCCCCCGACGGCTCGCGGGTCGAGCTGACCTTCGACCTCGACGGCCCGGTCGCGGCCGTCGCCGTGGGCGCCGACGGCGTGTGGGTGGCCGACCGGGACGCCCGCACCGTGACCCGGCTCGACCCGGTCGACGGCAGGGTCACCGCCACCGTCACGCTCCCCGGCGTACCGGAGGTCCTGGTCGCCACCGACGACGCGGTCTTCGTGGCCGACGACCAGGCCCGGCTGACACGGATCGACCGCGACGGCGAGTCGACGGTGAGCGTGCGGGCCGAGGGTGCCCCGGAGTTCCGCGCACCCGTCACGGCCGCGACCGACGGCACCGACGTCTGGCTCGGCACCCGGGGCGGTGCCGTCACCTGGTTCGACGGCGCCACGCTGGACGTACGGGCCCAGGGACTGCTGCCGATCGACCGGACCATCGAGGTCAACTCCGGCCCCGGGTCGTACGCCGTGGCCGGTGGCGTCGGGTCGTTCGAGGACTTCGCCGGCTCGCGGGTGCTGGTCTTCGACGCCCGGCTGGGTGCCGGCGACTGATCGCGGCGCTCGTACTCGTACGTGTCGTCCGACCCGGCGACAGCAGGGCAGCCATCAACCACCGGAGGGGATTCCGCCATGTCCACAACCACGTCCACGAGCACCGTCTCGCACGCGCCCACGGCTCCGGTCGCACGCCGCGCCCGGTCACTGGCCTCCCTGGCCGGGGCGACAGCGGTGCTCACCGCCGGCGCGCTCCTCGCCGGGCCGGCGCAGGCCGCCGGCCCGGCGCGCGAGACGGTCGAGCTCGAGCGCACCTTCGTCAACGGCGGCCTCAGCGAGGCGTGCGGCTTCGACGTCGTCCAGGCGCTCGCCGGGTCCTTCCGCATCGCGACCTTCGTCGACCGCGACGGCGAGGCGGTCCGGGAGATCTCCATGGTCAAGTTCCGCAGCACGCTCTCCGCCAACGGCGTCACGGTGGACAGCCGCTCCTCCGGCCCCACGGTCAGCCTCTTCTCACCGGACGGGACCGTCACCTCGTACCAGAACGGGGTGACGATGCGGAACGCCCCCGGATTCGGGACCCTCGGCCCCAACGCCGGGCGGTTCGGACTCGTGATCCTTCCCGACGGCACGGAGGTGGAGCTCGTCTCCAGCGGGATGACCCGGAGCCCCTCGGACGGCCTGTGCGAGGTGCTCGCCGGCTGACCCAGCGGCTGACCGACGGGACCTTCGGCCGGCTGGCGGGACCTTCGGCGAGCGGGCCGGCGCACATCCCGGGACGGACGTCCGCGGCAACGATGACCTGGCCGGACCTCGAGCGGCCCGCCGCCCCGCTGTCGGGGTCAGGGACCCCGGTTGTCCCGAACCCGGCGGGACGCTCGCACCTGCCGCCAGGGCCGTTGGCACTGCGAGGACGAAGGTGGAGAAGTGACACCGTGCCGCTCCGGTGGGCACCTGGCGCAGGCCCCGACCCCGTGACGGACCCGAGGACCGTGCAGGTTCGCCGGTGCCGAGACACCGGCGGACCTTCGCGTTCAGGGCGTCGGGGGCAGCGCCGGCGGGGCGTCCAGCCCGGGGGCGCCCCACACCGGGAACCACCGGGTGACCTCCGCCTCGATCGGCAGGTCGGCGCCGACCACGGCCCGGATCTGGAGCTCCAACGCGTTGTCCCGCTTCTGGTCCGCGCCCGGCACCGGGGCGAACGGGTAGAACGTGCCGCGCTTGTAGAGGTAGACCAGTGCCAGCCGCCGCCCGGCCTCGTCGGCGAAGCCGATCAGCGAGCAGAGCAGCTGCGGCCCGAAGCCCTCGTCCTCGAGCGTGCTGTTGACGGCGTGCAGCTCGGTGACGAGGCCGGCGACGTCGGACGGGTCACGGCGCAGGACCAGCCAGGTCCAGCCGTACGAGTCGTTGACGCGTTCCGGGCTGGCACCGCTGAGCAGCTGGGTGAGCTGCGCCTGGATCTGCTCGAACGGCGCACCCTCGGCCCCGCGGTAGCAGACCGACCCGATCCCGGTGCTGCGGAAGCCGGCCGCGACCTCGAGCGTCAGCGCCGCGTTGGGCAGCGAGAAGAGGGCGTCGAGGCGGGGCTGCTTGGGCTTGCTGCGCCCGAGGATGGAGTCGAAGAGCCCCATCAGCCCGGCTGCCCCAGCTCCCGGGAGAGCCGCCCGAGCTGCTCCAGCCGCTTCTCCAGCGGCGGGTGGGTGCTGAACAGCGAGGCGAAGTCGACCTTGTCGGTGAACGCCGGGTAGATGAAGAACGCGTTGTACGGCTCGGCGGCGCGCAGGTCCCGGTCCGGGATGCGCGCCATGTCGCCGGAGATCTTGGTGAGCGCGCTCATCAGGTGGGCCGGCTGACCGGTGAGGATCGCGCCGGCCCGGTCCGCCGCCAGCTCGCGGTACCGCGACAGCACCCGGGTGAGCAGGAAGCTCACCGCGTACACGACGATCCCGACCAGGGTGGCGACGAGGAAGATCAGGCCGCTGTTCTGGTCGCGGTTGCGTCCCATCGACGACCACATCGCCGAGCGCATCAGCAGACCGGCGAGGACGCCGACCGAGCTGGCGACAGTCATCACCGTCACGTCGCGGTGCGCGACGTGGCTGAGCTCGTGGGAGAGCACTGCCTCGAGCTCGTTGTCGGTGAGCCGGCGACCCAGGCCGGTGGTCACCGCGATCACCGCACGGTCCGGGCTGCGCCCGGTCGCGAAGGCGTTGGGGAGGTCGGTGTCGGCCACTGCCACGCGGGGCTTGGGCATGTCGGCCAGCGCGCAGAGCCGGTCGACCATCGCGTGGAGGCGGGGGGCCTGCTCGGGGGTCACCTCTCGCGCCCGCATGCCGGCCATGGCGAGCTTGTCGGAGTAGTACCACTGCCCCCAGAGCAGGCCGAGTGGCAGGACGAAGG
This sequence comes from Jiangellales bacterium, assembly GCA_035462845.1. Taxonomy (GTDB): domain Bacteria; phylum Actinomycetota; class Actinomycetes; order Jiangellales; family Jiangellaceae; genus DASTQL01. Next base: position 13,253 of record DATHTV010000177.1, read on the forward strand.
CGATGAGCGCCACGCCCACTCCCCCGCCGCTGCCGCCGAAGATCCACCAGATGACGGCGGACAGCACGATGTAGAGCAGGAACAGCAGGACGATGGTGAGCCCCATCCGGACGCTGAGCCCCCGGTCGGGACGGAATCGAGTCGATGCCACGTCCCCTCAACTCCCCGGCAGATCGTGCGGGTTCCGCGTCATCCGGGGATGAGCCCCTCCCCCGCCGTCTCGGCGAGCATCTCGCGGACCTCGGTGATGTGGGCCTCCGGGAACGGCAGGACCAGGTCGCTGTCGACCAGCGCGTCGTCGGGCAGCGGCCGCCCGTACGAGCGGACCCCCGCGAGCAGCGCCTCGAGTGCCGTCCGGAACTCCGGGTCGTCGTCGGCCTCGACCGCGGCGGTGAGCCGCTCGTCCAGCTGGTTCAGCTCGTCCAGGTGCGACTCGTCGACCTCGAGCTGGCCCTCGCCCATGATCCGTACGATCACGACCGGCCCTCCTCGGCCTGCGAGTCCGCCTGCGCCGCCGGCTGAGCGTCGGTCACCGGCGTGGCGGCGGGCTGCGCGGTATCGGCGGGCCCGCTCTCGATCTGCGGCGCGGCGGCCCCGGGGCCGCCGGTGAGCTCGCCCTTCATCCGGGCCAGCTCGAGCTCGACGTCGTTGGTCGAGGCCAGGCGGTCCAGCTCCAGGGTGATGTCGTCCTTGCTCGTGCCCGTCGGGTCGTCCAGCGCCCCGGAGGCGAGCAGCTCGTCGATCGCGCCGGCCCGGGCCTGCATCTGCGCCGTCTTGTCCTCGGCGCGCTGCACCGCGAGACCGACGTCGCTCATCTCCTCGGAGATGCCGCTGAACGCCTCCCCGATCTGGGTCTGCGCCTCGGCCGCGGTGTAGGTGGCCTTGATCGTCTCCTTCTTGGTGCGGAAGGCCTCGACCTTGGCCTGCAGCCGCTGGGCGGCGAGGGTGAGCTTCTCCTCCTCGCCCTGCAGCGCCGCGTGCTGGACCTGCAGGTCGCTGATCTGCTGCTGCAGGCCCGACTTGCGGGTCAGCGCCTCGCGGGCGAGGTCCTCACGTCCCATGGACAGCGCCTTCTGCGCCTGGCCTTGGAGCTTGTCGCTCTGCTGGGTCAGCTGGGTCAGCTGCACCTCGATGCGCTTGCGGCTGGTCGCCACGTCCGCCACCCCGCGGCGGACCTTTTGCAGCAGCTCCAGCTGCTTCTTGTACGAGTAGTCAAGGGTCTCGCGGGGGTCCTCGGCCTTGTCGAGTGCCTTGTCCGCCTTGGCCCGGAAGATCATGGACATTCGCTGCAGGATCCCCATCTGGCCCTGTCCCGCCCTTTCTCGACGACGGCTCACCGCGGGCGGCACGGACCGCCGTCCCACGTCCACCCCGACCCTACGGCGTCGGCGGCCTCCGCGGCAGGGCAGGTCGTGACCGTGACCTAGGCTGGTGACGTGTTCCGCCGCCGTACGTCGCCCGAGGACGCCAGCACCAGCACCGGTACCAGCTCCGGCGGCGTCGACGGCTCCACGCACGCCGTGCCCGGGGAGACGGGCGGCAAGGGCCGGCCGACGCCGACCCGGCGCGAGGCCGAGCTCGCCCGCAAGCAGCGGGTGAAGCCGAAGGTCGACGCCCGCGACGCGCGGCGGCGGATGCGCGAGCAGGCCCGCGAGGAGCGGGCCAAGGTGCGTCACGCCATGGCCACCGGCGACGAGCGCAACTACCTCTCCCGGGACCGCGGGCCGGTCCGCGGCTTCATCCGCGACTGGGTCGACTCCCGCCGGACGATCGCGGAGTTCTTCCTCCCGATCGTGCTGGTCGTGCTGCTGCTGAGCTTCGTGCGCAACCCCACGATCCAGCTGCTGTCCACCGCCGTCTGGCTCGCGACCATGCTGCTGGTCGCGGTCGACCTGACCTGGTTCGGCTTCCGGCTGCGTCGGGAGATCCGCCGCCGCTTCCCCGACGACGAGGGGCGCGGGCACGTCTTCTACGGCATCGCGCGCGCCACCCAGCTGCGCCGGCTGAGGATGCCCAAGCCGCGCGTCCGGCCCGGCGCCCAGGTCTAGCGGCATGGCCGCCGAGACGGCCGGTCCGCTGCGATCCCTCCGCCCCGTCCCGTACGACAGCGACGTGGTGCGGCGGCTGGAGGCGGAGGTGCAGGCCGAGTACGTCGTGCGCTACGGCGGCCCCGACGAGACCCCGGTCGACCCGGCGCAGTTCGCCCCGCCGGACGGGGCGTTCGTCGTCGCGTACGCCGGGGACGAGCCGGTGGCCATGGGCGGCTTCCGGCGGCACGACGAGACCTCGGCGGAGATCAAGCGGATGTTCGTCGCGGGCGCGCACCGCGGGCGCGGGCACGCCCGGTCGGTGCTGGCCGAGCTCGAGCGGATGGCCGCGGCGGCCGGGTACCGGCGGATGGTCCTCGAGACCGGGCTGCGCCAGCCGGAGGCGATCGGGCTCTACGTCGCCGCCGGCTACACGCCTGTCTCCGGGTTCGGGCACTACCGGGACAGCCCGCTGAACCGGTGCTTCGCCCGCCCCCTGGTGGTCCCGCCGGCGCCGCCCCAATGATCACGGCATCCGCGTCAGCGGGTGCGAAGCGCGGTGAATTCACCCCGCTCTGCACCCGGTTACCTGGGTGACGTGATCATTGGGGAGACGGGGCGCCGGAGGGGCGGTCGGGGTCCGGCGGTGGCCCGAGCTGGCCGGGTGGCCTGTGCCCGGTGGCCTGTGCCCGGTGGCCTGTGCCCGGTGGCCTGTGCCCGGTGGCCGGGTGGCGGCGATCACTCGACGTGTGCCACCCGGAGGCGCTGGGTAGCGTCGCCAGCATGGAGTTCCGACACCTCGGCCGATCCGGCCTGAAGATCAGCGAGATCGCGTACGGCAACTGGCTCACGCACGGCTCCCAGGTCGAGGAGGACGCGGCGCTGGCGTGCGTGCGCGCCGCCCTCGACGAGGGGATCACCACCTTCGACACCGCCGACGTGTACGCCAACACGGCCGCCGAGACGGTGCTGGGCAAGGCCCTGGCGGGCGAGCGGCGCGAGTCGCTCGAGATCCTCACCAAGGTCTACTGGCCGACCGGGCCGGGCGGCCCCAACGACGCCGGCCTGGGCCGCAAGCACATCCTGGAGTCGATCGACGCCTCGCTGCGGCGGTTGCAGACGGACCACGTGGACGTCTACCAGGCGCACCGCTTCGACTACTCGACGCCGCTCGAGGAGACGATGGAGGCCTTCGCCGACGTCGTCCGGCAGGGCAAGGCGCTCTACATCGGCGTGTCCGAGTGGGACGCCGAGCAGATCCGGCGCGGCTGGGCGATGGCCCGTGAGCTGCGGATCCCCTTCATCTCCAACCAGCCGCAGTACAACATGCTGTGGCGCGTGATCGAGGCCGAGGTCGTGCCCACCAGCGAGGAGCTGGGCCTCGCGCAGATCGTGTGGTCCCCGATCCTCGGCGGTGTCCTCACCGGGAAGTACGTGCCGGGCCAGGCCCCGCCGGCCGGCTCCCGGGCCGCCGACCCGACCGGATCGAACTTCGTCTCGCGCTGGCTGACCGACGACGTGCTCGGTCGGGTTGCGGAGCTGGAGTCGGTGGCTGCCGAGGCCGGGCTCTCGCGCGCCCAGCTCGCCGTGGCCTGGGTGTTGCAGAACCCGAACGTCGCCGCCGCGATCATCGGCGCCTCCCGGCCGGAGCAGGTCCGCGAGAACGTCAAGGCCGCCGGCGTACGGCTGGAGCCCGCCGTGCTCAAGCGGATCGACGAGGTCCTCGGGGAGACGGTGGAGCGGGACCCGCGCAACACGGTCTCGCCGAGCAGGCGCCCCCCCGGCAGCTGACCGGGAGTCCCGGCGCTGGGCCGAGGCGGGGCAGGCATCGTGGCCGTGGCCGCGGGTGGCTGTCCTTGCCCAGCCCCGGCTTCGTCGGCCAGTCGTGGTCTGCCGGGCTCAGTCGGGCGGCCGCAGGTCCATGGGTCCGTAGACGACGCGCTCGTCCTCGAGGAGCGTGACCGCATTCACGCCGGAGTCGAGCAGTTCGGGCCAGGCCTCCCCCACCCAGCTCTCGGCGTCCGCCTGGTTCGGGAAGTCGCGGCGCGGCAACGACTCGTCGTCGATGGTCGCGCCGCTGTCGTCGAGGTACCGCCAGTGCCAGGCCATGCGGGCCAGGCTAGTGCGGCTCGCGACGGTGAGGTGCCCGACGGTGGCGTGCCCGAGGTGACCCGGCAGTGATCGGCGTGGAGCCCGCCTGCCGGGAGGCGCGACGAGGACGCCACACCGATCAAGCAGGAGAACCACCGATCACGCGAGGCACGCCTCACGACGGCCGGCGGCCCGGGCCTTTGACGGCACGATCACGGCCGTGGGACAGTGCGGACGTCTCACGCGCCCGCGCAGGGGAAGTCGGTCGTACGCCGACGCTGACCCGCAACCGTAGGCCGCGCACGGGCCCCGCCCGTGACCCGCGGCAAGCCGGAATGCCTGCCGGGAGCGAGCGGCTCCATGTTCCGTCGAGGTCTACGGGACGAAGCCGGGTCACGACCGGAGACCGGTGCGGCAGGCGGTGACGCCGACGCAGCGGAGGCCCCCGGGAGAGGTCCGTCGTCGTCACGGAACCCGCTCACCGAAGGGCACCTCCGACCCCATGCGCACCCCCCTCACACCGCGCGCCACCCGCAGGCCCCGCAGGCTCACCGCCAGCCTCACCGCGCCCGCCGGCCTCACCGCGCTGCTCCTGACGCTCCTCACCCTGCTGGCGCCGACGGCCGCCCACGCGCAGGACTCCTACCGGTACTGGGGCTACTACCAGTGGTCGGGGACGGAGTGGACGTTCGCGCAGACCGGCCCGGCCGAGACCGTCCCCGCAGACGGCGCGGTCGAGGGCTGGCGCTTCGCCGTGACCAGCGAGTCGGCGCCGCGCCCGCCCCGCGCGGACGGCGACTTCGACGCCGTCTGCGGCGCCTTCGGCGAGGGCGAGGGCAGCAAGCGGGTCGCCGTCGTGATCGACCCCGGAACGGCAGAGGACTCCCCCGAGGGCGAGCCGCCGGCGGCCCGCGGCGTCTGCGCCGTGGTACCCACCGAGGCCACCGGCGACCAGGTGCTCACCGCGGTCGCCACGGCCCGCATCGAGGGCGGGCTGATGTGCGCGATCGACGGCTTCCCGGCCACCGGCTGCGGCGACGCCGTGGCCGCGGCAGCTCCGACCGAGCCCGACGAGCCGGTGGATCTGGTGCTCGCCGGCGACCCGACCCCGACGCCGTTCGACGGGGCCACGGACAACCCGGCCGACGCCACCGAGGCGCCCCAGGACGAGCCGACCGACTCCGTCACCGCCGCCGCGGAGGCGTCCGACGACGGCGGCTTCCCGGTCGCCCTCGTCGCCGGCCTCGCCGCCGTCGCCGCGGTCGGCATCGCCGCGGCCGTGGTCGCCAACCGCAACCGGCAACGGGACGAGGACGCCGCCGCGTGACCAGCAGCGCGGTCCCGCCCCGCGTGGCGCGCACGTCGCGTCCCGCGGGGCCGCCGCGCGCCCCCGCCCCACCCCCGGGCCCCGGCACCGACGGCCCCCGGCCGCACCCGCCGCCCCGCCGCCACCGCGTACGGCTCCTGCCCGCCTCGTCCCGGATGCCCCGCCACCTGCACGCCGGCGCGTGGTGGCTGTGGGCGCTGGGGCTGGCGGCGGCTGCCAGCCGGACCACGAACCCGCTGCTCCTGCTGCTGCTCGTCGCCGTCGCCGGTCTGGTCGTCGCCGCCCGCCGCAGCCCGGCGCCGTGGGCGCGCTCGTACGGGGCGTTCCTCAAGCTCGGCCTGGTCGTCATCGCGCTGCGCGTGCTGTTCCAGGCCGTCTTCGGCGCCGGCGTCGGCGGCAGCACCGTGCTGGTCACGCTGCCGGAGGTCCCGCTCCCCGAGTGGGCCGCCGGGGTCCGGGTGGGCGGTCCGGTGACGCTCGAGGCGCTCGTCCTCGCCCTCTACGACGGGCTGCGACTGGCCACGATCCTCGCCTGCATCGGCGCCGCCAACGCCCTCGCCGACCCGCGCCGGCTGCTCCGGTCCGTCCCGGCCGCCCTGTACGAGGCGGGGGTGGCCGTCGTCGTCGCCATGTCCTTCGCCCCGCGGCTGGTGGAGGACGCGCAGCGCGTCCGCGCCGCCCACCGCCTCCGGGGCCGGCCGGCCACCGGCCTGCGAGCCCTCACCCGCGTCGCCATGCCGGTGCTCGAGGGCTCGCTCGAGCGCTCGGTGGACCTGGCCGCGGCCATGGACTCGCGCGGCTTCGGCCGCCGGACCGAGAGGACCCCCGGACGACGCCGGGCCGGCGCCCTGCTCGTCACCGGCGGGCTGGTCGGTGTGTGCGTCGGCGTCTACGGGCTGCTCGACGGCGGGTCGCCCGCCCGGGTGGGCCCGGCGCTGCTGGTGGCCGGACTGGCCGCGGCGACGGCGGGCTTCGTGCTGGGCGGCCGTGGGTCGACCCGGACCCGCTACCGCCCCGACCCGTGGGGCCTGCCCGAGTGGCTGGTCGCCGGATCCGGCCTGGCCGCCGCGGCCGCATTCGCCGCGGCGGCGGCAGCGGGCGCCCCCGGGACCAACCTGCTCGTCGTGCCGCTCGTCCAGCCGACTCTGCCGGTGCTGCCTCTTGCCGGCGCCCTGGTGGCGATGCTGCCCGCCGTCGTCGCGCCGCCGCCCCCCGGCCGCACGCCCCGGCCCCGCCCCGTACCCGTGGAGGTCCAGGCGTGATCCGCTTCGAGCGAGTCTCCGTCCGGTACGCGGGGGGCGGCCGGCCGGTGCTGGACGCCGTGGACCTGCACGTCCCCGAGGGCGAGATGTGCCTCGTCGTCGGGCGCACCGGGTCGGGCAAGTCGACCCTGCTCCGGGCCGTCAACGGACTCGTCCCCCACTTCACCGGCGGGACGCTCACCGGCCGGGTCCTGGTCGACGGACGCGACACCCGGACCCACAAGCCGCGCGACCTCGCCGACGTGGTGGGGATGGTGGGCCAGGACCCGCTCGCCGGCTTCGTCGCCGACACGGTCGAGGACGAGATCGCCTTCGGCATGGAGTGGCAGGGCATCGCCCCCGACACCATGCGCCGCCGCGTCGAGGAGACCCTCGACCTGCTCGGCCTCGCCGACGTGCGCTCGCGTCCCGTCGCGGCCCTGTCCGGCGGGCAGCGGCAGCGGGTGGCCATCGGCGCCGCGCTGGCCGCCCACCCCCGGGTCCTGGTGCTCGACGAGCCCACCTCCGCACTCGACCCGCAGGCCGCGGAGGAGGTGCTGGCCGCGCTCCAGCGCCTCGTCCACGACCTCGGCACCACCGTCCTGCTCGCCGAGCACCGGCTCGAGCGGGTCGTGCAGTACGCCGACCGGGTCGTCCACCTCACCGGTGACGGGCGCGCGACCACCGGCCTGCCGGCGGAGGTGATGGCCACCTCGCTCGTCGCCCCTCCGGTCGTCGAGCTCGGCCGGCTGGCCGGCTGGTCGCCCCTGCCGCTCTCCGTACGGGACGCCCGGCGGGCCGCCGCCGGGCTGCGCCGGGACCTCGCGGGCCGTACGCCACCGCTGCGCGCGGTCCCGGCCGCGGCGACCGCCACGCCGGCCGGCCGGGTCCACCGCCTCGACGTCCGGTACGGCCAGGTGGTGGCGCTGCGCGGCGTCGACCTCGCCGTCCGGCACGGCGAGGTGGTGGCGCTGCTGGGGCGCCACGGCGCCGGCAAGTCCAGCCTGCTGGGCGCGCTGGTCGGCCTGGTCCGGCCGGCGGCCGGCCGCGTGCAGGCGGGCGAGCTCGAGCCGTACGGCGCGGAGCCGCGCGACGTCGTCCGGGTCGCCGGGCTGGTGCCGCAGGAACCGGGCGACCTGCTCTACGCCGACACCGTCGCCGCCGAGTGCCGCGACGCCGACGCGGACACCGGCGCGCCGGCCGGCACCTGCCGCGCGGTCTTCGCCCGGCTCGCCCCCGGCGTCGCCGACGACACCCATCCGCGCGACCTCTCCGAGGGTCAGCGCCTCGCCCTCGCCCTGGCCGTCGTGCTCACCGCGCGACCGCCGCTGCTGCTGCTGGACGAGCCCACCCGCGGGCTCGACTACAGCGCCAAGCACCGGCTGGTCGCCGTACTCGCGGAGCTCGCGGCCGAGGGGCACGCGGTCGTCCTCGCCACCCACGACGTCGAGCTCGTCGCCGAGGTCGCGACCCGGGTCGTGGTCCTCGCCGACGGCGAGGTGGTGGCGGACGGCCCGACCGCGGAGGTGGTCGTCGGCTCGCCCGCCTTCGCCCCGCAGGTGGCCAAGGTGCTGGCGCCCCTCCCCTGGCTGACCGTCGGGGAGGTCGCCGCGGCGGTTGGAGCGGCGTCGTGAGCGGGGATGCGGCGGCCCGCGCCGGGGGTCGCGTCGCCGCGGTCCGGGTCCGCCCACGGTCGGCGCTGGTGCTCGCGCTGGTGTCCTCGGTCGGGGTCGTGGCGTTCGGCTGGCCGTTCCTGGCCGACCCGGGGAGCGGTCTCGCGCACTCGGGGGACGCCCCGTGGGTGTTCGTCGTGCTGCTGCCACTGCTGCTGCTCGTCGTCGTCGCCGAGCTGTCCGACGGCGGCATGGACGCCAAGGCGGTCGCCGTGCTCGGGGTGCTGGCGGCCGTCGGCGCCGGCCTGCGGGTCCTCGGCACCGGGACGGCGGGGATCGAGCCGATCTTCGTCCTGCTGATCCTGGCCGGCCGGGTGATGGGGCCGGGATTCGGCTTCGTGCTGGGCAACGTCGCGCTCCTCGCGAGCGCCTTCGTCACCGGCGGGGTCGGACCGTGGCTGCCGTTCCAGATGATCGGCGCCGGCTGGGTCGGCCTGGGGGCGGGACTGCTGCCCGCCGTCCGGGGTCGCGCCGAGCTGGGCCTGCTCGCCGCGTACGGCGCCGTGACCGGCTTCGCGTACGGCGCGCTGCTGAACCTGTGGTTCTGGCCGTTCGCAACCTACCTGGGCGGCGGCATCGGCTTCGTCGGAGGCGACCCGGTCGGTGCCAACCTGGTGCGCTACGGCGCCTTCTACCTGGCCACGTCGGTCGCGTGGGACCTCATGCGGGCCGTGTTCACGGCCGTCCTCGTGCTCGTCACCGGTCGCGCCGTCCTCGCCGCCCTGCGGCGGACCGCACGCCGGGCGTCCTTCGGCGTCGTCCCCGGCTTCGAGCCGGCCGCGCGCTGAGGACCGGGGGCAGTCGGCGGTGGAGGTCGTCCTGCTCGGCACCGGCGCGGCCGACGGCTGGCCCAACGCCTGCTGCACCTGCGCCTCCTGCCAGGCCGTGCGTTCCACTGGCGACCTGCGCTCCCCCACGTCCGTCCTGGTCGACGGCACGCTGCTGCTGGACTGCGGGCCGGACACGGCGCGGGGCGCCGGTGCGGCCGGACGCACGCTGGCCGAGGTCAGGCACCTGCTCGTCACCCACGAGCACCCGGACCACTGGGACCCCGCCGTCCTGCTGTGGCGGCGCTGGGCCGGACAGCGCGAGCCGCTGCAGGTGCTCGGCCCGCCGGGCGTCGTTGCCGCGGCCGAGCACTGGGTTGCCCCCGGTGACCCCGTACGGCTCCGCACCGTCTCGCCGGGCGAGGAGCTGGACCTCGACGGCCACCACGTACGCGCCCTCGCCGGCGAGCACGAGGTGCCGGTGCTGCTCTGGGACGTCACCGGCCCGGACGGCGCGCGGCTCCTCTACGCCACGGACACCGGACCGCTGCCGCCCGAGACGCTGGCCGCGCTCACGGGACGCGAGTACGACCTGGTGCTGCTGGAGCTGACCTTCGGCGAGCGTACGGACCACGGCACCGGCCACCTCGACCTGGCGTCCTTCCCGGCGCAGCTCGCCCGGCTGCGCGAGGTGGGCGCTGTCACCGAGCGGACCGACGTGGTCGCCGTGCACCTCGGCCACCACAACCCGCCGCCGGCGGCGCTCGGCCGGCGGCTCTCGGCGTGGGGCGCCCGGGTGCTGCCGGACGGCGCCGTGCTCCCGGTCGGCGCGCCTTCCCCCGTAAGGCCGCAGGCGCGGGCTCCGCACCGGACGCTGGTGCTGGGTGGTGCCCGGTCGGGCAAGAGCGCCGAGGCCGAGCGGCTGCTCGCGGCCGAGCCCGAGGTCGTGTACGTGGCCACCGCAGGCGAACGGTCGGACGACCCGGAGTGGGCCGCCCGGGTGGCGGCGCACCGGGCCCGGCGGCCCGGGTCCTGGCGGACCCTCGAGTCCCCGGACCTGGTCGCGGTGCTCGCCGAGCCCGGTCCGCCGCTCCTGGTGGAGTGCCTGACGCTGTGGCTCACCGGCGTGCTGGACCGGCACCGCGCCTGGGACGGGGCCGCTCCACCGTCCGTACGGACGGAGGTCGAGGCCCTGCTCGCCGCCCTGCGCAGCACCCCGCGCCGGGTGGTGCTGGTGAGCAACGAGGTGGGCAGCGGCGTGGTGCCGGCGACGCCCTCCGGCCGGTTGTTCCGCGACGAGCTGGGGCGGCTGAACGCGGCCGTGGGCGCGGTGTGCGACGACGTACGGCTGGTCGTGGCCGGGCGGGTCCTGCCGCTCGGGTGACTCGTGTCGACCACGGCGCGAGACGGGCGGGGGCGCCCGACTACGCTCGCGGATCATGGCGGACACCACCCCCGGACCCCTCGACCTCGTCGGCATCACCGGGGCGGTCGACCTGCCGGACGAGGACGCACGCGCCGCCGCGCAGCAGCGTCTGGACTCGCTGGCCAAGCCGCCGGGCGCGCTGGGCCGGCTCGAGGAGCTCGCCGTCTGGCTGGCCGGGGTGCAGGGCCGCTGCCCGACGACCCCGCTGGAGCGCGTACGGGTGGTGGTCGTCGCCGGCGACCACGGCATCGCCGCGGGCGGCGTGTCGGCCTACCCGCCCGAGGTCACGGCGCTGATGGTCCGTGCGGTCCTGGCGGGGGGCGCGGCCGTCAACGCGCTCGCGAGGGTCGCGGGGGCGACCGTCCGGGTGGTCGACCTGGCCGTCGACGACGACCTGGCCGGGGCGCCCGAGGAGGTCACGCGCCACAAGGTCCGCCGGGGCTCCGGCCGCATCGACGTCGAGGACGCCCTCACCGCCGAGGAGGCGGAGGCGGCGTTCCGGGCGGGCATCGCGATCGCGGACGAGGAGGTGGACGCGGGGGCCGACCTGCTGGTGCCCGGCGACATGGGCATCGGCAACACCACCCCCGCCTCGACGCTGGTCGCGCTGCTCACCGGGACGGAGGTGGTGCAGGTCATCGGCCGCGGGACCGGGATCGACGACGAGCAGTGGATGCGCAAGTGCGCCGCCGTGCGGGACGCCGCCCGTCGTGGTCGTCCGCGCCAGGGCGACATGCTCGACCTGCTCGCCGCGGTGGGCGGGGCGGATCTGGCGGCGATGACCGGCCTGCTGCTCCGGGCGGCGGCCCGCCGGACACCCGTCGTGCTCGACGGGCTCGTCGTCTCCGCCGCCGCCCTGGTGGCGCAACGGCTGTCGTACCGGGTCACGCGGTGGTTCGTCGCCGGGCACCGTTCGGCGGAGCCCGCCCACACGGCGGCGCTCACCCGGCTCGGGCTCACCCCGCTGGTCGAGCACGGGATGCGGCTGGGCGAGGGCACCGGTGCGCTGGTCGCCGTGCCGCAGCTGCGCGCCGCTGCCGAGGTGCTCGGCGGGATGGCCACCCTCGACGAGGTCCTGGCTGGGGGGTCGTCCTGACCGGGGGGCCTCCGGGGCGTCGTTCGCCGGGCCGCGGCGACGGCTGGCCCAGCCGTGGCTGGTTCGCCGGCCGACGCGGGTGGTCGGACCGCAGCGGCTGGCCAAGCCGCGGGTGGTTCGCCGGTGGGCGCGGCCGGCCCGGACGCGGGGGTGGGGGCGAGACCTGGGGGCGACGCGGGAGCTCCGGGGCGGGTTCGGCCCGCGCCGGCTCGGCCAGCGAGGGCTGGCCGCCGGCGTCCGCCAGGTCGGCGACCCTCCGCGACGGGGCACTGCTTGCCGTCGGGACGTTCAGCCGGTTGCGGGTGCCGGTGCCGTCGCGGGTCGACCGGCAGGTGGCCGGCGTCGCGATGATGCTGGGCCCGCTGGTCGGGGTCGGCCTGGCGCTGGTCGCCGCCGCGGTGATGCTGGCCGGGCGTGCTGCTCTCGGGGGTGGGGTCGAGCCGCTGCTGCCCGCCGCGCTCGCGCTCGCCACCGTCGCGTGGTGTACCGGCGGCCTGCACCTGGACGGCCTGGCCGACGTCGCCGACGGGCTGGCCTCGCGCCGTCCCCCCGACGCCGCACTCGCGATCATGCGGCGCCCGGAGACGGGCGCGCTGGGGGCGCTCGTGCTGGTCCTCGTCGTGCTGATCCAGGTGGTGGCGCTGGCCCGGGCGATCGGGACCGGCTTCGGGACCGACGCCCTGGTGCTCGCGCTGGTCACCGGGCGCGTCGTGATGGCCGCGGCGTGTGTCCCCGGCGTGCCCGTGGCCCGGCCGCGCGGCCTCGGCGCAACCATGGCCGGCTCGGTGCCGCGGCTGGGGGCGGTGGGCCTGGTCGTCGCGGTGCTGCTACTGGCCGTGGTGCTGGGCGCGCGTGACGGCGACGGCGGCGTGGCGCAAGCCGCCGGTGCCGTGCTCGCCGGGCTCGTCGCGGGTGCGCTCGTCGTCCGGCGGTGCGTCCGTCGGCTCGGCGGAGTCACCGGCGACGTGCTCGGGGCAGCCGGCGAGATCGCGGTGACGGCCGTCCTGGTCGTGTGCGCCGCCTCCCCCGACCTGGCCGGGCCGGACTGGGACTGGCTGCGCGGCTGAGCGCCCGGTCAGGGTTCGGCCGATCATGAGACGGCGCCGGCCACACCAGCCCCGCGACGTCAGCAGCTCCGGCACCCCCACAGCGATCATGCGTCGTACGCCCGGCGCAACAGGCTGCCCACGCGGTCTCCCTGGTGCCGTACCGCGTAGGAGGTGAACGGCAGGACACGGCGGCCGCGGGCGACGATCTCGCCCATCCGGTCCAGGTCGGCGTCCCAGGAGAGCAGCTCAAGGTGCTGGACGCCGTGCACCTCGCAGGCCAACCGCTTCCGGCGCCACTCGACGTCGAGGTAGAAGCGGCCGTCGGTCCTGCCGGAGCACCCCCTGACGATCCGGCTCCGGCAGCCCGAATCGTCGCCGGACGAGGTCGAAGTCACGCTCGGGCACCGACGCGATCCCGCCCTCAGCGTCTGCGATCGACTCCACGATCAGCCCCCGGTGGGCACAGGGCCCGCGCCGGGACAGCGCGTGGCGGAGATCGGCGGCTCTGACCAGTCGCTGTTGCACACTCGCCAGCACGACGGCCCGGCACCGGCGGTCGGACCGAGCCGTCGAGGCGGCGTCGACGACGCTGCGTGCGGGCCGGGTGCGGCGCGGTTCGCGGCTCGGGTGCACGTCGGCGGAGCCCAGGTGGGTCGACCACCACGCGACCAGACCGTCGCGACGCGGCTTGCGGCTGCCGGCCGGGACCGCGAGGAAGACCTCGGGCACGTCGAAGCCGGTCAGCCCGTCCAGCCCGGCCGCCGTCAGGCCCGCGAGCGCCGATCCGGCGGGAGCGCCCAGCACGTGCCCCCAGCGCTGCTGCGCTGGCGTGAGCACACTGTTGTGGGTCACGACGACCCCTCGGCAGAACCGCCGCCAGCGGCCGGCGTGGACCTCCGTCGACACCTCGTCGGGCGTCAACCACCAGCCGAGCTGGGTCAGCGCGACGACGCCGTGCTGACGCTCGAGCAGCTCCTCGAACGTCTCGGGTCGTACCTCTGAGGCGACGGTGAGAGCGGTCATGTGGTCAGGGTGGCGCGACTTGTCGCCACGCGGGACGCACCCCATGCCGCCTGTGGACGGCTACCCGGCCGGGCCGCGCCTGTGG
>DATHTV010000178.1:0-26635 GCA_035462845.1 Jiangellales bacterium
ATCCCTCGAGGGACTGAGCCTGACCAGCCGCGCCGAGCCACCAGAGGTACCCGAGCGCCAGGGGTACGACGAACAGGGTCTCGACGGTGAGCCCCTCGATGGCCCCCACGTCGGCCTTCTTGCGGACCAGCCCGTAGCCGGCGAAGGAGAAGGCCAGCGTCAGCGCGATCCAGGGCGGACTGCCCACGCCGAGGGTGAGGCCGACGACAGCCGCGGCGGCGAGCCCCAGGGCGGCCCACTGCGCGGGTCGCAGCCGCTCACCGATGACGAGCACACCCGCGAGCACGGTCACCAGCGGGTTGATGAAGTAGCCGAGGCTGGTCTCCACCACGTGCTCGTTGTTGACGCCCCAGATGTAGGTCCCCCAGTTGAACGTGATCACCACCGCCGCCACGGTGAGCAGGACGTACGCCCGGCGGCCGAGGCCTCGCAGGGCGGCCACCCGGCCGCCCAGCGCCAGCAGGGCGACCACGACCACGAGCGACCACACGATCCGGTGCGCCAGGATCTCGACCGCGCCGGCCGGCTCCAGCAGCGGCCAGTAGAGCGGGAACAGACCCCACAGGCCGTACGCGGCGATGCCGTAGAGGGTGCCGCGACGCGTGGAGCTCACCCGGAGGAGCCTACCTGCCGGTCAGCAGTGTGACTGACACACGGTCCTGACCCCGACTCGGACGTGACCGGCCGACGACCGGTCAGGCGACGTCCCAGGTGTCCCGCCCACGGAGCAGCTCGCCGAGGTCGCCCGCGCCCTGGGTGGCGACGGCCTGCTCGAGCTGGCCGGTCATCAGGTCGTCGTACGTGGGCCGCTCCACCGACCGGAAGACCCCGAGCGGCGTCCGGGCCAGGGAGCCGGGGTCGGCGAGCCGGGACAGCGCGAAGGCCTGCGAGGGGTCGTCGGCGTGCGCGTCGTGCACCAGCACACCGGGGTCGTCGGCGGCGCAGACCTCGAGCGACCCGGTACGGGGGTCGCGGCGGACGCCCTTGTCGAGGTCGGCCCCGAACCGGACCGGCTCCCCGTGCTCGAGCCGGATCAGCACGTCGTCGCGGGTCTCCCGGTCCTTGAGGGCGTCGAAGGCGCCGTCGTTGAAGATGTTGCAGTTCTGGTAGACCTCGACCAGCGACGTCCCGCGGTGCGCGGCGGCCGCGCGCAGCACCGAGGTGAGGTGGGCGCGGTCGGAGTCGATCGTGCGCGCCACGAACGTCGCCTCCGCACCGAGCGCCAGCGACACCGGGTTGTACGGCTGGTCGAGCGACCCCATGGGCGTCGACTTGGTGATCTTGCCCAGCTCGGAGGTCGGGGAGTACTGGCCCTTGGTGAGCCCGTAGATCCGGTTGTTGAACAGCAGGATCGTGAGGTTGACGTTGCGCCGCAGCGCGTGCAGCAGGTGGTTGCCGCCGATGGACAGCGCGTCCCCGTCACCGGTCACCACCCACACCGACAGGTCGGGGCGTGAGGCGGCCAGCCCGGTCGCGATCGCCGGCGCCCGGCCGTGGATCGAGTGCATCCCGTACGTGTCGAGGTAGTAGGGGAAGCGCGACGAGCAGCCGATGCCCGACACGAAGGTGATGTTCTCGCGCCGCAGGCCCAGCTCGGGCAGGAAGCCCTGCACCGCGGCCAGGATCGCGTAGTCGCCGCAGCCGGGGCACCAGCGGACCTCCTGGTCGCTGGTGAAGTCCTTCTTCGTCTGCGCCTGCGCGGTCGTCGGCACGCCGCGCAGCCCGGGCAGGCCGAGGTCGACCGGTGCCTCACTCATGGTTGATCACGTCCTCGATGACGCCCGCGAGCTCCTCCGCCTTGAACGGCAGCCCGCGGACCTGGGTGTAGCTGACGACGTCCACCAGGAACCTCGCCCGCAGGAGCAGGGCGAGCTGGCCGAGGTTCATCTCCGGCAGCAGCACCCGGTCGTACGAGCGCAGCACCTCGCCGGTGTTGGCCGGCAGCGGGTTGAGGTGGCGGAGGTGGGCCTGCGCCACGTCCCGGCCGGCCAGCCGGGCCCGGCGAACGGCCGCGCCGATCGGCCCGTACGTCGACCCCCAGCCGATCACGAGCACGCGGGCCTGACCGCTCGGGTCGTCGACCTCGAGCGGCGGCACCTCGATGCCGTCCACCTTGGCCTGGCGCAGCCGGACCATGCGGTCGTGGTTGTCGGGGTCGTAGGAGATGTTGCCGGTGCGGTCGGCCTTCTCGATGCCGCCGATCCGGTGCTCGAGCCCGGGTGTCCCGGGCACGGCCCACGGGCGTGCGAGCGTCCGGGGGTCGCGAAGGTAGGGGAGGAACTCCCCGGCCTCACCGTTCGGCTTCGTGGCGAACTCCACCCGCAGGTCCGGCAGGTCGTCGACCGCCGGCACGCGCCACGGCTCGGCGCCGTTGGCGAGGTAGCCGTCGGAGAGCAGGAAGACCGGCGTGCGGTACGTGAGCGCGATGCGCGCCGCCTCGAGCGCGGCGTCGAAGCAGTCGGCCGGCGACCGCGGCGCCACGATCGGTACCGGGGCCTCGCCGTTGCGGCCGAACATCGCCTGGAGCAGGTCGGACTGCTCGGTCTTGGTCGGCAGGCCGGTCGACGGCCCGCCGCGCTGCACGTCGACGACGACCAGCGGGAGCTCGAGGGAGACGGCGAGACCGATCGTCTCGGACTTGAGCGCCACGCCCGGACCGCTCGTCGTCGTGACGCCCAGCGCCCCCCCGAAGGCCGCCCCCAGCGCCGCCCCCACGCCGGCGATCTCGTCCTCCGCCTGGAACGTCCGGACGCCGAACCTCTTGTGCCGGGACAGCTCGTGCAGGATGTCGCTGGCCGGGGTGATCGGGTAGGAGCCGAGGAACAGCGGCAGCCCGGAGCGCTGCGCCGAGGCCACCAGCCCGTAGGACAGGGCGAGGTTGCCGGTGATGTTGCGGTAGGTGCCCGCCGGCATCGGGGCCGGGCGGACCTCGTAGGAGACGGCGAAGTCCTCGGTCGTCTCGCCGTAGTTCCACCCGGCCCGGAAGGCCGCGAGGTTGGCGTCGCGGATCGCGGGCTGCCGGGCGAACTTGGTCTGGAGGAAGCGCACCGTGCCCTCGACGGGACGGCCGTACATCCAGGACAGCAGGCCGAGCGCGAACATGTTCTTGGCGCGCCCGGCCTCCTTGCGGCTGAGCCCGAACTCCTTGAGCGCCGTCATGGTCAGCCCGGTCAGGTCGACGGCGTGCACCTGGTAGGACTCGAGCGTGCCGTCCTCGAGCGGGTCGCTGGCGTAGCCGACCTTGGCCAGCGCCCGGGGCGTGAAGCCGTCGGTGTCGACGATGACGGTCGCGCCCTTGGGCACGTCGCCGAGGTTGGCCTTGAGCGCCGCCGGGTTCATCGCCACCAGGACGTCGGGGGCGTCGCCCGGGGTGAGGATGTCGTGGTCGGCGAAGTGGACCTGGAAGCTCGAGACCCCCGGCAGCGTGCCGGCCGGCGCGCGGATCTCGGCCGGAAAGTTCGGCAGCGTCGCCAGGTCGTTGCCCAGCGATGCGGTCTCGGAGGTGAACCGGTCGCCGGTGAGCTGCATGCCGTCACCGGAGTCGCCGGCGAACCGGATGATGACGCGGTCGAGCGTCTCGACCTGCTTGACCACGGTCTCGCCTCCCTCGGGCGCGTGGCCCGGCGTGTCGCCGCCGTCCGGCGGCCACCCGACATGCTACGTCGCCGTACGCGTGCGAGGTGGGACGTGTCCACGACAGGCCGGGAAGCGCCCCCGGGCTAGGGTGACCGAGACGGTCGGTCGAGGAGGTGAGCGCGTGGACGCCTACCTGGCGGGCTACGCCGTCGTCGTGGCCGTGTTCTTCGCGGGCGTGCTCTTCTTCGCGACCGCCCTCGGCGCCAACCGGCTGCTCGCTCCGGTCCGGCCGAGCCCCGAGAAGCTGCTGACGTACGAGTGCGGCGTCGACCCGGTCGGCGAGGGCTGGGCGCAGACGTACGTGCGCTACTACGTCTACGCCTACCTGTACGTCGTCTTCGCCGTCGACGCGATCTACCTGTTCCCGTGGGCGACCGTCTTCGCCGCGCCCGGCTACGGCGTGACCACGCTCGTGGAGATGTTCGTCTTCCTCGGCTTCCTCGCGACGGGCATCGTGTACGCCGCACGGCGGGGGGTGCTCACGTGGCAGTAGTCGACCTGCCGGAGCCGGGCGTCGGCGCGCTGCAGCGGCTCGCGCCAGACCCGATGCGAGTGGTCCTCAACTGGGGCCGGCGCTACTCGCTCTGGGTCTTCAACTTCGGCCTCGCCTGCTGCGCGATCGAGTTCATCGCCGCGTCGATGGCGCGCCACGACTTCATCCGGCTCGGCGTGATCCCGTTCGCGCCCGGGCCACGGCAGGCCGACCTCATGGTCGTGTCGGGAACGGTCACCGACAAGATGGCGCCGGCGATCAAGCGGCTCTACGAGCAGATGCCCGAGCCCAAGTACGTCATCTCGTTCGGCGCCTGCTCCAACAGCGGCGGCCCCTACTGGGACTCCTACTGCGTGACCAAGGGGGTCGACCAGATCATCCCCGTCGACGTGTACGTGCCGGGCTGCCCGCCGCGTCCGGAGGCGCTGCTGCAGGGGATCCTCAAGCTCCAGGACAAGATCGCGGCCGAGCACCTGGGCGAGCGCTACGCCGGTGACCCGGTGGCGGCGCGGCGTGACCTGCCGGGCACCGCCCTGACCCGTCCGGCGGTCGCCGGGCCCGTGCCCTCGGCCGTACGTCCGGAGAGCGCACCGGGATGAGCGAGGACTGGGCGTCCCGGGTCGCCGCGGCCGCGGGGTCCACGGCGGAGGTCGGCGACGCCTTCGGGGTGCCGGTGCTCGACGTGGCCGCCGACTCGTGGGTGGCCACGCTCGAGGCGGCCCGGGACGCCGGCCTCACCTTCTTCGACTGGCTGTCGGCCGTCGACGAGGCCGACGAGGGCTTCTCGGTCGTGACGCACGTCGCCGACCCGACCCGGCGACCGGTGCTGCACGTGCTGGTGCGCACGCGGCTGCCGAGGGACGACCCCCGGCTGCCCACGGCCACCGGCGTCTACGCGGGCGCCTCGTGGCACGAGCGCGAGACCCACGAGATGTTCGGCATCGGCTTCGACGGCCACCCGGGCCTGGACCCGCTGCTCCTGCCGGACGGCTTCGAAGGACACCCGCTGCGCAAGGAGTTCGTGCTGGCCTCCCGGGCCGCCAAGCCGTGGCCGGGCGCCAAGGAGCCCGGCGAGGGCCACGAGGGCGCCGCCTCCCCGTCGCGGCGCCGACTGCTGCCGCCGGGCGTGCCCGACGCGCAGACGTGGGGGCCCCGAGCGCCCGGCGACGGGCCGCCCGGCGACGGGCCACCCCGCGAGGGCGCCCCGTGATCGCCGACGTGCTCGAGGCCGTGCTGCGCGTCGTGGGCGTGCTCGCCGCCTTCCTCGTCCTGCCGCTGCTCATCGGGCAGGCCGAGCACAAGGTGATGGCGCACATGCAGAGCCGCGTCGGCCCGATGTACGCGGGGGGCTTCCACGGCTGGGCGCAGCTGGTCGCCGACGGCGTGAAGTTCGCACAGAAGGAGGACGTCGTCCCGGCCGGCGCCGACCGCACCGTCTACCGGATCGCGCCCGGTGTCGCTCTCGTGCCCTACCTCGCCGCGCTGGCGGCGATCCCGCTCGCCCCGGGCATCGTCGGCGTCGACCTCGAGATCGGACTGTTCTACGTCCTCGCCGCCATGGGGATCGCGGTGCTCGGCACGGTGATGGGTGGGTGGGCGAGCGCCAACAAGTACTCCCTGCTCGGTGCCCTGCGCAGCGCGGCCCAGCTCATGGCGTACGAGCTGCCGCTCGTCCTGGCCGCGGCGTCGGTGGCGATGGCGGCCGGCACCCTGCGCCTCACCGGGATCGTCGAGGCGTGGCAGCCGTGGTGGCTGGCCTGGCAGGTGATCGGAGCGGTGGTCTTCTTCACCGCCGGTCTGGCCGAGCTGGCCCGGCCTCCGTTCGACATGCCGGTCGCCGACTCCGAGATCATCTTCGGGGCCTACACCGAGTACGGCGGGCTGCGCTTCGCGCTGTTCCTGCTCGCCGAGTACGCGGGGATCCTGCTGCTCTGCGCGCTGACGACCGTGCTGTTCCTCGGCGGGTGGCGCGGGCCCTTCGACGAGGTGCTCGGGCCGGTGTGGACGCTGCTCAAGACGTTCGCGCTGGCCTTCGTCGTGATCTGGCTGCGCGTCGCGATGCCCCGGCTGCGCGAGGACCAGCTCCAGCGGCTGGCCTGGCAGGTGCTCGTCCCCGCGGCCCTGCTCCAGCTCGCGATCACCGGCGTGGTCGTCCTGCTGTAGCGGCGGCCTGCCAGCACGGCGCGGTCCCTGTCCCCTGGTGAACGCCGCCGCTAGCCTGACCCGCGTGGCGCTCCGAGGGCTGGGCAGGGGGCTGGCGACGACGTTCGGACGCCTGACCCGCCGCTCGGTCACGGCCCAGTACCCGGACAGCCTGCCCGACCTGCCGCCGCGCAGCCGCGGGGTCATCGCCCTCATCGAGGAGAACTGCACGGTCTGCATGCTGTGCGCGCGCGAGTGCCCCGACTGGTGCATCTACATCGACTCACACAAGGAGGAGCAGCCGCCGGCGACGCCGGGTGGCAAGCCGAGGCAGCGCAACGTGCTGGACCGCTTCGCCATCGACTTCTCGCTCTGCATGTACTGCGGCATCTGCATCGAGGTCTGCCCCTTCGACGCACTGCACTGGTCGCCGGAGTTCGAGTACGCGGAGCTCGACATCCGCGACCTCACCCACGAGCGGGACCGGCTGCGCGAGTGGATGTGGACCGTGCCGCCCCCGCCCGCGGACGACCCCGGGGCACCGGACCCGAAGGAGGTCGAGGCGGCGGCCAAGGCTGCTGCCCGCCCGCCGGCAGCCGAGGCGGCCGCCCGCCCGCCGCGGGCCGCCGCCCCCCGGGAGAGCGGGGCGTGACCGGCGTCGAGGTCGCCTTCGCGCTGATGGGGCTGGTCGCGGTGGGGGCGGGGCTGCTCGTCGTCACGACGCCGCGGCTCGTGCACGCCGGCCTCTGGCTGGCCGTCTCGCTCGCAGCCCTGGCCGGGTGCTACCTGCTGCTCACCGCCGAGTTCGTGGCCTGGGTGCAGGTGCTCATCTACGTCGGCGCGGTCATCGTGGTGGTGCTCTTCGCGCTGATGCTCACCCGGGCCCCCACCGGGCCGTCGGCTGAGCCGACCGCGTACCGGCGGGGCCTCGCCGCCCTCGTCGCACTGGCCACGGCCGGGGTGCTGCTGGCCACGCTCCAGGCCGGCTTCGGCGGCGAGGTGATCGACCTCGAGGCCGCCGAGGTGGGGGACGGCACGGCGACCGGCGCGGCCCTCTTCCGTACCTGGGTGCTGCCGTTCGAGGTGCTCTCGGTGCTGCTGCTCGCCGCCCTGGTCGGCGCGATCACGCTGTCCCGCCGCTCGCCCGACGGCGAGGAGGCGGCCCGGTGAGGCTGGCCTTCCCGCTGGTGGTGTCGGCACTGCTGTTCTCCCTCGGCGTGTACGGCGTGCTGGCCCGGCGCAACGCCGTCCTCGTGCTGATGGCGGTCGAGCTGATGCTGGGCGCGGTGGGGCTGAACCTGGTCGCCTTCGACGCCTACTGGGCCGACGCGCTGCACGGGGGGCAGGTGCTGACGCTCTTCGTGATCACGATCGCCGCGGCCGAGATCGGGCTCGGCCTCGCCATCGTGCTGCTGGTCTTCCGCGCCCGCGGCACGGTCGACCTCGACGGGCTCGGGGTGCTCGACGAGCGGGCCGAGGTGGCGGCCGCCCCCGAGGCGGCGCCGTGAACGAGCTCGTCCCGCTGCTCGTCCTGACCCCGGTCGCGACGGCCGTCGCCGGCCTGGCCGTGGGCCGGCGAGGCCGGCCGGTCGCGCGGCTGCTCGCCGTCGCCGGGCCGGCAGTGGCCCTCGTCCTCGCCCTCGTCCTCGCCTGGCAGGTCCGGCAGGACGGCCCGTGGGTCGAGGTGTGGGCCACGGTGCCCACCGGCTGGGTGCCGGTCACCGTCGCCACGCGCGCCGACGCGCTGGGCACCACGGTCGCCGTGATGGTGGCGACGGTGGCGCTGCTCGTGCAGGTCTACTCCACCGCCTACCTGCGCGAGGACCCCCGCTACCGCTCGTACGCCTCCCTGGTCTCGCTCTTCACCGCCGCGATGCTCCTCGTCGTGGTGGCCGACGACCTGGTCGTGCTGCTCGTCGGCTGGGAGGTGATGGGGCTGTGCTCCTACGCCCTCATCGGCCACCACTGGGAGCTACCCGAGGCCCGCTCGGCGGCGGTCAAGGCGTTCGTGGTCACCCGGTTCGGCGACGTCGGCCTGCTGTTCGGGATCTTCGTGCTCGGCGACCTCACCGGGTCCTTCCAGGTCTCGCGCATCGTCGACGAGATCCCGCCGGTCGCCGGGGCGACGCTCACCGCCGGCCTGCTGCTCGTCATGGCGGGCGTGGCCGGCAAGTCGGCCCAGTTTCCGTTGCACGTCTGGCTGCCGGATGCGATGGCCGGCCCCACGCCAGTGAGCGCGCTGATCCACGCCGCCACCATGGTCGCGGCCGGCGTCTTCCTCGTCGCCCGGCTGTACGACGCCTTCCTGGCCAGCCCGACCGCCCTCGCCGTCCTGGCGGTCGTCGCCGCGGTGACGATGCTCGGCGCCGCGCTGGTCGCCCTCGTCCAGGACGACCTCAAGCGCGTGCTCGCGTGGTCGACGTCGAGCCAGCTCGCGTACATGCTGGGAGGGCTGGCCGTCGGGGGGTACGCGGCCGGGCTCCTGCACCTGCTGGCGCACGCCGCCTTCAAGGCGCTGCTCTTCCTGGCCGCCGGCGCGGTCATCCACGCCGTCGGGACCAACCTGATGGGCGGCATGGGCGGCCTGCGACGCTCGATGCCCCTCACGGCGGGCACTGCCGCCCTCGGCCTGCTCGCGCTGGCCGGTGTCCCGCCCCTGGCGGGCTTCTTCTCCAAGGAGTCGATCCTGGGCGCCGCCGAGGAGGCGGCGCTGCACGGCGGGCCGCTGCCGTCGTGGGCGGCGTGGTGCGTGCTCGTCTCGGGGCTGGCGACGGTGCTGGTCACGGCGGCGTACGCGACGAGGGCGTGGCTGCTGACGTTCGCCGGCCCGGACCGGACGGCGCCCGGGGCCCACCCGCACGACCCCTCACCCGCGATGGCCGTCCCGCTCGTCGTGCTCGCGGTGCCCACGGCCCTGCTGGGCCTCGCCGTGCTGGCACCCGACGCCGTGGCCTCGGCGCTCGACCGGGTGGCCCCCGGCGCCGCTCCGGTGGCGGAGCTGGTCGCGGCGGCCGAGGACCCCGGCGTCGGCCTCACCCCGGCCACGACGGCGCTGTCCGTGCTGCTACTGCTCGCCGGTGCCGGGCTCGCCCTCGCGGAGCGGTCCCGCGGCGGCGACCCCGCGGCGTCGCTCGGCCGGCTCCGCCCCGTGCTCGCGGCCGGCTTCGGCGTCGACGCCGCGTACGACGCCCTCGTCGTCCGCCCGGTGCGCGCCACGGCCCGGGTGGTCGTCGCCGGTGACCGCGACGTCGTCCAGGCGTACGTGACCGGGGCGGGGCGAGCCGCGCGCGGGCTGGGGGGCGTCGTCCACCGGGCGCAGACCGGGCGCGTGCAGGGCTACCTGGCCGGCGTCCTCTCGGTGGCCGTGCTCCTCGTGGTGGCGGGGGTGCTGCTGGCATGACCTGGCTGCTCCCGCTGGCCCTGGCCCTGCCGCTCGCGGGCTGCGTCCTGCTCACCGCCCTGCCCAGGCGGACGAGCGACCGCGTCGCCGCCTGGGTCGGGGTCGGGGTCTCGGCGGCCACCTTCGCGGTGGTGCTGGCCGTGGCCGCGGCGTTCGACCGCGCCGACCCGCAGCGGGTGCAGCTCGAGACCGACCTGCCGTGGGTGCCCGCCTTCGGGCTGCGCTTCCACCTCGGCGTCGACGGCGTCTCGCTGCCGTTCCTGGTCCTCACCGCGCTGCTGGTCCTCTGCTGCTGCGTCTACACGGTGCGGGTCCGCCCGCCCGCCGGACGCGTCAAGGCCCTGACGGCCCTCGTGCTGCTCCTCGAGGTCGGCATGCTCGGGACCTTCCTGGCGCTGGACCTGCTGCTGTTCTTCCTGGCCTTCGAGGTCGTCCTCGTGCCGATGTGGTTCGTCATCGCGTGGTGGGGCGATCCCCAGGACCGGCCCGGGCGGACCGCCGCGGCCACGACGTTCATCCTCTACACGCTGGCCGGCTCCGCGCTGATGCTGGCCGGGTTCCTGCTCGTGGGCGCGGAGAGCGGCACCCTGGACCTCGTCGAGCTGGCCGCCCGGTCGGGGGCGGGCCTGGACGACCGCGTCCAGCTCCTCGCCGCGCTGGCGATCGTCGGCGGGCTCGCCGTCAAGGTCCCCCTGTGGCCGCTGCACACCTGGCTCCCGGACGCCCACGCCAAGGCGCCGACGGTCGGGTCGGTCCTGCTCGCCGGCGTGCTGCTCAAGATGGGCTCGTACGGGCTGGTGCGCGTCGCCCTGCCGGTGGTGCCCGACGGGGTGGCGCGCCTCGCCCCGTGGCTGGCCGGCCTGGCCGTCGTCGGGATCGTGTACGGCTCGCTGGCCTGCCTGGCGCAGCGGGACCTCAAGCGGCTGGTCGCGTACTCCAGCGTCGGGCACATGGGCTTCGTCGTGCTCGGCGTGGCCACGCTGACCCCGGCCGGTGTCAACGGCTCGATCTACGCCGGCCTGGCGCACGGGGTCATCACCGGGCTGCTGTTCTTCCTCGCCGGAGCGGTCAAGGACCGGCACGGGACCACCGACATGGCCGCCTTGGGCGGGGGACTGTACGCCCGGTTGCCCCGGCTGGGCGCGCTGCTGGCGTTCGCCTGCGTGGCGTCGCTCGGGCTCCCGGGGCTGGCCGGCTTCTGGGGGGAGATGCTGTCGCTGGCCGGGGCCTTCCGGCCGTCGGAGGCGCTGACCCGCCCGTACTCCCTCGTGCTCATGGGGGTCGCCGGGGTGGGAGCGGTGCTGACCGCCGCCTACCTGCTCATGGTGGTGCGCCGGGTCTGCCAGGGCCGGGACGAGATCGGCGCGCGGCTCCCGGTGCTCGGCGACGGCACCGCGCACGAGGTGACCGCCTGGGGGCCGCTGGTCGCGCTGACCCTGGTGCTCGGGGTGTGGCCGGGACTCGTGCTGACCCTGACCGACCCTGCCGTGCAGGGCCTGCTCGGCGGTACGGGGTGACGGCGTGATGCCCGGGCAGGCTGCCGACCGGGTGGTGCAGAGCGTCGACTGGGCGGCGATCGCGCCGCCGGTCGTCGTCGCCCTCACCGCGCTGGCCGCGCTGCTGGCCGACCTGTGGCTTCCCCGGCGTGCCCGGTGGGTGCTCACCGCCGGCTCGGTGGCGGGCGTCGCCGGCGCGCTCGTCGCCGTCGGCCTGCTGTGGGGGCAGGCCCGGGGGACCTTCTGCCTGCCGGCCGAGTCGGGGACGCTGCCCGCCTGCTCGTACGTCGTCAACGACGTCACGCTGGTCTTCCAGGCCGTCGTGCTGGCCGGGACTGGCGTGGTGCTGCTGCTCGCCGCGGCCGAGATGCGCGAGCACGACCTGCCGGCCGGGGAGCTGCACTTCCTGGTGCTCGCCGCGACCGCCGGCGCGCTGACACTCGCCGCCGCGCGCGACCTGGCCACCCTGGTGGTCGCGCTCGAGGTGGTGTCGCTGCCCGCCTTCGCCCTGGTCGGCCTACGGCGCGGCTACCTCCGCGGCGCGGAGGCCGCGCTGACGTTCTTCCTCGTCTCCGTCGTCTCGGTCGCGGTGATGCTGTACGGGGTCGGGCTGGTGTACGGCAGCACCGGCCACCTCCACCTCGACCGGGTCGCGGAGGTCCTCGCCGACCCGGCCGCCCGGACACCCGCCGCGACGGTCGGGGTGCTGCTGACGCTGGTCGGCCTCGGGTTCAAGATCGGGGCGGTGCCCTTCCACGCCTGGATCCCCGACACCTACGCCGGCGCGCCGGTGAGCGTGGCGGCGTACCTGTCGGTCGTGTCCAAGGCGGCCGGCCTGGTCGGCCTCGTGGTCGTGGTGGGCCAGGGCTTCCCCGCGTACGCGGACGTCTGGGGACCGGCCGTCGCCGTGCTCGCCGTGCTGACCATGACCGTCGGGAACGTCGGCGCGCTGCGGCAGCGCAGCGCCGTCCGGCTGCTGGCCTGGTCGTCGATCGCGCAGGCGGGGTACCTGCTCGTGCCGCTCGGGGTGGCGTCGACCGGGGTCACCGGTGCCCGGCTCGGGGACGCGCTGTCGGCCACGGTCGCCTACCTCTGCATCTACGCAGCCGTCAACCTGGCCGCGTTCGGCGTCGTGAGCGTGGTCGCCCGCAACCGGCCCGCCGGGGACCTCGCCGACTACCGAGGCCTGGTCCGGACGGAGCCCGCGAGCGCCCTGGCCCTGGGCTTCGCGCTGCTCTGCCTGGCCGGGCTGCCGCCCGGCGTGGCCGGGCTGTGGGCGAAGGTCGTCGTGCTGGACGCGGCCGTCTCCGGGGGCGCTGGGTGGCTGGCCGTCGCCGTGGTGGTCAACACCGTCATCGGCCTCGCCTACTACCTGCGCTGGACGGCGCTGCTCTTCGCGACCCCGCGGGACGCCGTCCCCCCCTCGTACGACGTGCCGCTGGCCTCCGGGATCGCGGTGGGCCTGGCGGTCTCGGCCGGCGTGCTGCTGTCGGTGCTGCCGCAGCCCGTGCTGGGGCTGGCGACCTCCTGGGCCGATCTGCTGGGCTGACTCCCATTGATCACGGCATCCTCCTGATTGGGTGCCGCGCCCGGTGAACTCACCGCGGCACGCGCCCACCTGCCGCGGCACGGGGCCGGCGCCGACGTTCCCGGCACTCCTCCGGCGGGCGGGGCCCGCTCCTGGCCCAGCGATCCGTCCTCGGCGAACACCCTTGCCGCGCGGGACGTCCCCCGCTCTGCTGGGGACATGCGACTCCTCGTCCTCGGCGGCACGGCCTGGCTCGGCGGCGTGGTGGCGGCAACTGCAGTGCGGGACGGGCACGACGTGATCTGCCTGGCCCGTGGCGGGTCCGGGGCCGTCCCTGCGGGCGCCCGGCTGGTACGGGGCGACCGCGACCGCGACGACGCGTTCGACGGGCTCGGGGACCGCGAGTGGGACGCGGTCGTCGACGTGGCGCGCCAGCCGGGCCACGTGCGCCGGGCGGTGGCCGCGCTCGCCGGCCGTACCGGCACGTACGTCTTCGTCTCGTCCGCCTCGGTGTACGTGGACGAGGCGACGCCCGGCACCGACGAGCGGGCGGCGGTGCACGTACCGCTCGACGGCGACGTGATGGCGTCCATGGCGGAGTACGGCGCCGCCAAGGTCGCCTGCGAGCGGCACGTGCTGGACGGCTTCGGGCCCGACCGGAGCGTCGTCGCGCGAGTCGGCCTGATCGGCGGGCCGGGCGACGTCAGCGACCGGACCGGGTACTGGCCGCTGCGCTTCGCCCGGCCGGCGTCTCGCGACGGGGCGGTGCTGGTACCGGACTCGCCCGAGCTGATGACCCAGGTCGTCGACGTCCGCGACCTCGCGGCGTGGCTGGTCCACGCAGCACAGGGCGGCGTGCCGGGCACGTACAACGTGATGGGCGACACGCTGCCGCTGCCCAGCCACCTGGATGCGGCGCGCGAGGTCGCCGGGCACCGCGGTCCGCTCGTGCCGGTGGACCAGGACTGGCTGCTGGCCCACGGCGTGCAGCCCTGGATGGGGGAGCGGTCCCTGCCGCTGTGGCTGCCGCTGCCGGAGTACGCCGGCTTCTCGTCCCGCGACTCGGCGGCCGCCCGCGCTGCCGGGCTCGTCACCCGGCCGTTACGGGAGACGCTGGCCGACACGCTCGCCTGGGAGCTGGCTTCCGGTGCGGGCCGCCGGCGCGCGGCCGGTCTGTCCGACGAGGACGAGCGCGAGCTGCTGCGGTCCGTACGGGCTTGAGCAGCGGCTTGAGCCGCGACGGGCAGGGGGCGTCAGGCGGGCCTGCGAGGACGCGGACGTCAGCGGTAGTTGACGAACTGCAGCGCGAAGTCGAGGTCCTGCTGCTTGAGCGCGGCGATGACCTGCTGGAGGTCGTCGCGCTTCTTGGAGGTGACCCGGACCTCGTCGCCCTGGACCTGGACCTTGACCCCCTTGGGGCCCTCCTCGCGGACCACCTTGGCGACCTGCTTGGCCTGCTCCTGGGTGAGGCCGTTCTGCAGGGTGGCGGAGATCTTGAACACCTTGCCCGACGCGCGCGGGTCCTCGGCGTCCAGCGCCTTGAGGGAGACGCCGCGCTTCACGAGCTTGTCCTTGAAGACGTCCAGGGCGGCGGCGACGCGCTCCTCCGTCGAGGCCTCGAGCTCGACCCCGTACTCACCGGCCCACCGGATCGCGGCGCCGGTGCCGCGGAAGTCGAAGCGCTGGCCGAGCTCCTTCGCGGCCTGGTTCAGGGCGTTGTCGACCTCCTGGCGGTCGACCTTGCTCACCACGTCGAACGAGGACTCGCCGGCCACGTGCACACCTCCGGGCGGTTGGGGGAGGGCCTTCGGACGTGCGCTATCCTTCCAGCCGTCGGCCACGGTCGACGCCCCCGGCAGGTTGCCCGAGCGGCCAAAGGGAGCGGACTGTAAATCCGTCGGCTCAGCCTACGTTGGTTCGAATACAACACCTGCCACGCGCAGCGGCCCCGTGACCTCCTCAGGTCCGGGGCCGTTCGCGTCCTCACCCCTCTCCCAGCGCCTGGACCCGGGCCTGGACCCGGGCCTCGGCTGGGATCACGAGGCGACTCGGGCGATCACGAGGTGTCGACGCCGTGTGGTGGCGCCGCCAGGGTGGTGAACGTGGTCATTCGGGGCCAGGTCCAGGGCCCCGGCGGGGTGGCGCAGGGCACGCCGGGGCGATTTCGTCGGGCCCTCGGCGACCGTGTATCGTCGGCGCCTGCTCGCCCCAATAGCTCAGTCGGCAGAGCGTCTCCATGGTAAGGAGAAGGTCTACGGTTCGATTCCGTATTGGGGCTCTGTGGCGGGGTAGCTCAGGTGGTTAGAGCAAGCGGCTCATAATCGCTGTGTCGCGGGTTCGAGTCCCGCCCCCGCTACCATCGCCGGCCCGTGGCAGTCCTCCGTCCGCGGAGGGCCGGTCACGAGGTCGGCTATGCTCGTGGAGTTTGTTGACCGTCTGACGTCGCCGAAAGAGGCACCCGTGGCCGCCAAGAGCACCGACATCCGCCCCAAGATCACGATGGCCTGCACGGAGTGCAAGGAGCGCAACTACATCACCAAGAAGAACCGGCGCAACGACCCCGACCGGCTCGACCTGAAGAAGTACTGCCCGCGCTGCAGGACGCACACCGTGCACCGCGAGACGCGCTGACGCCGTCCCGCCCTCTGCTCCACCAGGGCCGTTCCCCGTCCGGGGGGCGGCCCTGGTGTCGTCACCGGCCGGGCCGCTAGCGTCCCGCCATGCCGCTCGACGCCTCCTTCGCCGGCCGTACCTACCCGCCCACGGGGCCGTACGAAGTGGGGCGGGAGAAGATCCGCGAGTTCGCCGACGCGATCGGCGACCCGGAACCGGCCTACCGCGACCCGGAGGCGGCCCGGGCGCTCGGCCACCCCGACGTCGTGGCGCCACCGACGTTCGCGGTGATCGTCGCCTTCCGCGGCATCGACGCCATCACCGGCGACCCTGAGCTGGGGCTGGACTTCAGCCGGGTCGTGCACGGCGACCAGCGCTTCCGGTACGACCGGCCGCTGCGTGCCGGTGACCGGGTCACCGCCACGGCGGTGGTCGAGACCGTTCGCAGCATCGGCGGCAACGACATCCTCGGCGTCCGCTGCGACCTCGCGACCGAGGACGGCGAGGCGGTCGGGTCGGCGTGGTCGACCCTGGTCGCGCGGGGGGAGAGCGCGTGACCGCGCCGACGTACGACGGGGTGGAGGTCGGCACGGAGCTGCCGAAGCAGGAGTACGCCGTGACGCGTGCCGACCTGGTCCGCTACGCCGGCGCCTCGGGCGACTTCAACCCGATCCACTGGAACCAGCGCTTCGCCACCTCGGTCGGCCTCCCCGACGTCATCGCGCACGGGATGCTGACGATGGCGCTGGTCGGCCGCGCCCTCACCTCGTGGGTCGGTGACCCGGGCGCGCTCGTCGAGTACGGCGTGCGCTTCACCCGGCCCGTGGTCGTCCCTGACGACGACACGGGGGCACTGCTCGTCGTCAGCGGGCGGGTCGCCGAGAAGCGCGACGACGGCACCGTCCGGGTGGACGTGACCGCCACCTCCGGCGGTGCCACGGTGCTCTCGCAGGCGCGGGCGGTGCTCCGGCTGCGCTGAGCCGGCGCGGTCCTGCGCCGTAGGCTGTGCGCCCGTGCCCGACACCCTTCCCGGCCGGCTGGCCGACCTGACGACGCTCCGGCTCGGTGGCCCCGCGCGTCGCGTCGTCGAGGCGTCGAGCACCGAGGACCTCGTCGCCGCCGTGGACGAGGCGGACGCCGCGGGCGAGCCCTGCCTGGTCGTGGGTGGCGGCAGCAACCTCGTCGTCGCCGACGAGGGCTTTCCCGGCACCGTCGTCCGCATCGCCACCCGCGGCGTGACGGTCGAGGCCGCAGACTCGTGCGGGGGCGCCTCGGTGCGGGTGGCCGCCGGGGAGGACTGGGATGCGCTGGTCGCCCGGGCGGTTGCCGAGGGCTGGGTGGGGGTCGAGGCGCTGTCCGGCATCCCCGGCCGCACGGGAGCCACCCCGATCCAGAACGTCGGCGCGTACGGGCAGGAGGTCGCCGACACGGTCTCCCGGGTCCGGACGTGGGACCGAGCGGAGCGCGCGTACCGGACGTTCGCCGCGGCCGACTGCGGCTTCTCCTACCGCGACAGCCGGTTCAAGGGGACCGATCGGTGGGTCGTGCTGGAGGTGACCTTCCAGCTCGCGCTCGGGGACCTGTCCGAGCCCGTGCAATACGCGGAGCTGGCCCGCCGCCTCGGCGTCGAGCAGGGCGGACGCGCGCCGCTCCCCGCCGTACGGGAGGCGGTGTTGGCGCTGCGCGGCGGCAAGGGCATGGTCCTCGACCCGGACGACCACGACACGTGGAGCGCGGGCTCCTTCTTCACCAACCCCGTGCTGCCCGCGGACCTGGTCCCGGCCGGCGCACCGGCCTGGCCACAGCCGGACGGCCTGGTCAAGACCAGTGCCGCGTGGCTCATCGAGCAGGCGGGCTTCCGCAAGGGCCACCCAGGGCCCGGTGGTCGGGTCGCGCTCTCGGGCAAGCACACGCTCGCGCTGACCAACCGGGGCGGCGCGTCGACGGCCGACCTGCTGGCGCTGGCCCGCGAGGTGCGCGACGGAGTCCGGGAGCGGTTCGGTGTCGAGCTGGTCAACGAGCCGGTGCTGCTCGGCGTGGTGCTCTAGGGGGAGCCTGCAGCGCGCGGTCGACCGCGAGCCGGATCTGCGCCTCGGTCGCCCCGCTCCGCCGCGCGGCCGTCACGAAGGCCGCCGCCGCCCGCTGCAGGTCCGGCCCCGCAGGTGCCGAGCCGGTCGGCAGGTCGAACGTCACGGACGTCCCGGCCCGGCGACGGGTCACGACCAGGCCCGCCGCCTCGAGCTCGCGGTAGGCCCGGGCCACCGTGTTCACCGCCAGGTCGAGGTCTGCCGCCAGCTGCCGCACCGTCGGCAGTCGCGCCCCGGGTGGGAGCTCGCCGACCTCGATCAGCACCGCGAGCTGCGTCCGTACCTGCTCGTACGGGGGCACCGGCGAGCGGGTGTCCACCCGGACGAGGGCCGCCGTCACCGGCGACCTGGCCCGAGGTCGAGCCGGGGCCGTCCCATGCCAGCTCCTCTGCCGCAGTGACGTGAGACATCGGTACAAGCGGCGCCGGTCACCGTCAAGGCCGAGGTGCCGGACCGGGCCGGTCGTGTGAGCGTGGGCGCATGACCAGTCTCGACGGAGCATCCGTCCTCGTCACCGGCGCCACCGGCGGACTCGGTGCCCCGCTCTCCCGCCGGCTGGCCCGGGCCGGCGCCCGGCTCACCCTCGTCGCCCGCGACCCCGAGCGCCTCGCCGCGCTCGCCGCCGACGTCGAAGGGGCGGCCACCGTCGCCGTCGACCTGACCGACCCGGACGCGGCCAAGCAGGCGGTCAGCGCCGCGGTCGAGTCGCACGGCGGCCTGGACGGAGTGGTCCACGCGGCCGGCGCGGTGGCGTTCGGGCCGTTCGACGGAACCGGTGCCGACGTCCTCGACCGGCTGCTCGCGGTCAACTTCCTCGCCCCGGTGCGCCTGCTCCAGGCCGCGCTGCCGCACCTGGACGCCGCCGTCGCGGCCGGTCGCCAGCCGTTCGTGGTCCACCTGTCCGCCGTCGTCGCCGAGCAGCCGATGGCCGGCATGGCCGCGTACTCGGCGAGCAAGGCCGCGCTCACGGCGTACGACACCGCGGTGGCCCGCGAGCTGCGCCGGCGCAAGGTGCACCTCGTCGACGCACGGCCCCCGCACACCGAGACCGGGCTCGCCGGCCGGCCGATCGCCGGGCAGGCCCCGCCGCTGAAGCCGGGCCTCGACCCGGACGCCGTCGCCGAGCGCATCCTGCGGGGCGTGCGGGACGACGAGCGGGACCTCCCCGCGTCGGCGTTCTGATCTGCCTACGGCGCCCGGTCCGCGGGCTCGGCCGGGCCCGCCAGCCAGGCGTCGATGCCCGCCAGGAGTCGCGAACGTACCTCCGGCGGAGCCTGGGACCCGAGCACCGACGCCCGGGCCAGCCCGGCGAGCGCCTCGTCGGACAGCCCGTGCACCCGCCGCGCCACCTCGTACTGCTCCAGCAACCGGGAGCCGAACAGCAGCGGGTCGTCGGCGCCCAGGGCGACGCTCGCCCCGGCTCGTACGAGCTCCGGCAGCGGTACCGCCGCGGCCGCGGGGTAGACACCCAGCGCGACGTTGGAGGCGGGGCAGACCTCCAGGGTGACGCCCGCCGTGACGATCCGGTCGAGCAGGGCCGGGTCCTCCACCGAGCGCACGCCGTGGCCGAGGCGGCGGGCACCGAGGGCGTCCAGGCAGGCGCGCACGCTCGCCGGCCCCTGGAGCTCGCCCCCGTGCGGCACGGCGACCAGCCCGGCGCGGTCCGCGATCCGGAACGCCGGGGCGAACTCGGCGGTGACCCCGCGACGCTCGTCGTTCGACAGCCCGAAGCCGACCACCCCGCGGTCGGCGTAGCGGACGGCGAGCCGGGCCAGGGTGCGCGCGTCGAGCGGGTGCCGGGTGCGGTTGGCAGCGATGACGACCGCCACCCCCGTCCCGGTCTCGGCCTCGGCCTTACGGGCCGCGTCGAGCACCAGCTCGGTGAACGCGGTGATGCCGTGGAAGCGCGCCGCGTAGCCGGAGGGGTCGACCTGGATCTCCAGCCAGCCCGACCCCTCTGCGGCGTCGTCGGCTGCGGCCTCCAGCACCAACCTGCGTACGTCGGACTCCGTCCGCAGCACGGCCCGCGCGGTGTCGTACAGGCGCTGGAAGCGGAACCAGCCCTTCTCGTCCGCCGCCGACAGCTGTGGCGGCCACTCGTCGCGCAGGGCGTCGGGCAGGTGGGCGCCGTGCTCGTCCGCGAGCTCGACCAGCGTCTCGTGCCGCATCGAGCCGGTGAAATGCAGGTGCAGGTGGGCCTTGGGCAGGGCCCGCAGTTCTCGGGGCACCGTCGGACCGGCGGTCAGGGCACGACGCTGGAGCCGCTGGCCGCGCTGCGCCGAGCCGCCTCGAGCACGCGCAGGACCTGGACGGCGTCGGCCGGGTCCACCGGCACGGGGCGCTCGCCGCGCAAGGCCGCCAGCACGGCCGGGTAGAAGTCGCGCCACCGCCCGCGCTCGCTCGGCACCGGCACGACCTCGTCACCGCGGTGCAGCCGGCCCCAGCGGTCCTCCGGCTCGAGGCCGAAGCCGGGGTCGTCGGCCCGCAGCCCCGTGCGCAGCTGCTCCTCCTGGGAGTCCAGGGCCGCCACGACGTACGCGCCGTGCTCGGCGAGCACGCGCCGCCGAGGCCCGGGGGCACCGAACACCGAGCCCACCGACACATGGCTGACCGTGCCGCCCACGTGGGCGAGGGAGAGGAAGGCGTCGTCGTCGGAGCCGCCGCGACGGGCCGCGACCTCGGCGTGGACCCGCTGCACCGGGCCGAACAGCTGCACCGACTGGTCCACCAGGTGGGTGCCCAGGTCCAGCAGGGTCCCGCCGCCCTCCTCGACCGTGTTGTGGTCGCGCCACTTGGCCGGGTCGAGCTCGGGGCGCCACCGCTCGAAGCGCGTCTCGTGGCGGTGCACGGCCCCGAGGGTGCCGTCGTCGAGCAGCCTCGCCAGCGTCAGCTGGTCGGAGTCCCATCGCCGGTTGTGGAAGGCCGTGAGCAGTCGGCCCAGCGACCGGGCGTGCTCCACCACGGCCGCCGCGACGCTGCTGCTGGTGGCCAGCGGCTTGTCGACGACCACCCCGGCGCCCGCGTCGAGGGCGGACCGCGCGTGCAACGCGTGCTGCCCGTGCGGGCTGGCGACCACGACCAGGTCCGGTCGCAGGTCACCGAGCAGGGCGTCGACGTCGGGGACGGCCTGCGCGCCCGGGTGCGCCTGCGTCACCCGCTCGGCTCGCTCCGCCGAGCGGGTGACCGCCCCCACCACCTGCGCGCCCGGGCAGGCGCTGAGCAGCCGGCCGTGGAAGCCCTCGCCCGCCTGGCCGTAACCCACCAGCCCCACCCGTACGGGCGGGGCCCCGGTGGTCAGCGTGCCTCCCCGAGGAGCAGCTGCAGGCGGCCGACGCCCTCGACGAGGTCGTCGTCGCCGAGCGCGTACGAGAGGCGCAGGTAGCCGCTGGGCCCGAAGGCCTCACCCGGCACGACCGCCACCTCGACCTCCTCCAGCACCAGCTCGGCCAGCTCGGCGCTGGTGGTCGGGGTGCGGCCGCGGATCTCGCGGCCGAGCAACCCCTTGACGGAGGGGTACGCGTAGAAGGCGCCCTCCGGCTCGGGGCAGGTCACCCCGTCGATCGCGCGGAGCATGTCGGTCATGGTCCGCCGGCGGCGGTCGAAGGCCTCGCGCATGCGCTCCACCGCGGAGAGGTCACCGGAGACCGCGGCCAGGGCTGCGCGCTGGGACACGTTGGCCACGTTGCTCGACAGGTGGGACTGGAGGTTGGCGGCGGCCTTGACCACGTCGGGCGGACCGATCATCCAACCCACCCGCCACCCGGTCATCGCGTAGGTCTTCGCGACGCCGTTGAGCACGACGCAGGTGTCGGCCAGCTCGGGGACCTCGACCGGCATCGAGCTGAAGTGAGCGTCGCCGTACGTCAGGTGCTCGTAGATCTCGTCCGTGACCACCCAGACGCCGCGCTCGAGCGCCCAGGCGCCGATCTCACGGACCTGCTCGGGCGGGTAGACGGCGCCGGTCGGGTTGGACGGCGAGCAGAAGAGCAGCACCTTCGTCCGCTCGGTCCGCGCGGCCTCGAGCTGGTCGACGCCCACCCGGTAGCCCTGGGTCTCGTCGGCGAGCACCTCGACAGGCACCCCGCCGGCGAGCCGGATCGCCTCCGGGTACGTCGTCCAGTACGGAGCCGGCAGCAGGACCTCGTCGCCCGGGTCGAGTAGCGTGGCGAAGGCCTCGTACACGGCCTGCTTGCCGCCGTTGGTGACGAGCACCTGGGACGGCCCGACGTCCAGCCCGGAGTCCCGCCGGGTCTTGGCCGCCACGGCCTCGCGCAGCTCCGGCAGGCCGGCGGCGGGAGAGTAGCGGTGGTTGCGGGGGTCCCGGCAGGCCGCCACGGCCGCCTCGACCACGTAGTCGGGGCTCGGGAAGTCGGGTTCGCCCGCGCCGAAGCCGATGACGGGTCGACCGGCCGCCTTGAGGGCCTTGGCCTTGGCGTCGACCGCGAGGGTCGCCGACTCGGTGATCGAGCCGATCCGGGTCGAGACGCGGGGCCGGGACGTGCGGAGGGCCGCGACGGAGTCCATGCCGTCATCCTGGCACCTCCCCCCGCGACGATCACCCGTCGCCCGGCGCACCGGTCGGGGCCGGAGTTCTCGGGGCCGGAGTTCGACCCGCGCCTCGCGCACCCCGTACACTCCCTCCCTGGCGGTCCTCGACCCCTGCGCCAGCCTGCCCTCGCAGCTGTCGTCGGTGCCGACGGCCGCCGGCGAAGGGCAGTAGCTCAACTGGCAGAGCACCGGTCTCCAAAACCGGCGGTTGGGGGTTCGAGTCCCTCCTGCCCTGCTCGGGGTCGCCGACCCGCGGCAGATCCACGACCGCCACCCGCCCGGGTGGCCCGACAGCGAGGTACGACCAGTGACGGAGACGCGCGGCCAGACCGCCACGCCCGAGCGCGACCGTCCCCCGAGGCGGGGCGGACGCGGCATGCTCGCCCGCCTGCGCGCCTGGCCGTCCAAGGCGGCCCTGTTCGTCCGCCAGGTCGTCGCCGAGCTGCGCAAGGTCGTCTACCCCACGCGCAACCAGCTGCTCACCTACACCGCCGTCGTGCTCGTGTTCGTCGGCGTCATGATCGCCATCGTCTCGGTCCTCGACCTCGTCTTCGGCTGGGCCACGCTCGCCGTCTTCGGCTGAGCCCGAGGCCCTGAGACCGGCACCCCGAGACCGATCCCCGGAGGAAGAAGTCAGCACCGTGTCCGACCAGCAGCCCTACGACGAGACCGCCGTGCCCGCCGCCGACCAGGCGGAGGACGCCAGCGGTCCGGTCGAGGCACCGCCGGCCGCCGAGACGCCCGACGTGACCGCCGCCGACCCGGAGGCTCCGGCAGCAGAGACACCCGCCGAGGAGACGCCCTCCGAGGAGGCCCCCGCCGAGGAGGTCCCCGCCGAGGAGGTCGACCCGCTCGAGGAGTTCCGCCGGGTGCTGCGCGCCAAGCCGGGCGACTGGTACGTCGTGCAGACCTACTCCGGCATGGAGAACCGGGTCCGCGCCAACCTCGAGAACCGCATCGGCAGCCTCAACATGGAGGACTTCATCTTCGAGGTCGCGGTCCCTCAGGAGGAGGTCGCCGAGATCCGCAACGGCCAGCGCCGCCTGGTCAAGCGCAACCGCTTCCCCGGCTACGTGCTCGTGCGCATGGACATGAGCGACGAGTCCTGGGCGGCGGTCCGGCACACCCCGGCGGTCACCGGCTTCGTGGGCCACGCCCACCAGCCGCTGCCGCTGACCCTCGACGAGGTCGAGCGCTGGCTTGCCCCCGAGGTGAGCGTCGAGCGCAAGCCCAAGGAGAAGCAGCAGGTCGAGGTCGTCGACTTCCAGGTCGGCGACTCCGTCATGGTCGTCGACGGGCCGTTCGCGACGCTCCACGCCACGATCAACGAGATCAACCCCGACTCGCAGAAGGTCAAGGGCCTGGTCGAGATCTTCGGCCGCGAGACGCCGGTCGAGCGCTCCTTCGCCCAGCTCCAGAAGCTCTGACAGTGCTGCCCGCGGCGCCGCCGCCGCGGGCGGAACCACTCCACACCCAGTAAGGACCCGCATGCCCCCCAAGAAGAAGGTCGCCGGCCTGATCAAGCTCCAGATCCAGGCCGGGGCCGCGACCCCCGCGCCGCCCGTGGGCCCAGCCCTCGGTCAGCACGGCGTCAACATCATGGAGTTCTGCAAGGCGTACAACGCCGCCACCGAGGCCCAGCGCGGCAACGTGGTGCCGGTCGAGATCACGGTGTACGAGGACCGCTCGTTCACCTTCGTGACCAAGACCCCGCCCGCCGCCCGGCTGATCCTCAAGGCCGCCGGCGTCGAGAAGGGCTCCGGCGAGCCGCACAAGACCAAGGTCGCCACCATCACCCGCGACCAGGTCCGCGAGATCGCGCAGACCAAGATGCCCGACCTCAACGCCAACGA
Organism: Jiangellales bacterium; assembly: GCA_035462845.1. Taxonomy (GTDB): domain Bacteria; phylum Actinomycetota; class Actinomycetes; order Jiangellales; family Jiangellaceae; genus DASTQL01. The sequence continues at coordinate 23,797 of DATHTV010000178.1, forward strand.
CCTCGACGCCGCCGAGAAGATCATCGCCGGCACCGCCCGCCAGATGGGCATCGAGGTCAAGGGCTGAGAGCCCCCGCAGCACCAGTGGCAGGGCCCGCTTCGGCCCGTACCACGACTCCCGCACCGACGAAGAGGAGCAGCACGTGAAGCGCAGCAAGGCCTACCGCGCCGCCGCCGAGAAGATCGACCGCGAGCGCCTTTACTCCCCGGACGAGGCGGTCCGCCTCGTCAAGGAGACGGCCACGACCAAGTACGACGCCACCGTCGAGGTGGCCCTGCGGCTGGGTGTCGACCCGCGCAAGGCCGACCAGATGGTCCGCGGCACGGTCAACCTCCCGCACGGCACCGGCAAGACCGCTCGGGTCCTGGTCTTCGCCGCCGGCGCCAAGGCCGAGGAGGCCCGGGCGGCGGGCGCGGACATCGTCGGCTCCGACGAGCTGATCGAGGAGGTCCAGGGCGGTCGCCTGGACTTCGACGCCGTGGTGGCGACCCCCGACCTCATGGGCAAGGTCGGCCGGCTCGGCCGCGTCCTCGGTCCGCGTGGCCTCATGCCCAACCCCAAGACGGGCACCGTGACGATGGACGTGGCCAAGGCGGTCGGCGACATCAAGGGCGGCAAGATCGAGTTCCGCGTCGACCGGCACGGCAACCTGCACTTCATCATCGGCAAGGCGAGCTTCTCCGAGCAGCAGCTGGTCGAGAACTACGCCGCGGCGATGGACGAGATCACCCGGCTCAAGCCGTCGGCGGCCAAGGGCCGCTACGTCCGCAAGGCCACGATGGCCGCGTCGATGGGGCCGGGCATCCCGCTGGACCCGACCCGCACGCGTGTCACCGAGACCGCTCAGGCCTGAGCCAGGGCCTCCGTTTCGGAGCGGGCGCACGGGCCGTCCGACCGTGCCCGCGACCGGCCGGGACGCATCACACTGACACCATGACCGCCGACTCCGTCCGCACCCGCGACGGGGTCGGCGGTCGCGTCGTCCCACCCCGGCTCCCCCGTCAGCGCGGCACGGTGGCTGCCGCGCAGGCCCGCAAGGCCGCCGGGCGGGTCCCTGGCCTGCGCCGCCTGGTCCGGTGGCTGCGGCTCGACCTGGTCGGCGTCGTCGGCGCCTTCGTCCTGCTCGCGGCCTCGCTCACGCCGTCGCTGCTACCCCGCACCTGGGGCTACCAGGCGGCGGTGTCCGGCCTCGCCGCGATCTTCGGGTACGCGACGGGCGTCGCGGTGGCGGTCGTCGTGCGCCTGCTGGTCCGCGGCGTGGTGCTGCTGCCCGGTCCGCTGCACGGTCGTGGGTGGCGGCCCGGCCGGCGTACCGTCCTCGCGGCCTGGTGGACCACCGCCCTGGTGGGCGGGGCCACGACGGCGTGGTTCCTCGTCCGGGCCGCCGCCTGGCAGACCGAGCTGCGCCTGCTCATGGGGGCCGAGAGCCCCGGGCCGGCCCACTACGTGCGCATCGTGGTCTGCGCCACGGCGCTGTTCCTCTCCCTGCTCGCGGTGTGGCGCTGGCTGCGCGGCGCCGCCCGCGCCCTGGAGCTGCGGCTGCGCCGGTGGGTGCCGGTCCCCGTCGCCGCCGTGACGTCGGTCGGCTCCGTCGGCGTCATCGTGGTGTGGGCGCTGAGCGGCCTGCTCGTCCCGGCGCTGCTCGCGGCCGGCGGGCTGGCCTTCGCGGCCTGGGACCGGATCGAGCACTCCTCCGTCCCGGCGCCGACCTCGTCGTTGCGCTCGGGCGGGCCGGGCTCGCTCGTCCCCTGGGAGACGATGAACCGCAAGGGCCGCGAGTTCATCGTCAGCGGGCCCGACCTCGCCTCCCTGCGGACGACGTCCGGCGGCGCCGCCGTGGAGCCCGTCCGGGTGTACGTGGGCCTGGCCGCCGGCGAGACGCCCGAGGAGCGGGTTCGGGTGGCCGTGTGCGAGCTCGAGCGGGCCGGGGGGTTCGGGCGCGAGGTCCTCCTGGTGGCCACGGCGACCGGCACCGGCTGGGTGGACCCGTACGCGGCCTCGGCACTGGAGCACGTCCACGGCGGGGACACGGCCATCGTCTCGATGCAGTACTCCACCTTGCCGAGCTGGATGTCGATCCTCGGCGACTCCGGCGAGGTCGAGCGGGCCGGCGCGCTGCTCTTCGAGGCCGTCCGCGAGCGGTGGCTGGAGCTGCCCGCGGGGGACCGTCCCCGGCTCGTGGTGTACGGCGAGAGCCTGGGCGCCCAGGGGAGCGCCGCCGCGTTCGACGACGTGGACGACGTCGTGTCGCGTACCGACGGGGCGCTCTGGGTCGGCCAGCCGGTCGGGACCCGGCTGGTCTCCGACCTGGTGGACCGCCGTGACCCGGGGACGACGGTCGTGGCCCCGGTGGTCAGCGGCTCCGCGTCCGTGCGGTTCTGGGCCGGCGGGCGGGAGCCGGCACCGTCGACCGCGGGCTGGCCCGAGCCGCGAACGCTGGTGCTCTCGCACGCGTCCGACCCGGTGTCGCGGTGGTCGCCCAGCCTGCTCTGGGAGCGGCCGCAGTGGCTGGAGGAGCCGCGCGGCGCGGACGTGCTGCCCCGGTTCACGTGGTACCCGGTCGTGACGTTCTGGCAGGTCGCGGCCGACATGGCGCTGTCCCTGGGCGTCCCGACCGGGCACGGTCACCGCTACGGCGTCGAGCACGTCGACGCGTGGTACGCGGTGGCGCCGCCCGACGGCGCGCCCGCGACGCCCACCGCGGAACGCGTCGCCGAGCTGCGCGCCGCCGTCCGCGCCGACCTGACCAGCGCCCCCGGCCTGGACTGACGACCCCCCGGGGCGACCGGCCTCGAATGACCACGTTCACCACCCTTGCGGGATCCACCGGGAGGCCTC
>DATHTV010000179.1:0-4787 GCA_035462845.1 Jiangellales bacterium
GGCCAGGTAGATCGCCGCTCCGAGCCCGACCGGGCGGGCGACGAGCAGGGCGATGAACGACGTCGTGAGTGTCGCGGCCACCAGCGGCAGCACCCCGAACGCCTGCTGCGCCGCGGCGAAGAGCGGGGTCCACGTCGTACCGGTCAGGAAGTCCCACACGTTGACCGCGGGTTCCCGGAAGAACTCCAGGGTGGGGCCCAGGATGGCCACCACGATGCCGACCGTGGTGACGACCGAGACGAGCGCGGCGAGGAAGAGGACTGCCTCGACGATGCGCTCGCCGTAGCGAGGCCGCGCCCGGCGCAGGGAGGTCCCGGCGCCGGGCGGCGGTGTGCTGGTGACGGTCACGAGGTCACGGGCTCGCTTCCTGTGGGGTGTGCCGACTCAGCTTCGGAGGGACTCGAACTTGTCCTCGAGCTCCGCCTTCTGCTCGTCGTTGAGGCCGATGAACGCGGCGGCCTCGACGATCTCGTCGATGTTGTCGATGTAGAACTCGAGGAAGGCCTCGACCTCGGGCTTGTCGGCGATGGAGGTGTCCGAAGCGTAGATGAAGAGCTGCCGGCCCAGCGGGGCGTACGAGGCGTCCTGCACGGTCTCCGCGCTCGGGGCGACGCAGCCGTCGCCACCGTCGACCTCCAGGGCCTTGAGGGTGTCGGCGTTCTCCTCGTAGTAGGAGAAGCCGAAGTACCCCATGCCGCCCGTGGACCCCTGGACCGCCTGCACGATGACGTTGTCGTCCTCGGAGGCTTCGTAGTCGGTGCGGGAGGCCCCCTCCTCACCGTTGATGGCGTCGGTGAAGTAGTCGAAGGTGCCCGAGTCGGTGCCCGGACCGGCGAGGACCAGGGCCTCGTCGGGGAACGACGGGTCCACCTGGTTCCAGTTGGTCACGGTGGAGTCGGGTGCCCAGATCGTGTTGAGCTGCTCCACGGTCAGGCAGTCCACCCACTCGTTGTCCGCGTTCACGACCACGGTGAGGGCGTCGTTGGCGACGGACAGCTCCTCGAAGGCGATGCCGTTGTCCTCGCACGCGGCGATCTCGTCGTCCTCGATCGCGCGCGATGCGTTGGAGATGTCGGTCTCGCCGGCGCAGAACTTCTCGAAGCCGCCGCCGGTGCCGGACTGCCCGACCGACACCTGCACGCCCGGCTGCTCCTCGTTGAAGAGCTCGGCGGCCGCGCTGGAGAGGGGGAAGACGGTGCTCGAGCCGTCGACGTTGACCGAGCCGGACAGCTCGTTGCTGCCCGTCTCGCCGTCGCCCGCCGTGTTGGCGGGGTCGTTGCCACTGCCGCAGGCCGCGAGGACGAGGGCGGCGGCGCCGGCCACGGCCAGGGGGGCCACGCGGCGGCGGAGGATGCTGTCGATCACGGTGGGATGTCCTTCCGGGACACGGGTGAGAACCGATGTGACGCCGAGGAACGTAGGCAGGGCAGGTGACGCGTCGGCCCGGCCGGAGTGAACGAGCGGTGAACGCGGGCCGCACCTTCGTCGTCCGCCGGCCGACCAGGTGATGGCGGTCACGTGAACCCGCCCCCCGGCCGGTCTCGGGCCGGTCACGTCGCGCAGGTGGGAGCGGTCACGGCCCGGTCACGCCCCTCCGGCTGGAATGACCACGTTCACCACCCGGGTGGTGTCACCACGAGGCGTCGACGCCACGTGGTCGCCCCATCGGCCGGGTGGTGGACGCCCTGCTGGGTGGATGGCGCGGTCCCGGACGGTCAGGAGGACCGGCGCCAGGGGCGGGCGCCCCGCCAGCACGCGCGCATCCTGGCAGCGGTCCGCTCTGGCCGCTCGAGGTCCCGCCATACCCAGCGCTCCGTGTCCACGCCGGCCCGGCGGACCGCGTCCTGGCGGAGCTTCTCCCGCCACAGGACGTCGGTCGCGTCATCACCCTCGTACTTCACCCGCCCGTCGACCTCGTGGGCGGTGTTGCCCTCGAAGTCGAGGGCATCGAGCCGGGCGATGACGACCCCGCCGACCGTGACCTCGACCTGGAGGTCCAGGTCGGGGCCACCGGCGAGGTACCACAGGTACCGGAAGCGTGACTCCGCCGCCGACTCACTCCGGGGGTCGGCCATCCTCGCTACCCGGCCGGCGGCTCGAGCCCCACGCCAGTCCGCCTGGCGGGCCGCCACCTCCCGGAGCGCCGCCACGCTGCAGTCGGGTCGGGCGACCGCGGCGTCGGCGGTCACCAGACCGACCTCCGCTCCGTGCTCGCGGGCGATGTCGACGGCCGTACGGGCGGGGCTGGTGACCGGGATGCCGCCCACGACCAGGAGGTCCTCGGGCGCCAGAGCGCCCACGTGGTGGTGCACCCCGCCCTCCCTGCGCGGTGAGTGCAGGTCCGTCCGCGTGACGTGGACGTGGTCGAGCGGTGCTCCCCACAGCGTGAGCCCCAGCAGCACGGCAGCCGACTGGTGGCTGACCACCGCCGGGTGCTGGAGCACCATGATCGCCGCGTGCACCGTCATCCGGTGCCGCTCGAGCACGTCGGCCCGAAGCCAGACCTGCGCCTCGCAGTACGCGCCGCGGCGGAGGCGGCGCCACCCCTTGGTGGACACCAGTCGCCGGATCTCGTCGTCGGTGTAGCCCCCAGCCAGCGCATGGCGGCGGAGGAACACGCCCCCGTGTGCGGCGGCGACGGCGGCGACCTCGGGAAGCAGCATGTCGGGACAGTGCCGTTCCGCGCGCCGTGGCGACAGGGCCCAGGGCGCGGCTGTGGACGCGAGGCCCTCGACTCGGCCGTTGTGGACGGCCGGCCGTACGAACCCGACGGCCGTACGAGCCCGACGGCCGTGCCGAGCCGGACGGCCCGTGGCGGCCTCGCGATCCGGCCACCACCAGGCCAGTCGGGCCTTCACCAGGCGCCGACGCCTCGTGATGACGCCGAGCGGGTGGTGAACGTGGTCATTCAGAGCTCGTGGCGCTCCGCAGCGACGACGATCCCGTCCCGGTGGTGCAGCACGACGAAGCCACCCGGGGGCAGCGTCGGCTCGGCCGGGACGTCGCACCTCGCGTGCTCTCGTACGGCCTCGAACAGGGTCGGCAGGACCGGGCGGTGCGAGCACAGCACGGTCGGCTCGGCCGCGCTGAGCAGCGCCTGGACGACCTCTGCGGCGAGGTCCGGGTGCTGCTCGTGGCCGATCTCGGACACCCCTGGCTCCAGCTCGACGGTGCGCCGGGTGCTGGTGGCGTACGGGCGGACGGTGTCGACGCAGCGGGCGGCGTCGCTGGACACGATCCGGGCGAGCCCGTAGCAGCCGAGGAGCACCGCCAGCCGGTCGGCCTGCGCCACGCCGCGCCGTTCGAGCGGGCGCTCGGGGTCCGGGCCGGTCCAGCCGCTGCGGCTCATGGCCTTGCCGTGGCGCAGCACGACGAGGGGGACGGTCGGGGCCGGGTCGGCGGCGACGCCGGCGACGAGCTCCGCGTCCCGGGGATGGGTGAGCCGCTCCAGCGCGGCCGGGACGGGCAGGAACTCGGCCTGGTCGATCTCCACGGTTCCCTGCCACGGCGGCGCCGAGTCGTCGGCCAGGGCGGCCCAGTAGTGGACCACCTTGTCGTCCGGGCCGACCGGGTAGCGCTGGTCGGGGAGGGGGCGGCCGAGCACCACCCGGTGGCCGGTCTCCTCCAGCACCTCCCGCACCGCGCAGGCCAGCAGGTGCTCGCCCGGGTCCACCTTGCCCTTCGGCAGCGACCAGTCGTCGTACTTGGGGCGGTGGACCAGGCACACCTCGAGGCCGGCCCCGTCGCGGCTCGGTCGCCACAGGACCACCCCCGCGGCCTGGATCACGCCGCGGCTCACCCCTCCAGCCACTTCCGCAGCCGGCGCCGCCGCACCTCCGGCCAGATCGCGGCGAACTCGGCCCTCGTGCGCTCGACGTGGTCCCGCTCGACTCCGTGCAGGACGCCGAGGGCGAAGGCGACCTCGGCGCCCACCCGGCCGCTGGCCGCCATCCCGCGTACCGCGTCCGCCGCGACGGCGCCGTCCTGGTGCTCGCCCAGGACCTCGGTCACCCGGGACAGCTGCTTGGCCATCGCCGCTGCGTCACTGCCGAAGACCGGGACGCACGCCTCCACCGCGTACCGCGCCTTCTTGGCCGCCTTGCGGGTCTCGTGCCACTCGTCGTCGGGCGCGCCGCCGGAGGCGGCCTCGTCGGCCAGCAGCCGCTCGGCGTCGCGCGCGAGCCGCTTCCACGCGTGCGTCACCAGCGGCGGCAGGACGTCACGGGAGGGCCGCTCGGCGTCCTCGAGGGTCCGCGGGTCGGCGCAGGCGTCGACCAGAGCGTCGTGCAGCGCCAGGTACCGGTCGTTGGAGAGCGTCTCGAGGGCGTGCTTGCGTGCCTCGGTCATCTCGCGGCGAAGCCGGCGGCGCAGCAGCGCGCGTACCTCGGCGACGGGGAGGTCCTCGGGCAGCTCGCCGGCGTGCTCGTCGAGCCGCGCGAGCAGCACCTCGCGGTCCCGGTAGCCGCCAAGCGCCCCCGCCACCCACGCCAGCTCCTCGCGCAGGTCGTCCGCCCAGGTGCGATCCAGCAGGGGACGGAACACCCGCAGCCCCGAGCGCAGGCGCCGCGCCGCCACCCGCATCTGGTGCACGGCGTCGTCCGCGTCGCGGCGCACCGCCATGTCCGCGAGCCGCAGCGCCCGGGTGTGCCGAGCCAGGTGTGCCTGGATCGCCTGCCGGGCGGGATCCCGCGGGCTGGTGTCGGCCGGCTCGGGCACCTCGGCCGGCCGGGTCGCCAGCGGGCCGAGCGCCCGGACGGCCTTGGAGACGAACTCCCCGCCGACCGCGC
>DATHTV010000180.1:0-6059 GCA_035462845.1 Jiangellales bacterium
CGGACCTCCCACGGCTCGACGCTGTCCAAGCTGGTCCACTCCTGGGTGCTGGCCCGGTACGACGGCAAGGTGGCCTGGGACCTGTTCACCGAAGCGCTCGAGTCCGACGTCAGCGACGTGCAGGGAGGCACCACGGCCGAGGGCATCCACCTGGGCGCCATGGCCGGCACCGTCGACCTGCTGCAGCGCGGCTTCACCGGGCTGGAGCTGCGCGAGGAGCGGCTGTGGTTCGAGCCCCGGTTGCCGGAGGAGCTCACCGAGCTGCGCTTCCGGCTGCGCTACCGCCAGCACTACGGGGTCTTCGTCACCGTGCGGCACGACAGCCTGGTCGTCAGCGGGCGGCGCGGCGGCCCGGCGCGGCTGCGGCTGCGGGTGGCCGGCCAGGACATCGAGATCGACCCGGGGGGCACCAGGGAGGTGCCGCTGCCGTACCGCCGCTGACGCGGGGACCTTCGGCTCTGCCTCCGCCGCCACGGCCCGCTCGATGCTGGGGTCGGAACCGGTGCCGATCGGCGCACCGGACGTGCGGAAGGACGTGAGGACGATGCGCGCGGAGATCGGCGACCGGCTGATCGTGCACGGGGCCCACATCGACGACCCGGTCCGCGACGGCGAGGTGCTCGAGGCCCACGGGACCGAGGGCGGCCCGCCGTTCCTGGTCCGCTGGTCCGACACCGGGCACGAGACGCTCGTCTTCCCCGGCCCCGACGCCACCATCGAGCACCTGCACCACGCCACGGAGGACTGACCCGGCCGTCGCCGCACGGCGGCGTGGGCGAGCGAGGAGGAGGTGGCCCACCATGGCCGCGGTCGTGGTGGAGGGCCTGCGCAAGGAGTACGACGGGGTGCCCGCGGTGGACGGGCTGTCGTTCACGATCGACGAGGGGGAGATCTTCGCCCTCGTCGGCCCCAACGGCGCGGGCAAGACCACGACGGTCGAGATCCTCGAGGGGCACCGGCGCCGCACCGGCGGCTCCGTCACCGTCCTCGGGTACGACCCGGAGGCCGGCGGACGCGATCTGCGCGAGCGGATCGGCATCGTCCTCCAGGAGGCCGGGCTCGACGAGGACTTCTCGGTCGCCGAGCTGGTCCGCCTGTACCGGGGCATGTACCCGCGACAGCTCGGCGTCGACGACGTGGTCGAGCTCGTCGGCCTCACCGAGAAGCGGGACGCCAAGGTCAAGACCCTCTCCGGCGGCCAGCGCCGCCGCCTCGACCTGGCCCTCGGCCTGGTCGGCGACCCCGAGCTGCTCTTCCTCGACGAGCCGACGACCGGCTTCGACCCGTCCGCCCGGCGACGTGCCTGGGACCTCGTGGAGGACCTGCGCTCGCTCGGCAAGACGGTCCTGCTGACCACGCACTACATGGACGAGGCCGAGCACCTCGCCGACCGGGTCGCGGTCGTGGCCCGCGGCCGCCTGGTCGCCCTCGGGACGCCCGAGCAGCTGGGCGCGGGCGCCCGCGGCACCTGCGTGCTCTCCTTCCGGCTGCCGCCGGGGGTCGCCGTCGAGGACCTGCCCGACCTCGGCGAGGCCGGCGAACACCCCCAGGCCCTGGGCGCGGAGTGGCAGGTGCACACCGCGGAGCCCACGGCGGCCCTGCACCGGCTCACGTCATGGGCGCTCGCGCGCGGCCTCGAGGTCCCGGCGCTCGCGGTGAGCCGGCCGTCGCTCGAGGACGTCTACCTCGAGCTCGTGGAGAGCGTGCCGCCGTGACGACCCCGGCCGTCGCCCGGGCGCTGGGGCACCGGTCGCCGCAGCGGCCTCCGACGCCCGCCCTCGTGGCCACGCAGCTCGGCTACGCGGTCCGCGAGCTCTGGCGCACCCGGATCGTGCTCATCTTCACCGCGGTCCTGCCCCTGGTGTGGCTGGCCGTCATCGGCCTGCTGGCCGGCAACGCGCTGCTGGACGACGGAAGCGGGATCCGGGTGATGCAGTTCGCCACTCCCGCCGCCGCGGCGATGGGCATCCTCTACGCGAGCTACCCGACGCTGGCGATCAGCCTGTCGCTGGCGCGGGACCAGGGCATCCTCAAGCGGATCCGCGGCACCCCGCTGCCCGCGTGGACCTACCTCGTCGGGCGGATCGGCGGGGCGGTGACGTTCGCCCTCGGATCCCTCCTCGCCCTGGTCCTGCTGGGCGGGGGCGCGTACTCCGTCCAGGTCGTGTGGCGCACCGTTCCCGCCACCGTGGTGACGGTGGCGCTGGGCATCGCCTGCTTCGCGGCCCTCGGCCTGGCCGTCGCTGCCCTCTCCCCGTCGGCGTCGGTCGCCCAGGCGGTCTCGATCGCCACCGCGGTGCTGCTCACCTTCGTCTCGGACCTCTTCACCTTCGGCGCCGAGTCCCCTGCCTGGCTCTCCCGGCTGGGCTCGGTCTTCCCCCTGAAGCACCTCGTCCGGGCACTGCAGGGCCAGTTCGACCCCTTCGCGACCGGGGCCGGCTTGGACCTCACTGCCCTCGCCGTGATGGCGGCGTGGCTGCTGGGCTCGCTGCTGGTCGCGGCCAGGGCGTTCCGGTGGGACCCGCCCGCGGGTGGGGCTCGCCGCACCGCCGGGGCGGCGTCGCGGCCGGATGCCGGCACACCCGCCGTGGCGGCCACGGCTCCGGGCCGCCCGTCCTACGTAGCCATGGGGATGGCCCAGGCGCGGTTCGCGGACCGAGCGGCCTGGCGCGACCCGGGCTGGGTGTTCTTCGCCGTCGCCATGCCGGTCGGTCTGTACGCCTTCATGAGCGCGATGTACGGGGACTCGGGCTTCCGGCCTGACGGCCTGCCGTTCGCCCAGTGGTTCGCCGCCGGGATGATCGCGTACGGGGCGGGGGTCACCGCCTTCATCAACATGCCCGAGGCGGTGGCGACGGCCCGGGACCGCGGCATCCTCAAGCGACTGCGCGGGACACCGCTGCCTCCCGGGCTCTACCTGGCCGGACGCACCGCCACCGTGGTCTGGATCGCCGGGGTGACCGCGGTCCTGGTGCTCGCGACCGGACTGCTGTTCTTCGACCTCGAGGTCTCCGTGGCGGGCCTGCTGCCCGCCGCCTTCGTGCTCGCGCTGGGCACCGTCACGATGGGGGCCTGCGGACTGGCGCTGGCCTCCGTGGTCCCGGACAGCAAGGCCATGACCGCGGTGGGGCTGGCCATCCTGCTGCCGCTGTCCTTCTTCTCCGACGTCTTCCCGGTCGGCGACCCGCCGGCGTGGATGGGCACGGTCGGCTCGCTCTTCCCGCTCCAGCACCTGTCCAACGCGTTGATGGAGACCCTCGACCCCTCCGGGCCGTCCCTGTCGTGGGTGCACGTGGCGGTGATGCTCGCCTGGCTCGCCGGGGCGGCCCTGGTGGCGGCGCGGCGCTTCCGGTGGGACCCGGGCCAAGGTCGTACGGGCTGATCGAGCGGGGACCGCAGCGCGGAGGGGCGCCGGCTCAGCCGACGCCCCTCCTCACCACCTCACCCGATCAGCCGAGGGTGCCCATCTCGGTCACTCAGGATCTGGGGCGACGAACCGGAAGTTCGCTCGGTGCTGGGTGCCGTCCTGGAGGGTGATGATGAGCTGGCGGCAGGTGCCCGCCCGGGACTCCTCGGTCTCCCACAGGTAGGTGTAACGCTGCTGCTGGGCGTTGTACGTCAGCGCCGTGTTCCCCGGCGAGGCCGTCGGCGTCGTGATCGCGTACTGCAGCGGCTGGAGCGTGGTGCAGTCGATCTGCTGCGACGCAGGCGAGTGACTGGGCTTGAGCGGGTCCGAGCCCAAGTTCCCGCCGAGGTTGAACTGGACGGGCGCCACCGAGCCCGCGTCCCGGACGTTCAGGGTCGGGGGGTTCTTGAACTGCGGACTCACCATCCCGGTGCCAGGCGCTTTGCAGCCTGCCGGGACGTCGAACGCCTCGGTGTTGTCGTCTCGGGCCGTCGTGCCCTGGACCGCGCTGTCGCCGAGACCGCGCCGGGCGAAGGAGCCCCACAGCAGGCACTCGTTCTCGCCACCGGTGAGGAGCTTGTCCGCCTCGATGATCGCGTCGCGGCCGACGACGAAGCCCGGCGCGCAGCCCTGGAGCTTCAGCCCATCCATGACCAGCTGGATCGCCAAGTTGTTGCCGCCCTTGTCCCAGCTGTCGTAGACGTTCGGGTTGAACCCGTGCCGCTCGACCAGGTCCCAGGTCATGTCCCACAGCGTCGCGGCCCAGGCGTGCCCGATGCCGTGCGGGACGGCCAGCGAGCCGCCGGTGGTCCAGGCGTTCGTCTTGATCCGGTCGTAGGTGAACGGCTGGATCTCCATGTTGCGCGAGTACGGCGCGGGCCGGATCCCACCGCCGGTGCGGTCGTCCTGGTACAGCGCGTACGGGCCCATGCCGCGCCGCCCCTCGGGGTCGTCCACCGCGGGGTCCATGAGCATCGCGATGGCGAGGTAGTCGCTCCAGCCCTCACCCATCTGCTCGTTACCGGTGAGGCAGTTGACGCCGGGACCGCCGGTCAGGCGCAGGGACACGCCGTGGCCGTACTCGTGGATGATGATCCCGTTCTCGAGGTCGCCGTCCCGCTGGACCGCCGCAGGGTTGGCCCGGACGCTGCCGGAGGCCGGCAGACCGGCCTTGATCACGCTCGCGTCGGCGAGGCTCACCATGACCGCCGGGATGACGATCGTCAGGTCCGCTCCGCCGAGCGTGATCGGCGCGCCGGCCACGTTGTTGGCGATGACGACCGCGCTGGCGCCGGCCGCCTGCGCGTTCGCGACCTTCTGTGTGAACGGGCAGGTGCCGCGGTCGGCGATCGCCACGGCCCCGGTCGGGAAGCCGACGAGTGGGCCGCAGCCTTCCGAAGGGAGGGCGCTGCCGTCGTTCACGACCGCGAACGGACCGGAGAGCCCGGTGGTGCCGAGTGTGGGCCCGAAGGCGGCACCGGTCGCACCGTAGGTTCCGGCCGCGGCGGACGGCGGGTCGACGACGACCTGGTTCGGCAGGGCGCCCCCGGACGGGTTCCACAGGTACATCTGCATGCGCGGCGCACCGCCGTCCGCCGCCGGCGTGGAGAAGTTGGCGTTGTTGACGCCGCCACCGTCCTGGGCCTCGGCCCGGACGTAGTCGCCACCGACCCCGCCTCGACCGTAGTTGTTCGCCTGGAAGTTGCCGGCCGCCTCGGTGAAGCCGTACCGGTACATGACGTCGTGCGTCACGTTGTTCAGGTAGAACAGGTTGGTCACCGCGGCGGGCTGGTACGTCGTCGGCGGCTGGGTGAGGTCGAGCGGGAAGTCGAAGCTCAGGCCCGGTCCGCCGTCCACGTCCTGTCCGGGGTCGGGCTGGTTGTTGTTGTCCCGGTCGAGGTAGGCGTGCGCGTTGTTGCCGCGAGTCACGGTGAACTCCGGCCCGTCGGCACCGTTGGTGTCGTGCCAGCCGAACGGCGAGGCAAGCCCGTCCGCAGGGTTGCTCACGAGCGTGCGGTCACCGTCGTTCGGGCTCTCCCGCGGGATCTCGTAGACGCGGTAGCTGGACCCGTCCTGGACCGGGTTCGGCGATCCGTGGGTGTCCGCAAGTGCGGGTCCCGCCTCCCGGCCGAGCGCGCTTTCCAAGCCCTCGTGGGAGTCGTGGGACGTCCAGTCCTGGACCTCGAGCAGCTCGCCGGTCTCGGCGTCGACGGTGGCGTCCCAGAGGTGCACGTCGGTGGAGTCGTCGATGACGACCTTCCAGGCCGGGCGCAGCGCGTCGTCGGCCACCTGCCAGCCGAGCCTGACCGGGATCGGCGACTCGGAGATGCCGCCGCCGGTGAACGTGGTCTCCTGTGCCGGTCCGGCGGCGCGCTTCGTGGCGCGCAGGCCGGTCGGCTCGTCGAGGTCGAGGCCCTCGGCCGCAGCCTCCACGGCCTCCGCCGGACCGCTGTCCACTCGCCCGGCCGCCTTGGCCGCCAGCGCGTCGACCAGCGAGTCGCCGACGAAGACGACCTCGCCGTCCTTGACATTGACCGTTGCCTGAGCGCCGAACACCTCCAGGCCCTCGTACCGCTGCGTGAGGTTGACGTGGGTGACGCCGTTGTGCTTGCTCGTATAAGAAGAGCTCACCGTCATGTCTGCGACGTCCGCG
>DATHTV010000181.1:0-3116 GCA_035462845.1 Jiangellales bacterium
TGGCTCGACGGGATGCTCTACGGCGTCACGGTCCGCAGCCCGCACCCCAGCGCCCGGGTCCGCGCCGTCGACATCGCACCGGCCCTCGCGGTCTCGGGAGTCGCGGCGGTCCTCACCCATGCGGACGTGCCGGGGGAGAACGCCGTGGGCCTCGACCACGCGGACCAGCCGGTGCTGGCCGTGCACGTGGTGCGCTACCAGGGCGAGCCGGTGGCCCTCGTGGCCGCCGACCACCCCGAGACGGCCCGGCGGGCTGCGGCGCTGGTGGGGGTGGACTACGAGGTCCTGCGTCCGGTGACCGACGCCGAGGCGGCCCTCGACCCCGCCGCGCCGCAGGTGCACGAGCGGGGCAACCTCGTCCGGCACGTCAAGATCCGCAAGGGCGAGACCGACGTGCCCGCGGACGTGGTGGTCGCCGGCGACTACGAGGTGGGGATGCAGGACCAGGCCTTCCTCGGGCCGGAGGCGGGACTGGCCGTGCCTGCGGAGGACGGCGGCGTCGACCTGTACGTCGCGACGCAGTGGCTGCACGTCGACCAGGCCCAGGTCTGCCGGGCGCTGGGCCTTCCCCCGGAGCTCGTCCGGCTCACCCTGGCCGGCGTAGGCGGTGCCTTCGGCGGCCGCGAGGACCTGTCGATGCACGTGCACGCCTGCCTGCTCGCGCTGCGCACCGGCCGCCCGGTGCGCATGCACTACGGCCGCGAGGAGTCGTTCTTCGGCCACGTGCACCGGCACCCGGCGCGGATGCACTACGAGCACGGCTTCACCCCGGCCGGAGACCTGGTGTCGGTCCGGGCGACCATCTGGCTGGACGGCGGTGCGTACACCTCGTCGAGCCCCGCCGTGGTCGCCAACGCCGCGCTCATGGGCGTCGGTCCCTACGTCGTGCCGAACGTGCACGTGGACTGCTTCGGCGCCTACACCAACAACCCGCCCTGTGGCGCGATGCGAGGGTTCGGCGCCGTCCAGGCAGCCTTCGCGTACGAGGCGCAGATGGACCGGGCGGCCGCGCAGCTGGGGATCGACCCCGTCGAGCTGCGGGTACGCAACGCGATGAGTGAGGGCGCCGAGGCACCGACCGGGCAGGTGCTCGACAGCCCGGCACCGGTCGCCGAGCTGCTGCAGCGGCTCAGGGACATGCCGCTGCCACCGGAGTCCTCCGGAGCGGGGCGGGTCGACCTGCGTGCCATGCCCGGCGGCGTGTCCGGCTCCACTCGGGGCGAGGGCGTCCGGCGCGGCGTCGGCTACGCCGTCGCGTACAAGAACGTCGGCTTCTCCGAGGGCTTCGACGACTTCTCCACGGCTCGGGTGACCCTGCAGGTCACCGGCGGCGAGCCCACTGCGACGGTGCACACCGCCGCCGCCGAGCTCGGGCAGGGCCTCGTCACGGTGGAGCAGCAGATCGCCCGCACCGAGCTCGGGGTCCGGCGGGTCGTACTGGCTCCCAAGGACACCGCGGTCGGGAGCGCCGGCTCGTCCTCCGCTTCTCGACAGACGTACGTGACCGGAGGCGCGGTCCAGGCCGCGTGCCGCCGGGTCGCCGAGAGGGTGCTGCGACTGGCGCGGGAACGCACCGGAGGGGCTCTGACGAGGGCGCGCCTGCAGGACGGCACGGTCGTCAGCGACGACGGCCCCGACCTCGACCTCGCTCACCTCCTCGGCGACCTGGTCCTCGAGGAGACCGTCGAGTGGCGGCACCGGCCCACCCACGCCGTCGACCGGGAGACCGGCCAGGGTGACGCGCACGTGCAGTACGCCTTCGCGGCCCACCGGGCGGTCGGCGACGTCGACGTGGAGCTCGGCCGGGTCAAGGTCGTCGAGCTCGCCTGCGTCCAGGACGTCGGCAAGGCGGTCAACCCGGCCGGGGTCCTAGGCCAGATCCACGGCGGCACGGCCCAGGGCCTCGGGCTGGCGCTGATGGAGGAGGTCGTGGTCGAGGACGGCATCATCCGCAACCCGTCGTTCACCGACTACCTGATCCCGACGATCCTCGACATGCCGCCGATGCGGGTCGAGGTGCTCGAGTACCCGGACCCGCACGCCCCGTACGGGCTGCGCGGCGTGGGGGAGCCGCCGACCCTGTCCTCGGGTCCGGCGCTCGTCTCGGCGATCCGGGCGGCCTCGGGGAGATGGCTCACCCGGGTCCCGGTGCGGCCCGAGCACCTGACGGGGACGTGAGCAGGAAGGACCGCCCGGTCGCCCGCAGCACCCGGCCGGTCAGCAGTCCGCGGCCGAGGCCGAGGTCGGTCAGTGCGTCGAACACCGCGTCGTCCCGGTCGCCGGCGCGCAGGACCGCGTCGACCAGCCTCGGGCTGCGGGCCAGCCGCGCCGCGGCGGTGGTGTGCCGAAGGTGCCTCCGGAGCTGCCGGTCCAGCGCGGTGCGGTAGGCGCGTCCCGGGTCGGCAGCACCGCTGACCGCCGCGGTTCCCGCGCACGCCCCGGACAGCACGGCGTAGTAGATGCCCTCCCCGGTGAGCGGGTTGACCAGGGACAGCGCGTCGCCGGCGAGCAGGATGCGGCCGTCGGGCTGGCGCGGGCGGCCCGGGGACAGCGGCAGGTGGTGCCCCCGCCATGCGGTCCCGTCCTCGGCCACCCCCGGCAGCAGGTTGTCGAGGCGCTCCAACAGGTGGGCTCTGGTCCGGGGACGGCCGCCGAGGACCTCGCCGTAGCCGACGTTGGCCCGGCCGTCCCCGATCGGGAACGACCACGCGTACGCGGCCCGGTCGCCCCTCGCCAGCACGATCCGCTGCTCCTCCGCGAGGTCCGGGCGTACGGGTGCGTAGCCGCGGATCGCGACGGCGAGGTGCCGGTCGTCGGCGCGTGGCAGACCCGTCGACCGGCGCAGGACGGACTCGGCGCCGTCGGCGGCCACGACCGTACGGGCCCGGATCGCACCGTCGAGGACGACGCCGTCGGGACGGACCTGCGCGCGGCGCACGGTCCGCTGGCACACCACGGCACCGGCTGCTGCGGCGGCGTCGCGCAGACGGGCGTCCAGGACCGTCCTGGGCACGACCCGGGAGGGTCGGCGCGCCAGGCCCGACAGCGCCGCACCCTGGCCGGCCGGGTAGCCGAGGTGCAGCCGGCTGACCGGCTGGAAGTCGTCGACCACGCCC
>DATHTV010000182.1:0-9134 GCA_035462845.1 Jiangellales bacterium
CCCGAAGGCTCCGGAGCCGGCCGCCGACGCGCCTGCCCCCAAGCCCGCCGCCCCCTCCCCCGCCAAGGCCCCCGGGCCGGCCGCCGCGGCCAAGGGCGTCACCGGCCGGGACGCCTCGACGGCCACCGACCGGGAGGAGCCCGCCGGCGGCGAGACCGTGGTGCAGCCCCTGCGCGGCCCGGCCGCCCGCGTCGTCACGAACATGGCGGCCAGCCTCGAGGTGCCCACGGCCACGAGCGTCCGGGCGATCCCGGCGAAGCTGCTGATCGACAACCGCATCGTCATCAACAACCACCTGGCTCGCTCGCGCGGCGGCAAGGTCTCCTTCACGCACCTCATCGGCTTCGCGCTCGTCAAGGCGATCCGGCGGATGCCCGAGATGAACGCCGCCTACGACGAGGTCGACGGCAAGCCGGCGGTCGTCCGGCCGGCCCACATCAACCTGGGCCTGGCGATCGACCTGCAGAAGGAGGACGGCTCCCGCCAGCTGCTGGTCCCCAGCATCAAGAAGGCGGACACCCTCGGCTTCGCGGCCTTCTGGTCCGCGTACGAGGACGTGGTCCGCCGGGCGCGCGGCGGCAAGCTCACCGTCGACGACTTCGCCGGCACCACCGTGAGCCTCACCAACCCGGGCACGATCGGGACCGTCCACTCCGTGCCCCGGCTGATGAAGGGCCAGGGCACGATCATCGGTGTCGGCGCCATGGACTACCCCGCCGAGTTCCAGGGCGCCTCGCCCGAGACGCTTGCCCGGATGGCCGTCAGCAAGGTCCTGACGCTCACCAGCACGTACGACCACCGCGTCATCCAGGGCGCGCAGTCCGGCGACTTCCTGCGCATCGTGCACGGGCTGCTGCTCGGGGACCACGGCTTCTACGACGAGATCTTCCGGTCGCTGCGGATCCCGTACGAGCCGGTGCGCTGGGCCTCCGACGTCACGGCGTCGCACGAGGACGAGGTCGGCAAGCAGGCCCGCGTCCTGGAGCTGATCCACGCCTACCGGGTGCGCGGCCACCTGATGGCCGACACCGACCCGCTCGAGTACAAGCAGCGAAGCCACCCCGACCTCGACGTCACGACCCACGGCCTGACGCTGTGGGACCTCGACCGCGAGTTCGCCACCGGCTCCTTCGTGCCCGACCAGCCGTTCATGAAGCTGCGCGACATCCTGGGCGTGCTGCGCAACGCGTACTGCCGCACGGTCGGCATCGAGTACATGCACATCCAGGAACCCGAGCAGCGGCGCTGGATCCAGGAGCGGGTCGAGCGCCCGCACCAGCGCATGGCACGCGAGGACCAGCTGCGCATCCTGCACAAGCTCAACCAGGCCGAGGCCTTCGAGACGTTCCTGCAGACGAAGTACGTCGGCCAGAAGCGCTTCTCGCTCGAGGGCGGCGAGTCGATGATCCCGCTGCTCGACGAGGTGATCGAGGCGGCTGCGGAGGCCGGGCTCATCGAGGCCTGCATCGGCATGCCGCACCGCGGCCGGCTCAACGTCCTGGCCAACATCGTCGGCAAGTCCTACGGGCAGATCTTCCGCGAGTTCGAGGGCAACATCGACCCGCGGACCGTCCAGGGCTCGGGCGACGTCAAGTACCACCTGGGCGCCGAGGGGGAGTTCACCGCCGGGAGCGGCGAGACGATCAAGGTGTCGCTCACCGCGAACCCGTCGCACCTCGAGGCGGTCAACCCGGTGCTGGAAGGCATCGCCCGCGCCAAGCAGGACATCATCGACCGGGGCGGCACGGACTTCCCGGTGCTCCCGATCCTCATGCACGGCGACGCCGCCTTCGCCGGCCAGGGCGTGGTGGCGGAGACCCTCAACCTGTCCCAGCTGCGGGGGTACCGCACCGGCGGCACGATCCACATCGTCGTGAACAACCAGGTGGGCTTCACGACGTCGCCGGCGCACTCGAGGTCGTCGATCTACTGCACCGACGTCGCGCGCATGGTGCAGGCGCCGATCTTCCACGTCAACGGCGACGATCCCGAGGCCTGCGCCCGGGTGGCGAGGATGGCCTTCGAGTTCCGGCAGGCGTTCGACAAGGACGTCGTGGTCGACCTGATCTGCTACCGGCGCCGCGGGCACAACGAGGGCGACGACCCGTCGTACACGCAGCCGCTCATGTACGACCTCATCGAGCAGAAGCGCTCGGTCCGCAAGCTCTACACCGAGGCGCTGATCGGTCGCGGCGACATCTCGGTCGAGGAGGCCGAGCAGGCGCTGCAGGACTACCAGCAGCAGCTCGAGCGTGTGTTCGCCGAGACCCGCGAGGCCGCCAGCGAGCCCCCGGAGTACGTGCAGTCCCCGGAGTACCCCGACAAGGCCGACCTCGTCTCGGGCGATCTCCGGACGGCGGTCGAGCCGGAGGTGCTCAAGCGCATCGCCGACGCCTACACCGCGGTGCCGGACGGCTTCACGGTGCACCCCAAGGTCATGCCGCAGCTCCAGCGCCGGGCCGCGATGCTCTCGGAGGGCGGGATCGACTGGGGTACCGCCGAGATCGCCGCCTTCGGCTCGCTCCTCATGGCGGGGCGGCCGGTCCGGCTGGCCGGGCAGGACAGCCGGCGCGGCACCTTCGTGCAGCGCTTCGCCTGCATCGTCGACCGGGTCACCGGTGAGGACTGGGTGCCGCTGCTGCACCTCTCCGAGGAGCAGGCGAAGCTCTACATCTTCGACTCGCTGCTGTCGGAGTTCGCCGCCATGGGTTTCGAGTACGGCTACTCGGTCGCCCGGCCGGACGCACTCGTGCTGTGGGAGGCCCAGTTCGGCGACTTCGTCAACGGCGCGCAGTCGATCATCGACGAGTTCGTGGTGGCCGGCGAGACCAAGTGGGGGCAGCGCTCCGGCGTGGTCCTGCTGCTGCCGCACGGCTACGAGGGTCAGGGACCCGACCACTCCTCCGGCCGGATCGAGCGCTTCCTGACCCTGGCGGCCGAGGACGCCTTCCGGGTGGCCCAGCCGTCCACGGCCGCGAGCTACTTCCACCTGCTGCGCCTGCAGGCGCTCTCCCCCGAGCACAGGCCGCTCGTGGTCTTCACCCCGAAGTCCATGCTGCGCAACAAGAAGGCCGCGTCGGCGACCAGCGACTTCACCGGCGACAGCCGCTTCCTCCCGGTCATCGGGGACCCGGACGTGGACCCCGCGGCGGTCGAGCGGGTCCTGCTCTGCTCGGGCAAGATCGTCTGGGATCTGCTCGGGGAACGGGCCAAGCGGCAGGACACCCGCACCGCCGTGATCCGGCTCGAGCAGCTCTACCCGCTGCCGTACGAGCAGGTGGTCGATCAGCTGCGCGCCTACCCCCGGCTCCGGGAGGTCCGGTGGGTCCAGGACGAGCCGGCGAACATGGGACCGCTGCCCTTCATGACCGTCAACCTGGCCCCGCGCCTGGAGGTGCCGTTCACCGCGGTCAGCCGGCCGGCGAGCTCCGCCCCCTCGGTGGGCTCGCACTCCCGTCACCTCGCCGAGCTCGGCGAGCTCATGCACCAGGCCTTCGCCTAGGTCGGGAGGGCCGTGTACTTCACCGACCGCGGCATCGAGGAGCTCGAGAGCCGGCGGGGCGACGAGCAGGTCAGCCTGGCCTGGCTCGCGGAGCGGTTGCGCGAGTTCGTCGACCTGCACCCCGAGCACGAGACACCGGTGGAGCGCCTGGCCACCTGGCTGGCCCGGCACGACGACGAGGACGAGTGACCCCGCCCGCCGTCGACACGCGCCGTGACGTCCGCGTCTGCGTCTTCGGCGACGGGTTGGTCGCCGGCGTGGGCGACCCCAAGGCACTCGGCTGGGTGGGGCGGGTCGTGGCGCGGACGCCGGCGACCAGCGGCGTCGAGCTCACCGTCTACCCGCTCGGCGTCCGCGGGGACCGGACCGCGGACGCCGTCGTCCGGGTGCCGGTCGAGAGCGCCTCGCGGCTCGCCCGCGGGGACGAGCACGGCGTGGTCCTGGCGGTCGGCACGGGGGACGCCCTCGCCGCGGTGGACCTCGCGCGGTCGGCGGCCACCCTGGAGTTCGGCCTGCAGTCCACCACGGCCCGGCGGCTCGTCGTCGGGCCGCCACCGCTGGGCGACGACGCGCTCCGCGGCCGCCTCGCCGCCGTCGACGCCGCCTACGCGGACGTCTGCCAGCGGGCGGGCGTGCGCTACATCGCGACCTTCCGCCCGCTGGCGGACCACGGGCCCTGGCTGGACGAGTCGTTCACGACCACCCCCGACGGGCCGCACCCGGGCCAGGCCGGCTACGGCATGCTCGCGTACGTGGTGCTGCACGGGGGCTGGTACGACTGGCTGGGCGTGAGCCCGCCGGAGCCGACCCGGCGCCGCGGCCGGGTCACACGCTGAAGACCACCTTGCCGAAGAGGTCGCCACCCGCCATGGCCTCGAAGCCCTCCCGGGCCCGGGACAGCGGCAGCACGCGGTCGATCACCGGCCGCACACCCGTACGCTCGCAGAAGCGCAGGAGCCGCTCGAGCTCGTCGCGGGTGCCCATGGTGGCTCCCACGATGCGCAGCTGGAGGAAGAAGACCCGGGCCAGCTCCGTCTCCGCGACCCGCCCGCTCGTCGCCCCGGCGCACACGACCGTCCCGCCCTGCCGCAGCGACCGGATGGAGTGCTTCCAGGTCGCCGCGCCGACCGTCTCCATGACCGCGTCGACCCGCTCCGGCAGCCGCTCGTCCGCCGGGAAGACCTGCTCCGCGCCCAGCTCGAGGGCCCGGCCGCGCTTGGCCTCGTCACGCGAGGTCGCCCACACCCGGTAGCCGGCTGCGGCGCCGAGCACCACCAGGGCGGTGGCGACCCCGCCTCCTGCTCCCTGGACCAGGACCGTCCCGCCCGGCTGGACGCCGCTCGCGGTGAAGAGCATCCGGTAGGCCGTCAGCCACGCCGTCGGCAGGCACGCCGCCTCCTCGAAGGACAGCGCCGCCGGCTTCGGCACGAGGTTCCGGCGCGGCACCGCCACCCGCTCGGCGAGCGCACCCGGGTGCAGCTCCGAGAGCAGCGTGCGCTTCGGGTCCATGGTCTCGTCGCCGCGCCAGTCGGGGTCGGAGACGACGGCGTGCACGACGACCTCGTTGCCGTCCTCGTCGGTCCCCGCGGCGTCGCAGCCGAGGACCATCGGCAGCCGGTCGGCCGGCAGGCCGACGCCGCGCAACGACCAGATGTCGTGGTGGTTGAGGCTCGCCGCTCGGACCTGGACGGTCGTCCAGCCCGGGGGGACCTCCGGCTCGGGCCGCTCACCCACCTCGAGGGCGGCGAGCGGGTCGTCGACGTCGGTCCGGGCGGCGTACGCGGCGAGCATCCACCGAGCCTAGGGTCCCGCCGGGCACGGAACGGTCACCGCCCCCGCCGGGCCACCCCGTCCCGGGCCGCGGCGGCAGCGACCGCCGCGGCGACGGCAGGGGCGACCCGCCGGTCGAAAGGCGAGGGGATCACCAGGTCCGGCGCCAGGTCGTCGCCGACCAGGTCGGCGAGCGCGCTCGCCGCGGCCAGCTTCATCCCGTCCGTCACGCGGCTCGCCCGCACGTCGAGCGCGCCCCGGAAGAGGCCGGGGAAGGCGAGCACGTTGTTGATCTGGTTGGGGTGGTCGCTGCGCCCGGTCGCGACCACGGCGGCGTGCCGGTGCGCGACATCCGGGTGGACCTCGGGCGTCGGGTTCGCCAACGCGAAGACCATGGAGTCGGCGGCCATCCCCGCCACCGCCTCCTCCGGCACGGTGCCGCCGGACACGCCGACCAGCAGGTCGGCGCCGCGCAGGGCCGCCACCACGTCGCCCGTACGTCCCTGCCGGTTGGTCTCGACGGCGAGGTCGCGCTTGACCGCCGACAGCTGGTCCCGGGACGGGTGCAGGATCCCGCCCCGGTCGACGACCACGACGTCGGCGACGCCCATGGCGAGCAGCATCCGGCTGACCGCCACACCCGCCGCGCCGGCGCCGGAGACCACGACGCGCGTGTCGGCGACCTGGCGCCCGGTCACCCGCGCGGCGTTCACGAGGGCGGCGGCCACGACGATCGCGGTGCCGTGCTGGTCGTCGTGGAAGACCGGGATGTCCAGCCGCTCCTGCAGCCTGCGCTCGACCTCGAAGCACCGGGGCGCCGAGATGTCCTCGAGGTTGATGCCACCGAAGCCGGGCGCCAGCCGGACGACCGTCTCCACGAGGTCGTCGACGTCCGTGCAGTCCAGGCAGATCGGCACCGCGTCGACCCCGGCGAACTCCTTGAACAGCAACGCCTTGCCCTCCATCACCGGCAGCGCCGCGGCCGGACCGATGTCCCCCAGGCCCAGCACCGCGGTGCCGTCGGTGACGACCGCGACCACGTTGGCCTTCCACGTCAGGTCGTGGACGAGGTCGGGCTCGCCGGCGATGGCCGTGCAGACCCGCGCGACCCCGGGCGTGTAGGCGAGGGAGAGGTCGGTGCGGTCGCGGAGCGGCACCGTGGAGCGCACCTCGAGCTTGCCCCCGCGATGCAGCGTGAAGGCCGGGTCCGGGTGCGCCGGACCGATCTCCGGGCCCGTCCACGGACCCGTGTCGGCACGGACGTCCGGTGCGGTGTGCGGGAACGGCTCTGCTGCCACGGTGACCCCTGGGCTCGGACCTGCTGGGCGGGAGGGCACGGCGCGTACGGAGCTGGATGTCGCTCGACGTGCCCGGCGACGGGGGTCACCCGTGCTCCGCATGCTAGCGCCCGGCGCCCCGCTCAGGACTCGCGGGCGCGGCCACAGCCGGCCGAGCACCACGGCAGCGACGTCGCGTTCCGGCACCGCGCCCACCAGCCACGAGTCGGTGCCGATCCGCGGGTTGTCGCGCTCGACCCACCATCCGTCGGGCTCCAGGCGGGCCAGCCGCTTGACCGCCCAGCCGCGGCGTCCGGGCAGCCGGACCACGGCGACCCGCCCCGCCTGCGGCCGGCGACGGTACGAGACGAGCAGGCGGTCGCCGTCGCGCAGGGTCGGCTCCATCGAGGTCCCGCGGACGACGGCCATCCCCAGCCGAGCCACCGGCCGCCTCCCCCCTGCCCGCGACGATGCCCGGGCCCCGCCGTGTGTGTCCTGGACCCGCCGTGGTGCCCGGGACCCGCCGTGATGTTCGGGAGTAGTGTCCCGCGGGAATGGCTCGTCCCGTCAACGGATCCGTACGGAGAGGACACGCACGCATGCGACTGCTCGCCCGGACCATCGAGGTGTCCGCCCACTGCGACCTGCCCTGCGGCGTCTACGACCCCGCCCAGGCGCGCATCGAGGCGCAGTCGGTGAAGGGGATCCTGGAGAAGTACCACGCCAGCGACGACCCCGACTTCCGCACCCGCGCCGTCCAGATCAAGGAGGAGCGGGCCGATCTGGTCAAGCACCACCTCTGGGTGCTGTGGACCGACTACTTCAAGCCGCCGCACTTCGAGAAGTACCCGCAGCTGCACGAGCTCTTCAACGAGACGACGAAGCTGGCCGGGGCGAGCGGCGTCAAGGGCAGCACCGACGTCGCCAAGGCCGACGAGCTGCTGGCCAAGATCGACGAGATCGCCGAGATCTTCTGGGAGACCAAGAAGGCTGCCTGACCGCTCACCACCGCCCCGGCCCGGCACGCCAGGCCCGGAGATTTCGCAGTTGCGCAGGTCCGGAGCGGGTTCCGGGGTGCGCAACCCCGAACTCTGTCCGGACGCGGCTCGTGAGGTCGGATGTTTAGCGGCGCGGTGTCCGGAGCATGATCACCTCGGTCCCGTCCCCGCGCCGAGCACGGACTGGCGGGCCAGGCCCCCGGGCGACCTCCACGGTCCACCGGGGGCCTTGTGCTGTGCGGGCGGACGCCGGCGACTGTCGGGCGATCGCGGCCTGGCTGGCTAGGGTTGCCGGGTGATCCGGCCGGCCCGCCCCGACGACCTCGACGCGATCCTGCACCTGGTGCACGAGCTGGCCGTGTACGAGCGGGAGCCCGACGCCGTCGTGGCCACCCGAGCGGACTTCGAGGCCTCGCTGTTCGGTCCGCACCCGCTGGTCCACTGCCACGTCGCCGAGGACGCTGCGGGCCAGGTCGTGGGGATGGCCCTGTGGTTCGTCACCTTCTCCACCTGGCTGGGCCGGCACGGTCTGTGGCTCGAGGACCTCTTCGTCCTGCCCGGGCACCGCGGCGCCGGCCACGGCAAGGCGTTGGTGGAGGCACTGGCAGCCGTCTGCGTCGAGCGCGGCTACGGACGCCTGGAGTGGTGGGTGCTGGACTGGAACGAGAGCGCCCAGGGCTTCTACGCCGCCCTCGGCGCCTCCCCTCAGCAGGACTGGACCGTCTGGCGGGTCGAGGGCGAGGGTCTGCAGGGCCTCGCGGGCCGCTGATCCCGTCGTGCGTCAGTGACCTGATCGGTGTCGGCGGGAGGGCACCGCGCCCGCAGGGGCGAGGTGGTGGAGGTCCTCGTCCGCGCCCCGGCCGCACCGGACGACCACCGCCCCTGGTCGCCCGAGTGCCCGGGACCTCCGGTAGCGTCACGGTCGCTCGGGGGGACGAGCAACGGAGAGGGACACACGGTGAGCGACGACACCACACCGGCCGGCCAGGACCAGCGCGCCGGGGAACGGGTCGAGCTCCGGCTGCCCGCCGACAGCGCCTACCTGGCGGTGCTGCGGACCGCCGCCGCCGGCCTCGCCGCGCGCCTGGACTTCACCCTGGACGAGATCGAGGACCTGAGGATCGCCGTGGACGAGGCCTGCGCCCTGCTGCTGCCGCGGATCGCCGAGGGCGACGGCCTGACCTGCGTCTTCACCATCGAGGCCGACACCTTGGGCGTCGAGGTGAGCGCCCGGACCACCGACGCCGACCCGCCCCGGCGGGACAGCTTCGCCTGGACCGTGCTCACCGCGCTGGCCGGCGAGGTCGACGCGTCGGCCGACGGGGACGGCCGGGTCCGCATCACGCTGCGCAAGCGCCGGGGGGCGGTGGTCGGGGCGTGACGACACTCGGCGGCAACGGGACAGGCAACGCCATGGTCGCCGGCGGCGCCCCGCCACGTCCCCGGACGGCCGGCGTCGGGGTCGACCGCGAGGAGAGCCGAGCCCTGCTGCTGCGGCTGTCGGGCCTGGCGGCCGACGACCCGGAGCGGCGAGCGGTGCGGGACCGGCTGGTCACCCTGCACCTCCCCCTCGTCGAGCACCTCGCC
>DATHTV010000183.1:0-2462 GCA_035462845.1 Jiangellales bacterium
CGTCGACCCGCGCGGCCTGGGCGGCGACGTGTCGATCGACGACGACGCCCTGGAGCACATCGTGCGGCTCTCGGCCGGCGACGCCCGTCGCGGCCTCACCTACCTCGAGGCGGCGGCCGGGGCGGCCCGCTCGCGCGGCGCGACGGTCGTCGACCTCGCGACGGCCGAGACGGCGGTCGACCGGGCCGCCGTCCGCTACGACCGCGACGGCGACCAGCACTACGACGTGGCCAGCGCGCTCATCAAGTCCATCCGCGGCTCCGACGCCGATGCCGCGCTGCACTACCTGGCCCGGATGGTGGAAGCGGGGGAGGACCCTCGCTTCCTGGCCCGCCGGCTGGTCATCTCGGCCAGCGAGGACATCGGCCTGGCCGACCCCACGGCCCTGCCGACCGCGGTCGCGGCCGCCCAGGCGGTGGCGCTGATCGGCTGGCCCGAGGCCCGCATCACCCTGGCCCACGCGGTCATCGCGCTCGCCCTCGCCCCCAAGAGCAACGCGGTGATCACGGCCGTGGACGCGGCCATCGGCGACGTCCGCAGCGGACTCGTCGGCCCGGTGCCGGCCCACCTGCGCGACGCCCACTACCGGGGGGCGCAGCAGCTCGGGCACGGCACCTCCTACGCGTACGCGCACGACGACCCGCGCGGCGTCGTCGAGCAGCAGTACGCCCCGGACGTCGTGGCCGGCCGGTCCTACTACCGGCCGTCCCGGCGGGGCGCGGAGCGCGACTACGCCGAGCGGTACGAGCGGCTGCGGCGGATCGTCCGCGGCGACGCTCAGGCCTGAGTACTCCCGCTTCTCGCCGGATGTTCACGACACGCCGCCGGCGCTTCGGGCTCGGCAGGCGTGTCGCGAACATCCGGCGGGTGGGTCAGACGAGGCGGTCAGGCAGCGGGGCGGGCCGCCACGCGCCACCCGCGGCACTCGACGGGGACCAGCCGGGCTCGGTCGAGACCGGCCCGCAGGCGCTGGACGAGGGCCGGCCGCTCGGCGCGGCGCAGGTCCACCGATGTGGCCCGCACCACCACGAGACCTGCCTGCTCCATCGCCTCTTCGCGGACGTTGTCGGCGGTGTGGGCGTCGAGCTCGCGGTGGTGCCCGCCGTCGTACTCGCCGACGAGGCCGGAATCCTCGTCCAGGAGATCGGGAAGGCCCAGAAGGACAGCGTCGGCGGTGACGACCCGGATGTTGACCCGCGGTCTGGGAAGTCCGGCCTCGACGACCCACACGTAGCGGAACCGGCTCTCCGGACACGAGCGGGCGGCCGGGTCGGCGAGCTCGAGGACGGCGCGCGCCCGCGGCACCCCCTTCCACCGGGGATGGGCGCGGACGTAGCGCTCGAGCGTCCGGAGGTCCACGCAGCGGAGGAGAGCGTCGACGGCCACCATCCCGTCCTCCAGCGGCTGGAAGCGGGCCAGGTCGAACGCCGTACGCACCGGACTTGTCACCGGCATGCCGTCGACCACTCCGACGTCAGCAGCCGCCAGCCGGGAGCGCCACGTCCTGAAGCCGGAACCCCGGCGAACCTGGGCCTCGGGCGGCAGCGCGAGCGGCACCGGGTGCGGTCGCCCCGCACCGTCCTCGCCGTCGAGATCCACTGCGCCCCACAGGAAGGCAGCGGCCCAGCCACCGAGCACGCCGCCCGGAGGGAGCGCGGCAGCCGCCTCCTGAACCCTCTGCAGGGCGGTGGCCGGCGGGGACGGGCCGAAGGCGTACAGGCCGTGGGTCGTGCGGCGCCACAGCGGGCCGTCGATCTCGCGCCGGGTGATCCCGGCGGTGCGGAGCGCGCCGTGACGGTGCGCGCCGCGCACCAGGTGGTCGGGGAGTGGCTGGACGTCCATGCCCGGACGCTGGCGCAGCACGGGGCACGCTCACACGACCGGCGGACCCGCTGTGGACAAGCGGCCAGCGCGGGGCCCCCTGTGGACGTGGCGGGATGTTCACGACACGCCAGCGCGGGCTCGTCCCGTCGCGGCGTGTCGTGAACATCCCGCGGAGTGGGAGGGGTGGGGCGGCGGGGCGGTTCCGGGCCGGAGCGGTCAGGGTAGGGTCGGCGCAGCCGTGGCCGGGTGCCCCGGCCGCTGCCCGTCGCCCTCGACCGCAAGGAGATCGTCCCGGATGAGCGCAGGGGAGATCGCCGGACTGGTCGCGGCCTTCGCCTTCGTCCTGCTGGTGGGCGCGATCACCTGGCCGCTGCTGAAGCTCGGCCGTACGGTCGACGAGCTCACCCTGACCGTCCGGGCGGTGCGCGAGGAGCACGTCGCCAAGAGCAGCCTCACGGTCGACGAGACGAACGAGCTGCTCGCGTCGGTCAACACCCAGCTGCGCCACGTCGACGCCATCGCGACCAGCGCGCAGACGGTGTCCGGCAACGCCGCCACCATGTCGTCGCTGGTGGCCGTCACCTTCGGCCGGCCGCTGCTGCGCACCGCGGCGTTCTCGTACGGCGTGCGGCGCGCCC
>DATHTV010000184.1:0-28437 GCA_035462845.1 Jiangellales bacterium
AGCCTCGCCGCGCTGCTCGACCGGACAGCCGCGCGGTCACGTGCCCGCGGCCGGGTGGGCACCAGACCTGGTGCCGGGGGTCGCCCGACCCGGCGCCGGGCCCCGGGAGAGAACGAGAGGTAGGAGACGCCGGGGTGCCGGTACGCGGTTCCTCGAGCTGGCCCGGCAGCGTGCCCTGGCCAGAACGGCCGGCCGTCCCGCGATCGAGGTCAGTCCCCGGCGGCACGCCCCGGCCGGCTAGCGCGATCAGACCCCGAGGGTGATCAAGCGAGACCGAAGCGGTCCAGCGCCCGCAGCTTGTTGGTGACGTCGAGGGCGGCGACCTTGTAGGCCTCGGACAGCGTGGGGAAGTTGAACACCGTGTCCACGAGGTAGTCCACGGTGCCGCCGCACCCCATGACCGCCTGACCGATGTGAACCAGCTCGGTGGCCGACGTGCCGAAGACGTGGACGCCGAGCAGGTGGCGGGTCTGGCTGTGGACCAGCAGCTTGAGCATCCCGTAGGAGTCGCCGACGATCTGCCCGCGGGCGAGCTCGCGGTAGCGCGCCACCCCCACCTCGTACGGGACGGAGTCGCGGGTCAGCTCGCTCTCGGTGCGCCCGCAGTAGGAGATCTCGGGGATCGTGTAGATCCCGATCGGCTGGATGTCGGGCATCGCGTGCGCCTCCTCGTCGAAGGCGTGCATCGCGGCCAGGCGCCCCTGGTCCATGCTCGTCGCGGCCAGCGCCGGGAAGCCGATGACGTCGCCGACCGCGTAGACGTGCTCGACCGTCGTCCGGTAGGAGTCGTCGACCTTGATGCGTCCCCGGTCGTCGGCCGACAGGCCGGTCGCGTCGAGGTTCAGCCGGTCGGACGTGCCCTGCCGACCCGCCGAGTACATCACCGTCTCGGCAGGAATCCGCTTGCCGCTCACCAGGCTGGTGACGGTGCCCTCGCGACCGACCTCGACCTTGTCCACCTCCTCGCCGAACCGGAACGTCACCGACAGGTCCCGGAGGTGGAACTTGAGTGACTCGACGACCTCCGGGTCGCAGAACTCGAGCATCGAGGACCGCTTCTCGACGACCGTGACGCGCGTCCCCAGGGCGGCGAACATCGACGCGTACTCGATCCCGATGACCCCGGCGCCGACGACCACCATCGAGGCGGGCAGCTGCTCGAGCTCGAGGATGCCGTCGGAGTCGAGCACGCGGCCGTCGGCGAACTCCACGTTCGGCGGACGGGCCGGCCGGGTACCCGTGGCGATCACGATCTTGTCGGCGGTGATCGTCCGGTGGTCGCCCGGTCCGGCCACGTCGATGCTGTGCGGCCCGACGAAGCTGCCCGTCCCGGTCACGAGGTCGACGTGGTTGCGGAACAGCTGGGCCCGGACGACCTCCGTCTCCCGCCCGATGACGTGCTGCGTCCGGGCAAACAGGTCCTCCATCGTGATGTCCTGCTTCACCCGGTAGGACTGGCCGTACATCTCCCGCTGCGACATCCCGGTCAGGTAGAGCACCGCCTCGCGCAGGGTCTTGGACGGGATCGTGCCGGTGTTGACGCAGACGCCGCCGACCATGTTGCGGCGCTCCACGACACACACCCGCCGGCCCAGCTTGGCCGCGGCAATCGCCGCCTTCTGACCGCCAGGGCCGGAGCCGAGTACGAGCAGGTCGTAGTCGTACGTCGGGTCGTCCACGAGCGTCTCCTGTCCTGCGGCGTGCGGACGCGGCACAGCCTGACTGCCCCGCCGTCCTGCTCGCAATCCCGCCGTAGGGCTCTCGCGCCGGCGTGGGAATGGGAGCGACGGGGACGGCGTTGGGCAGAGAGACCGACCGGTATACCCCCACCGGTATATGACCAGGAACACACGAGGAAAGGAGCGGGATGGCCACGCTCACCATGACCCGCGAGAACCACGACGCGACCGTCCAGGACGGCATCGTGCTCATCGACTTCTGGGCCGCGTGGTGCGGACCGTGCCGCCAGTTCGCCCCGGTGTTCGAGAGGGCCTCCGAGGCTCACTCCGACATCACCTTCGCCAAGGTCGACACCGAGGACCAGCGCGAGCTCGCCTCCATGTACGCCGTGACGTCCATCCCGACGCTGGTCGTGTACCGCGACGGCATCCCGATCTTCGGCCAGCCGGGCGCGCTGCCGGCGCCGGTCCTCGAGGACCTCATCGGCCAGGTGCGCGGGCTCGACATGGACGACGTACGAGCCAAGTACGAGGAGCAGAAGCGGGCGCACGAGGCCCACTGACCGCAGTGCCGGCGGTCACCTGGTGGGGCCACGCGACCTCGACCATCGAGGACTCCGGGGTGCGGGTGCTCACCGACCCGGTGCTCACCGGCTCGCTGGCCCACCTTCGTCGCCGCCGTGGCCCGATGCCCGCCCCCGAGGCGCGGCACGCGGACCTCGTGCTCGTCTCGCACCTGCACGCCGACCACCTGCACCTGCCGTCGCTGCGCTCGCTGCACCCCGGGGCCACGCTCGTCGTCCCCCGGGGGGCGGCCCCCCTCGTCCACGGCCTGCCGCACGCCGTCGTCCAGGTGGAGCCCGGGGACCGCGTCGTGATCGGTCCGCTCACGGTCGACGTGACCAGGGCGGTCCACGACGGGTACCGCTCGCCGTCGTCCACCTTGCACGGACCGGCCCTCGGCTTCCTCGTGACGGGGCAGGCCCGCACGTACTTCCCCGGCGACACCGAGGACTTCGAGGGGGTCGAGGCCGACCTCGGCGGTCCCGTCGACACCGTGCTGGTCCCGGTCGGCGGTTGGGGCCCCACTCTCGCCGAGGGCCACATGGGTCCCGAGCAGGCGGTGCGGTTCCTCCGACGGATCCGCCCCCGGCTGGCCGTCCCGGTGCACTGGGGGACCCTCTGGCCGCGGGGACTGCGCGGCTTCCGCGACGACCTGTTCCTCCGGCCGGGCCACCTGCTGGCCGAGGCAGCCGAGGCCGGCCTCCTCCCCGGCGCGCAGGTCCGGGTGCTCCACCCTGGCGAGTCGTGCCCGCTGACCTAGATCCTGGTGCTCCCCGACGATCCAGGAGCGCCCCGTGACCCTTGACGACCACGCCCGCGTCCCCCTGCTCATCGGCCCCTCGCCGGTCCACCCGTTGGAGCGCCTCACCGCACACCTCGGCGGCGCCTCGCTCTGGGCCAAGCGCGAGGACCTCAACTCCGGGCTCGCGTACGGCGGCAACAAGACCCGCAAGCTCGAGTACCTCGCCGCCGACGCCCTGGCCCGGGGTTGCGACACGCTCGTGTCCATCGGCGGCGTCCAGTCCAACCACACCCGCCAGGTGGCCGCAGTCGCGGCGCGGCTCGGGCTGTCCTGCGTCCTCGTCCAGGAGAGCTGGGTCGACTGGCCGGACAGCGTCTACGACCGAGTCGGCAACATCATGCTGTCGCGGCTGATGGGCGCCGACGTCCGGCTCGTGGAGGCGGGCTTCGGCATCGGTTTCAAGGAGAGCTGGGAGCAGGCGCTCGCCGACGTCGAGGCGCGCGGCGGCACGCCGTACGCCATCCCGGCCGGCGCCTCCGACCACCCCCTAGGCGGCCTCGGGTTCGCGTCCTGGGCGCGCGAGGTCGAGCGGCAGGAGCGCGAGCTGGGTGTCTTCTTCGACACCGTCGTCGTGTGCTCGGTCACCGGCAGCACGCAGGCCGGCATGGTCGCCGGCTTCGCGCTGCAGCAGCGTCCCCGCCGGGTCATCGGCATCGACGGCTCGGCCAAGCCCGCCGAGACCCGTGAGCAGGTCCTCCGCATCGCCCGCCGGACCGCCGAGCGCATCGGGGTCGAGCGGGACGTCGCGGACGACGTGCTCCTCGACGACCGCTACCACGCGGGGACGTACGGCATCCCGGACGAGCGGACGCTGGACGCGATGCGCCTCGCCGCCCGGACCGAGGGCATGATCACCGACCCGGTGTACGAGGGGAAGTCCATGGCCGGCCTGGTCGACCTCGTCGCCACCGGGGAGATCGGGCGCGAGTCGACCGTCCTCTACGCGCACCTCGGCGGCCAGCCCGCCCTCAACGCCTACTCCGCGCTGTTCCGCCGCTAGCCTGCACCGCCGTTACCCTGCCCGCGTGACCAGCGCCGACCGCGACGTCCTGGAGGAGATCGAGCGCCGGGTGCTGTGGCTCGCCGTACGGATCGTCGACGCGGCCAACCGCGAGCGGGCCACCGGCGACGGGGTGAAGGTCGGCGGGCACCAGGCCTCCAGCGCCAGCCTCGTCTCGGTCATGACCGCGCTGTGGTTCGCCCACCTGGACGCACCCGACCGGGTGGCGGTCAAGCCGCACGCCTCGCCGGTCTTCCACGCGATCCGCTACCTGCTCGGCGACCTCGACCGCTCCTACCTCACCCGGCTGCGCGCCCGGGGCGGCCTGCAGTCGTACCCCTCGCGGACCAAGGACCCCGACGAGGTGGACTTCTCCACCGGCTCGGTCGGCCTCGGGGCCGCCGCGCCGCTGTTCGCGGCGGTCACCCGCCGGTACGTGGACGCGCACTTCGGGGAGCGGCCACGGTCGCGGTTCTACGCGCTGCTGGGTGACGCCGAGCTCGACGAGGGCAACGTGTGGGAGGCGGTCGCCGACCCGGCGACCACGGGCCTGGGCAACGTGACGTGGGTCGTGGACTTCAACCGCCAGTCCCTGGACCGGGTCGTCCCCGGAATCCGCATCGCGCAGTGGTCGCAGCAGTTCCGCGCCGCGGGCTGGCACGTCGCCGAGGTCAAGTACGGCAGGCGCCTGCGGGCGGCGTTCGACCAGCCCGGCGGCGGGGCTCTGCGCGACTGGATCGACGCGATGGGCAACGAGCAGTACCAGTCGCTCTTCGGCCTGCACGGCGACGACCTGCGCAAGCAGCTCTGCGACGGCGCTCCCGACGACCTGCTGGCATTCGTCGCCGACATCCCCGACGCCGAGCTGGAGCCGCTCGTCACCGACCTCGGCGGCCACGACCTGGCCTCCCTGCTGGACGCCTTCGCCGAGTGCGACGCCGTCACGGACCGGCCCTCCGTCGTCTTCGCCTACACGGTCAAGGGGTGGGGCCTGCCGATCGCCGGCAACCCGCGCAACCACTCCGCGTTGCTGTCCGGGGCACAGGTCGAGGAGTTCAGGGCGAGCGTCGGCCTGACCGCCGAGACCGAGTGGGACCGGCTGGACCCGGCCACCGCCGCCGGGCAGTGGGTGGCGGCCCGCCGCGAGCACCTGCGCCGCGAGCCACGCCGGGAGTCGCTGCCGGTCCGGGTGCCCGGATCGGCCGGCATCCGCCCGGGCCGCAAGCCGGTCTCGACCCAGGAGGTCTTCGGTCGCGTGCTCGTCGACCTCTCGCGCGACGAGCAGGTGGCCCCGTACCTCGTCACGACCGCGCCGGACGTCGCCACCTCGACCAACCTGGCCGGCTTCATCAACCGTACGGGCGTCTTCGCACCCGCGGAGCGGCGAGCCTGGTCGGCGGACCCGGTGCTCAAGTGGTCCGAGGGCCCCACCGGGCAGCACATCGAGCTGGGCATCAGCGAGATGAACCTCTTCCTGCTGCTGGGCCAGCTGGGCCTGTCCTGGGACCTGTCCGGCCAGCCACTGCTGCCCGTCGGCACGGTGTACGACCCGTTCGTCCTGCGCGGCCTCGACGCCTTCCTGTACGGGACGTACTCCGGCTCGCGGTTCGTGGTGGCCGGCACGCCCTCGGGCATCACGCTGGCCCCGGAGGGCGGCGCGCACCAGTCGACGATCACTCCGTCGGTCGGCCTCGAGCTGCCCGGCGTGACCTTCGTCGAGCCCGCGTACGCGGTGGCGCTGGACTGGCTGCTCTGCGACGCGCTCGGCCGGATCGCCGAGGGGCCCTCGGCCACCCGGACCGCCGCGCCGGTCGACGAGAACGGCGCCTACTACTTCCGGCTCACCACGCGGCCGCTGGACCAGCAGCCCTTCGAGGCCGCGCGGGCGCGGCTCGGTGACGCGGTCCTGCGCCGCCAGGTGCTGGCCGGCGCCTACCGGCTGGTCGACGCCCACGAGTCCCACCCGGAGCTGCGTGACGCGGAGGTCCCGGTCGTGTACCTCGCGGCCAGCGGGGCGGTGCTCCCCGAGACGCTCGCTGCCGCGGCGGAGCTCGCCGACGAGGGCATCGCCGGGCACGTGGTCGACGTGACCAGTCTCGACCGCCTCTACACCGCGTGGCAGCGCACCCTGCGCCAGGGCGTGCGCACCGCCACGGCCCCGTCGGTGCCGGGCGCGCTCCGAACGGCCTTCGGCGACCGGCACCCGGTGGTCACCGTGCACGACGGGGCCTCGCACGCGATGGCCTGGCTGGGCTCGGCGCTGGGTGTCCCGGCAGTGCCGCTCGGGGTCGACGCGTTCGGCCAGAGCGGCTCGGTGCACGAGCTCTACGAGCTGCACGACCTGCTGCCCGGCTCGATCGTCAACGCCGCCCTCGCGGCCCTGTCGCTGCGCTGAGCGGCGGACCCCGGTGCCGCCCGAGACCTCGCAGACCCTCGACCGCGGCCTCCGGCTGCTGCGGCTCCTCGCGGAGTCCCCCGCGGGGACGACGGTCACCGAGGCGGCCGCCGCGCTGGGCGTCACGAGGACCGTGGTCTACCGCCTGGCCGCCACGCTGGAGCAGCACGGACTGCTGCGGCGGGGCGCCGACTCCCGCCTGCACCTGGGGCTGGGCGTGCTGCCCCTCGCGCAGGGCGCCCAGCCGCAGCTCCGGGCCGCGGCCCGCCCCGCGTTGCGGGCGCTCGCCGAGGAGGTGGGTGCCACGGCGCACCTGACCGTCCGCGACGGCCCGGAGGCGCTCGCTGTCGCGGTCGTCGAGCCGACGTGGACCGACTACCACGTCTCGTACCGGGTGGGGTCACGGCACGCGCTGGACCGGGGAGCGGCGGGCCGGGCGATCCTGGCGACCGGGCGGGGCGAGACCGGCTGGGTCGCCAGCGAGGGTGAGCTCCAGCCCGGTGCGCGGGGCGTGGCGGCGCCCGTGGTCGGCGTCCCGGCGGTCGAGGCCAGCGTGGGCGTGGTCGCGCTCGGCGACCTCGACGCGACGACCGTGGGGCCGCGGGTCGTCCGGGCGGCCGCCGAGGTCGCCGCCGCCCTGCGTGGCTGACCACCGGGGCTGACCGCTCGAGTGGCGAGCGGTGCACACGACGCCGATCCTGGGCCGGTGGGCACGTACGAGGACGGAGAGCAGGTCCACCCGGCGGACCGGGCCGAGTGGCGGGCCTGGCTCGCCGAGCACCACCGGCGCGGCCAGGGCGTCTGGATGGTGTCCTGGCGCAAGGGGTCGGGGCGTACGCCGGTCTCCTACGACGAGGCGGTCGAGGAGGCGCTCTGCTTCGGCTGGGTGGACAGCCGGCCGAGGAAGCTCGACGACCACCGGACGATGCTGTGGTTCTCGCCGCGCCAGCCCGGCAGCGGCTGGTCGCGACCCAACAAGGAGCGTGTTGCCCGGATGGAGTCGGCCGGACTGATGGCCGAGGCTGGGCGCCGGGTGGTCGAGGCGGCCCGGGCCGACGCCTCCTGGACGGCGCTCGACGAGGTGGAGGACCTGACCGTGCCGGACGACCTCGCCGAGGCGCTCGCGGCACGGCCGCCGGCAGCGGCGGAGTGGGAGGCCTTCCCGCGCTCGGTGAAGCGCGGCGTCCTCGAGTGGATCTCGACCGCCAAGCGTCCCGAGACGAGGGCCAAGCGCGTGGAGGAGACCGCACGGCTGGCCCAGGTGGGGGAGCGCGCCAACCAGTGGCGACCCCGGGGCGCCCGGACGGAGCCGGGCTGACCCGTACTGACCCATACTGACCCGTACTGACCCAGCGGTGGTCAGCCGATGACGACCGGCACCTCGTTGCTGCTCATCGGCTGCCCCTCCACCTCGCCGACGACGCGGAACCGGTTCTCACCGGACCGTCCCGTCCGCACGGTGACGCCGAAGGTGCCGTCGTCCCGGGTGGTCGTGGTGACCGGGAACTCCTGCCAGTCGCCGCCGTCGAGGCTGCGCTCGACCTGCAGGCTCACCCCGCCGACCGCCGGGACGACGGTCCCGTCGAGCCGGACGTCCTGGTTGGCGGAGGCGCTGGCCGGCTCGGCCACGAGGCTGATGCCCGGCTCGGGCGCCACGTCCGCGGCGTCGGGAGCAGCCGTGGCGGCCGACTCGGCCTCTCCCGAGCCGCCCACCTGCTGGCCCAGGACGGCGCCGCCGCCGAAGCCGATCACCGCCGCGGCCAGGAGGACGGCGACGGCGGCGGGGCGGGAGGCGTGGGAGGGCATCGCTTCCCATTGTCCCTCAACGATTCGCGGCGTCCGTGGTGAGGTCACTCACGCCCGGCGCGGCCGGAGGCGACCGCCTCGACCAGCGGCTGGACCCGTGGGCCGACCACGGTGGACAGGGCGATGAGGGTCGAGGTCCGGACGATGTCCTCGTCGCCCACCAGCTCGTCGACCACCCGCTGGAGGTCGTCGTTGTCCCGCGCGACGATCCGGCACAGCAGGTCGCCCTGACCGGTGATCGTGTGGACCTCCAGCACCTCGGGGATCCGGGTCAGGTGGTCGGCCACCGCCCCCCGTGCACCCTGCCTGATCTCCAGCGTCGCGAAGGCCGTGACCCGGTAGCCCAGCGCCACCGGGTCCACGTGCGGGCCGAGAGAGGCGATGACGCCGCGGGCGATCATCTTGTCCAGCCGGGACTGGACCGTCCCGCGCGCGACGCCCAGCCGCCGGGAGGCCTCGAGCACGCCGATGCGGGGTTCCGCGGCGAAGAGGTCGAGCAGGTCGGCGTCCAGCCGGTCGATGCTGGCCATGGAGTCCAGGCTAGTCACGATGTCCAGCTCTCGGCCCGGTGACCTGCTCAGCGTGCACAAGCTGAACACCATCCCTACGTACGGTTGCACAGCCGGACCGGGCGCGGCACAGTCCGCAGAACACCCCGTTACGGACGAGCCGTGGGAGGCCGCATGACGACCGACACGACCCCGACCGCCCTGACCCCCGAGGAGCGCGCCGCCGACCTCGACCTCGACCAGCTCAAGCAGCTGGTCGGCCTGGTCGAGTACGACGAGTCGCGCGACCCGTTTCCGGTCACCGCGATGGACGCCGTGGTCTTCGTCGTCGGCAACGCCACCCAGACCGCGCACTTCTACCAGTCGGCGTTCGGCATGGACCTCGTCGCGTACTCGGGTCCGGAGACCGGCAACCGCGACCACAAGGCGTACGTGCTGCGCAGCGGCTCGGCCCGGTTCGTGGTCAAGGGCGGCGTGCACCCGGAGAGCCCGCTGCTCGACCACCACCGCCGCCACGGCGACGGCGTCAGCGACCTCGCGCTCGAGGTGCCCGACGTGGACAAGTGCATCGCGCACGCCCGCGCCCAGGGCGCCACGGTGCTCGAGGAGCCGCACGACGTCTCCGACGAGCACGGGACCGTCCGCCTGGCCGCGATCGCCACGTACGGCGAGACGCGGCACTCGCTGATCGACCGCTCGCGCTACTCCGGCCCGTACCTGCCCGGCTACGTCGCCAGGACCTCGGCGTACGTGAAGCGTGACGGCGCCCCGAAGCGGCTGTTCCAGGCCGTCGACCACTGCGTGGGCAACGTCGAGCTCGGCCGGATGGACGAGTGGGTGAGCTTCTACAACCGGGTCATGGGCTTCGTGAACATGGCGGAGTTCATCGGCGACGACATCGCCACCGACTACTCGGCCCTGATGTCCAAGGTCGTCGCCAACGGCAACCACCGGGTGAAGTTCCCGCTCAACGAGCCGGCGATCGCCAAGAAGAAGTCGCAGATCGACGAGTACCTCGAGTTCTACGCCGGCGCCGGCTGCCAGCACATCGCGTTGGCCACGAACGACATCTTGCGCACCGTCGACGCGATGCGCGCCGAGGGGATCGAGTTCCTCGACACCCCGGACGCGTACTACACCGACCCCGAGCTGCGGGAGCGGATCGGCCAGGTCCGGGTGCCGATCGAGGAGCTGCAGAAGCGCGGCATCCTCGTCGACCGCGACGAGGACGGCTACCTGTTGCAGATCTTCACGAAGCCGATGGGCGACCGGCCCACCGTCTTCTTCGAGATGATCGAGCGGCACGGGTCGCTGGGCTTCGGCAAGGGCAACTTCAAGGCCCTCTTCGAGTCGATCGAGCGCGAGCAGGAGCGCCGCGGCAACCTCTGACCGCGGGCGTTCCCCCACCGATCACGGCATCCGCGTCAATGGGGCTCGAGCGAGGTGAATGCACCGCGCTCGGGCCCCATTTGCCGCGTCATGCCAGGGGTGAACGGCCTCACGGGCCTGACCGTGACCGCTTCGTGACCTGGAGCCCCTGCCGACCTTGGTCCTGCGCCGCTTAGGCTGCGGCAACCTAGTGTCAAGGGAGGGTGATCGTGCGTACACGAACACGGGCGCTCGGGGGGGCGTTGGCAGTCGTTGTCGGACTCGGTGTCATGGGCCTGCCCGGCGCCCAGGCGGCACCGCCGGATACGAAGGGCCCGGGCCCACGCTTCGTCGCGGGTGCCCCCGGGATCGGGGACAGCTACTTCCCGTTCTCCGGGAACGGCGGGTAC
The DNA here is from genome assembly GCA_035462845.1 of Jiangellales bacterium. Classification (GTDB taxonomy): domain Bacteria; phylum Actinomycetota; class Actinomycetes; order Jiangellales; family Jiangellaceae; genus DASTQL01. The sequence goes on from DATHTV010000184.1 coordinate 10,534, forward strand.
GACGTCGGGCACTACGACCTCAAGATCGACTACACGCCGCCGGCCGTGACCGTGCCGCAGACGCCGTTGGCCCAGCTCCGGGGCCAGCTTGAGGGCGTCGCGACCATCGACCTGGTCGCCACCCAGGACCTCGACCGGTTCAACCTCGACCTGCGTGGGATGAACGTCTCCGCCATCACCATCAACGGCAAGCCGGCCACCGGCATCGCGCCGCCGGCCGAGGGGGCCGAGGTCGACGGCGCCGCCTACTGGCACGTGCAGGACGACGCCGAGCGCAAGTGGGAGCTGACCGTCCAGCCGCGGCCCAAGCTCAAGACGGGCCAGAGCGCCCGGGTCGTCGTCACCTACGGCGGCGAGACCGTCCGGCCCACCGACATCGAGGGCGCCCTCTACGGCTGGGTGACCACCCGCGACGGCGCCATGGTCGCCAGCGAGCCGGAAGGCTCGATGACCTGGTACCCGGTCAGCGACCACCCCAAGGACAAGGCGACGTACTCCTTCGAGATCACCGTCCCGGAGGGCAAGGTCGCCGTCGCGAACGGGCTGCCCGCCAAGGACCCGGTGACCGCGAACGGCAAGACCACCTGGTACTGGGACGCCCCCGACCAGCAGGCGAGCTACCTCACGACTGCGTCGGTGGGTGACTTCGAGGTGCGGCCGGTCTACTACTCGACCAGCGGCGTGCCGATCCTCGACTTCGTCGACACCAAGTTGACGACGAGCCAGCGCAACGTCACCAACGCCAGCCTGGCGTTGCAGCCGCGGATGATCGACTTCTTCGAGAGCACGTTCGGGCCCTACCCGTTCAACTCCTACGGGTCCAGCGTGGACAACGACACCCTGGGCTACGCACTCGAGACCCAGACCAGGCCCGTCTACTCCGGCCAGGCGTCACAGGGCACGGTCGCCCACGAGCTCGCCCACATGTGGCTCGGCAATGCGGTCAGCCCCGACGACTGGAGGTACATCTGGCTGAACGAGGGCTGGGCGACCTACGCGAGCTGGATGTGGACCGAGGAGAACGGCGGCATCACGGCCCAGACGTCCTTCGACAACTGGTATGCCCCGCCGCGCAACGCCGCCTACTGGGCGCTGCCGATCGGCGACCCGGGTCCGCTGGGACTCTTCGCGACCCAGGTCTACAACCGCGGTGCGGGCACGCTGCACGCGCTGCGGGTCAAGGTCGGCGACGAGGCGTTCTTCGAGGCCGCCCAGCTGTGGGTCGAGCGCTACGACGACGGCACCGCCACCACGGCGGACTTCCAGGCGGTGTACGAGGAGGTGTCGGGGCAGGACCTCGACACGTTCTTCGACATCTGGCTCTTCAAGCCGGAGAAGCCGGTCAACTGGTGACCGCCGGCTGATCCACGCACCGTCGCAGCAAAGCCGCGGCCCCTCGACCCACCCGGGTCGGGGGGCCGCGTCATACTGCCACCCGTGGAGGCCTGGGGCAGGACGCTGCAGCGCCGGCAGGGCGTCGCGGTGGCGCTGCTGATCTTGGCCGTCACCGTGGCCATGGTCGGCGGCGTGACCGGCTCGTGGCCTGTCATCGTGCTAGGCCTCGTCGGACTGCTCGTCGTCCTGGTCCCCATGGCGGCCGTCCGCTCTCGCCGCTGAACAGCTCCCTCAGCCCGCCGCTGCCCGTCGTTCGGCTTCGGCGACGACGTCGTCCAGGTCGCGGCCGAGCTGCTTGCCGACCGCCCCGGCCATGACGCGGCCGAGCACGCCCTGGACGACCCGCCGCAGCGCCCCGTGCACCCGCGTGTCGAAGGACAGCGTGACGTCCGTCCCGCCGTCACCCGTCGCTGTGAAGGTGAACGTGGACACGTAGTGGGCGCCGCGGCTGTCCGCCTCGACGGTGTACGCCCTGACGGGATCGACCGCGGTCACCCACATCACCTCCGTGGCGGACCGGCCCGCGATGGTGCGGGTCTCGCGCCAGCGCAGGTCCGTGCCGAACGGACCGGGCGGCGACAGGACCTCGACCTTGTCGACCCCGCTCAGCACCTGCTCCCAGTCCGCGACGTCGGTCGCCACCGCCCAGACGGTCTCCGGCGGGGCGGCGGCGTGGCGGGTCACCGTGATCGGCTGCATGCCTGCACCGTACGACCAGGCCCGGACACATCACGCGAGGTGCTGCTGGAAGAACGCCACCGTCGCCGCCATCGACTCCGGCCAGTCCGGCTCGAAGGCGTGCCCCTCGCCCTCGTACTCCTGGAGGGTCGCGTCGACTCCGGCCGCCTGCATCGCCGCCACGGTCTCCCGCGACCACTCGATCGGGCAGGTGTCGTCGGCGGTGCCGTGGATCAGCATCACCGGCTCGGTGACCCGGTCGAAGAAGTTGCGCGGGGACACGTCGGCCCAGAACCGCGGGGCCGCCTCGGGCGAGCCGTACGCCGCGATGACCGCGTCGGCCAGCGCCTGGCGCTCCGGCGTCCGCGTCCACCGGTCGAAGTTGTCGACCGCGTCCGAGCTGACCGGCGCGTGCACCACCGCGGCGTCGACCAAGCCGGGCTGCGCGACCAGCGCCTGGTAGGTGACACCGCCGCCCATCGAGCGACCGAGCATCCCGACCCGCTCGCCGTCCAGGGCGGGCAGCCCCGAGGACTTGACGGCCAGCACGGCGTTCACCGCGTCCTCCGCGTAGCCCAGGCGCAGCCGCAGGTCGTTGGCCGGGTCGTCGTCGGACTGCGCGTGGTTGCGGTAGTCGATGTGCAGCACCACGTACCCCGCCCGGGCCAGGTAGTCCTGCTCGCGACGCATACCCCGGCCGTTGGTGTAGACAGCCGGGTCGATGTAGCCATGGTTGAGGATCAGGACGGGGAACGGCCCGTCGCCGTTCGGCACGTTCATCACGCCGGAGATGCGCAGGCCGCTGCTCCGGTACGTGACGAAGTACCGGGTGTACGCGTCCGTCCGGCCCAGCACCTCGCCGAGCTGGAGGTCGCCGCCGTCGTACGAGGCGGACATGAGCGCCGCCATCGAGACGGGGTGCGGCGGCGGAGGTTCCGGTGTCGGCTGGGGCGTGGGGGTCGCGGTTGCCGTGGGGGTCCCGGGGTCAGGTGCCGCGTCAGTCGTCGCCGGTGACGTGGCTGGGGCCGCCCCGGCGTCCGGCTCGGCCGAGGAGCAGCCGGCGGCCAGCACGCTCAGCAGCGCACCGGCCAGCACGGTGAGCCGGAAGCGGGACATGCCCCCATCCTGCGTCGCGGCAGCCCGGCCCGCACGCGCGCCGGTCAGGCGGAGGGCCGGTCAGACACCGTCGCGGGGACGATCCGCCCGCTGACCGCACCCAGCCCGACCCGGCCACCGCCGGGGCCGGGCGCCCAGCCGGAGATCGTGACCTGGTCGCCGTCCTCGAGGAACGTTCGCTCGGAGCCGTCGACCAGCGTGACCGGCTCGGTGCCGTTCCAGGACAGCTCGAGGAAGGACCCGCGCTGGTCGACGTCCGCCCCGCTGACGGTCCCGCTGGCGAACAGGTCACCGGTCCGCAGCGACGCGCCGTTGGCGGTCAGGTGCGCCAGCTGCTGGGCGGCGGTCCAGTACATCGTGGCGAACGGCGGGTGCGAGACCACCGTGCCGTTCCACGAGACCTCGAGCCGCAGGTCCAGTCCCCACGGCTCGCCCGGGACGTCCCGCAGGTACGGGGCGGGCTCGGGGTCCCGGGCGGGCGGCTGCACCCGGGCGTGCTCGAGCGCGGCGAGCGGCACCACCCACGACGACACCGACGTGGCGAAGGACTTGCCGAGGAAAGGTCCCAGCGGCACGTACTCGAACGCCTGCACGTCCCGGGCCGACCAGTCGTTGACCAGCACGACCCCGAAGACGTGGTCGGCGAACCGCTCCGTCGGCACCGTGTCACCCAGCGCGGTCGGCACGCCCACGACGAAGCCCACCTCGGCCTCGACGTCGAGCCGCCGCGACGGCCCGTACCAGGGGCGGTCCTCGCCCGGCCCACGTCGCAGCCCGCAGGGTCGTACGACGTCGGTTCCGGAGACGACGACGGTGCCCGCCCGGCCGTGGTACCCGATCGGCAGGTGCCGCCATGCGGTGGGCAGGGCGGGGGAGTCGGGGCGGAAGATCTTGCCGACGTTCTCGGCGTGGTGCTGCGACGCGTAGAAGTCGACGTAGTCCGCCACGTCGAACGGCAGGTGCAGCCGCACGTCGGCCAGCCGGTGCAGGTGCGGCTCGACCCGCGCGCGCTGGGCCTCGTCGGTCACCAGCCCGCTGACCCACTCCCGGACCGCCGACCAGGCCGGCGGCCCCAGGGCCATGAAGTCGTTGAGCGCCGGGCGCCGGAAGGTCCCTGCACCGTCGACGCCGTCCTCGGTGGCGAGCGCGGCCAGGTCCAGCACGGAGTTCCCGATCGCGACCCCGACGCGACGCTCGTCGCCGCCGGCGCTGAAGACCCCGTACGGGAGGGTGTGGACGGTGAACGGCGAGCTCTCGGGCACCCGTACCCAGGTCGAGGCAGTCACTCCGACCCCTCGTCGGCGGAGGTGGCCGGAGGCACGAGCAGGCCGAGGCCGACCAGGTCAACGACCGGCTCGGTGATGCTGCAGGTGCCGAACGACACGAACCGGCGGCGGATCCGGCGCGCCGTCGCCTCGTCGAGACCGCGGGCCCGGTCGGCCAGGCCGGGACCGTCCCGGTCGGCGAGCACGCCGGCGACGTCGTCGGCGCCCGCGCCGTCGAGGGCGGCCTCCAGGGCCAGCATCACGTTGAGGAAGCCGTGCTGCTCGAGGCCGGAGCCACGCTCGGTCCGCCGGACGGCGTGGTGCAGGCCGGCGGTGAGCTTGAACGGCACGTCGAGGTCGAGACACGCCAGGATGCGCTCGGCCAGGGCCAGCTCGCTGGGGTGCTCGTCGGCGGTCGGCCCGCCGGTCCGCAGCTTGGCCCGGTGGCCCGCCTCCGCGACGAGCTCGAGGGCGTCCCGCCAGCCGGGCAGCCACGGCAGCTCGACGGACACCGGTCGCCGGTCGTCGGGCCCCCCGAGCACACCGTCCACGGCGGTCAGCGCGCGCCGCGCCGCGTCCGCGAGCGGCTCACCCCGGAGCGGCAGCTCGACGCCGGCCAGCATCAGCCTGGTGTCGTCGGCCACCAGGCCGGCGACCTCGTGCAGCGACCCGGTGCCCTGGTCCAGGACCACCGCGACGTCCAGCGCGGCGACCTCGGGCGCACCGTCGAGGGCGTCGAGCAGGTCGGGGAGCCGGCCGCCCGAGCAGACGAACGGCCCGACCAGGTCGGCGTACCACGCGCTGACGTGCGCCGCGTGCGCCGGGACCGCCTGGGCCAACGGGGCGTTCCCGGGCGGGAAGATCGCGGCGTCGTCGAGCAGGTCCTGGAGAAGAGCCGGAGGCCCTCCTCGGGACCCGGGGACCGGGGCATCCGCGGAAGTCACGGCGACGACCCTAGTCGGTTGACACCGCTGGACCGCCCCGGCATGGTGCTGGTATACGGACGTGAGCGTCCGGAAAGCGGACGTGACGAGGAGGGCGTGCAGGGATGGCGTACTACCGGTCGGTCGGCGAGATCCCCCCGAAGCGGCACACGCAGTTCCGCCGCCCGGACGGCGGCCTCTACTTCGAGGAGCTGATGGGTGAGGAGGGCTTCTCGTCGGACTCCTCGCTGCTCTACCACCGCGGGGTGCCGTCGGCGATCGTGGACGCGCGGGTCTGGGACCTGCCGGACCTCTCGACGGCCGCCAACCACCCGCTCAAGCCGCGCCACCTCAAGCTGCACGACCTCTTCCCGGGCGAGGAGTGGAAAGCCGTCGACGTCGTCACCGGCCGCCGTCTCGTGCTCGGCAACGCCGACGTCCGGATCTCCTACGCCGTGTCCGGGGAGACCTCGCCGTACTACCGCAACGCCATCGGCGACGAGTGCGTGTACGTCGAGGCCGGCGAGGCGACCGTCGAGACCATGTTCGGGGTGCTCCAGGCGCGGCAGGGCGACTACGTGATCGTCCCGCGGGCGACCGTCCACCGCTGGATCCCGACCGGAGACGGCCCGCTCCGGACGTACGTCATCGAGTCCAACTCGCACATCACGCCCCCGAAGCGGTACCTGAGCAGGTACGGCCAGCTGCTCGAGCACGCGCCGTACTGCGAGCGCGACCTGCACGGGCCGAGCGAGCCGTACGTCGTCGACGGCACCGACGTCGAGGTGTGGACCAAGCACCGCGGGCACGGCCCGTCCGGCGTCGTCGGCTCGGTCGTCGTCTACCCGACCCACCCCTTCGACGTGGTCGGCTGGGACGGCTGCCTCTACCCGTACACGTTCAACGTCTCCGACTTCGAGCCCATCACCGGGCGCGTGCACCAGCCGCCGCCCGTGCACCAGGTCTTCGAGGGCTGGAACTTCGTGATCTGCAACTTCGTGCCGCGCAAGGTCGACTACCACCCGCTGGCGGTGCCGGTGCCGTACTACCACTCCAACGTGGACAGCGACGAGATCATGTTCTACTGCGGCGGCGACTACGAGGCGCGGAAGGGCTCGGGCATCGGCCAGGGCTCGGTGTCGGTGCACCCGGGCGGCCACTCGCACGGCCCGCAGGCGGCGGCGATCGAGGCCTCCCTCGGCAAGGAGTACTTCGACGAGCTCGCGGTCATGGTGGACACCTTCCGCCCGCTGGAGCTCGGCGAGGGCGGGACGGCCTGCGACGACGGCGCGTACGCGTGGACCTGGAGCGGTCGCGGACCGACCAGCTGATCCTCAGCCGAGGGTGACCGGCTCGCCGCGCAGCTCGACGCCGGCGGACCGCATCTCGGCGACCGCCCGCTCGGTGGTGCCCGGCGAGACGCCTGCCGTGAGGCCGAGCAGGACGGTGGTGGCGAGGCCTTCCCGGCTCGCATCGAGGGCCGTCGCCCGGACGCAGTAGTCGGTGGTGAGACCGGCGATCTCCACCGTGTCGACCCCGTGCCTGCGCAGCCAGTCGGCGAGGGCGGTCCCCTCGCCGTCGACCCCCTCGAAGCCCGAGTACGCGGCCGCGTACTCGCCCTTGGTGAAGACGGCGTGGAACGGCTGGGGGTCGAGGTTGGGGTGGAAGCTCGAGCCGTCGGTGCCGGCGACGCAGTGCGGCGGCCAGGAGTCGACGAAGTCGGGGTCGTCGCTGAAGTGCGCCCCGGGGTCGACGTGGTGGTCGCGCGTGGCGACGAGGTAGTCGTACTCGCGGTCCTCCGGGTCGGCGAGGGACCAGCGGTGCAGGACCTCGGCGATGCGGAAGGCCACCTCCGCGCCGCCGTGCACGGCGAGGCTCCCCCCCTCGCAGAAGTCGTTCTGGACGTCGACGACGACGAGCGCGGTGCTCACGGCAGGAGTCCTTCCTCGTAGACGGTCGGGATCGCCGGCTCCCCCCGGGAGAGCCGGAGCGCGGTACGGGGCAGCTCGGCCCGGGCGGCGGCGTGCCGCTCGCGGGCGGCGGTCAGCGGTTCACGGCCGACGATCTCGCCGTCGCGGACCAGCGGGACGAGCAGCGGCCGGTCGTCGCCGTCGTCGGTCGGCGGGCGCCCGACCCCGACGACCTCGGCCTGGGCGGTACCTCCGGGGGAGCGCCGGCGCAGGGCGTACTTGCGCCCGCCTCGACTTCCCTTGTCCTTGCTGCGCTTCTCGACCGACACCAGCTCACCGCCCACCCCGTCCGATCGCGCCACCAGCTTGTAGACGAGGCCCGCCGTGGGCGCGCCCGACCCCGTGACCAGCGACGTGCCCACGCCGTACGCGTCGACAGGTGCCGCTGCCAGTGCGGCGATGGCGTGCTCGTCGAGGTCGCTGGTGACCACGATGCGGGTGTCCCGCGCCCCCAGCTCGTCGAGCTGCGCGCGGACCTCGCCCGCCTGGACGAGCAGGTCGCCGGAGTCCAGGCGCACCGCCCCGAGCGAGGTGCCGGCGACGTCGACGGCGGACCGCACCGCCTCGGCCACGTCGTAGGTGTCGACGAGCAGCGTGGTGGCCTTGCCCAGCGACGCCACCTGGGCGGCGAACGCGTCCCGCTCGCTGTCGTGCAGCAGGGTGAACGAGTGCGCGCTGGTGCCCGCGGTCGGGATGCCATACCTGCGACCCGCCTCGAGGTTGCTCGTGGTGGCGAATCCCGCGCCGTACGCGGCTCGGGCCGCGGCGACCGCCGCCTGCTCGTGCGTACGGCGGGAACCCATCTCGATGCACGGCCGGTCGCCGGCGGCGCAGGTCATCCGCGACGCGGCCGACGCGACCGCGCAGTCGTGGTTGAGCACGGACAGGACGAGGGTCTCGAGCAGCACCGCCTCGGCGAACGTCCCCTCGACGACGACCAGCGGCGAGTACGGGAAGAAGCACTCGCCCTCGCCGTAGCCCCACACGTCCCCGGCGAAACGGAACGAGGCCAGCCACTCCAGGGTGGCGGCGTCGACCACGGCGCGCCGCTCCAGGTCAGCGAGGACGTCGTCGTCGAAGCGGAAGCGCTCGATGCCGTCGAGCAGCCGCCCGGTCCCCGCGACCACGCCGTACCGACGCCCCTCGGGCAACCGGCGGGTGAACACCTCGAACACCGACCGGCGCCCGGCGGTGCCGCCCTCGAGCGCCGCCTGCAGCATGGTCAGCTCGTAGTGGTCGGTGAGCAGCGCCGTGGACCCGGTCACGGGGCGAGCGTAGTCACGGGTGAGAGCATGGGCGCCGTGTCCACCGCCCCGGTCGAGGTCGAGCGCCCCGAGACGGACGACGTGGTCCGCCCGGACACCCCCTGGATCACGATCGTCTGGAACGATCCGGTCAACTTGATGTCGTACGTGACGTTCGTCTTCATGACGCACTTCGGCTACAGCAAGGCCAAGGCGGAGAAGCTGATGATGGACGTGCACCACAAGGGCAAGGCAGTCGTGTCGTCGGGCAGCCGCGAGGAGATGGAGCGCGACGTGGAGGCCATGCACGGCTACGGGCTCTGGGCCACGCTGCAGAAGTCGGGGGACTGAGCCCTGAGCACGGCGTTCCGGCGGGCCCGCGGCGGTGGCGTCACCGCCACCTTCCACACCGTCGAGGTCGAGCTGCTGCGGTCGCTGCTCGGCCAGCTCCTCGAGCTCGTCCAGGACGCGCAACCCGCGGCGGTCGCCACCGACGACCCGCTCGCCGCCGCGCTGTCGCTGGGCGACGACCCCGACCGGCCCACCGACCCCGTACTCCTGCGGCTCTTCCCCGACGCGTACGCCGACGACGACGAGGCGGCGGAGTTCCGCCGTTACACCGAGCGCGGGCTGCGCGACGCCAAGTCGGCCGCCGCGGCGACCGTCCTCGCCTCCCTCGCCTCCCCTGACGAGGGGGGAACGCGTCCGGAGAAGCACGAGGTCCGGCTCGACGGCGACCAGGCCACCGCCTGGCTGCGCACCCTCACCGACCTCCGGCTCGCGCTCGGCACCCGGCTGGGCGTGGAGGAGGGCGACGAGGAGCGGTGGGAGGCGCTCGACGACGACGACCCCCGCGCCTACGTCCACCACGTGTACGAGTGGCTGGGGTTCGTCCAGGAGACGCTGGTCCGGGCGCTGTCCGCGGGCCTGCGCTGACCCCCGTACCCTCTGGTCCCGTGCTGGAGCTGCGCCGCGACCTGCTCGACGCGATCATCGCCCACGCCCGCCGCGACCACCCGGACGAGGCGTGCGGGATCGTCGCCGGCCCCGTCGGGTCGGACCGGGCCGAGCGCGTGGTCGAGATGACGAACGCCGAGCGGTCGCCGACCTTCTACCGCTTCGACTCGATGGAGCAGCTGCGGGTGTGGCGGGAGATGGACGACCGGGACGAGGAGGCGGTCGTCATCTACCACTCCCACACCGCCACCGAGGCCTACCCGTCGCGCACCGACATCTCGCTCGCCCAGGAGCCCGGCGCCCACTACCTGCTCGTGTCGACCCGTGCCGACGACGACGTCGAGGTCCGCTCGTACCGGATCGTCGACGGCGAGGTCAGCGAGGAGGAGGTCCGGGTCCTCGAGCCCGGGGAATGAGGCCGGGGCCGGCTCCGTTCCCCGGAGGAACCCGTTGAGACGACCGAACGAACACCTGGAGCACCCGGATGGCCATCGAGGTCCGCATCCCGACGATCCTGCGCACCTACACCGGTGGGGCGAAGGCCGTGCCCGCCCAGGGGGAGACGCTGGCCAGGCTGATCGACGACCTGGAGTCGCGCCACCCCGGGCTGCGCGATCGGCTGGTCGAGAACGGGAAGCTGCGCCGGTTCGTGAACGTCTACCTCAACGACGAGGACGTCCGGTTCCTCGGCGGGATGGGCACCGAGCTCAGCGACGGCGACTCGGTGACCGTGCTGCCGGCCGTGGCCGGGGGAGCCTGAGCGGCACGTGCGTTTCGACTCGCTGCTGGACTCCGTCGGGCGCACCCCGCTCGTCGGCCTCCCGCGGCTGTCGCCCTCGCCCGACGTACGGCTGTGGGCCAAGCTCGAGGACCGCAACCCGACCGGGTCGGTGAAGGACCGGGCGGCGCTGCAGATGGTGCTTGCCGCCGAGGCGGCCGGCCGGCTGCGCCCCGGGGACACGATCCTGGAGCCGACGTCCGGCAACACCGGGATCTCGCTGGCGATGGCCGCCCGGCTGCGCGGGTACCGGCTGGTGTGCGTGATGCCGGAGAACACCTCGGTCGAGCGGCGCCAGCTGCTGTCGATGTGGGGGGCCGAGATCGTCTACTCGCCCGCGGCGGGCGGCTCGAACGAGGCCGTCCGGGTCGCCAAGGCGATGGCAGCCGAGCACCCCGACTGGGTGATGCTCTACCAGTACGGCAACCCGGCCAACGCCGAGGCGCACTACCTGACCACCGGCCCGGAGATCCTCGAGGACCTGCCGTCGGTGACGCACTTCGTGGCCGGCCTGGGGACCACCGGCACGCTCATGGGCGTGGGCCGGTACCTGCGCGAGAAGGTCCCGGGCGTGCAGATCGTCGCCGCGGAGCCGCGGTACGGCGAGCTGGTGTACGGGCTCCGCAACCTCGACGAAGGCTTCGTGCCGGAGCTCTACGACGAGTCGGTGCTGACCACGCGCTACTCGGTCGGGCCCCGGGACGCGGTCCGGCGGGTGCGTGAGCTGCTCGAGCAGGAAGGCATCTTCGCCGGCATCTCCACCGGCGCGATCCTGCACGCCGCGCTCGGCGTGGCCCGGCGGGCGGTGCGCGCGGGTGAGCGGGCGGACATCGCGTTCGTCGTCTGCGACGGCGGCTGGAAGTACCTGTCCACCGGTGCGTACGAGGGCACGCTCGACGAGGCCGAGGACCGGCTGGACGGCCAGCTCTGGGCCTGAGCGCGTCACCGCCTGCCCGCCCGAGCGTTGATCGAGAGACGACACGCCCGCCTCCACGCCGGTGTGGCGGTGGGCACGTTCCGCGGTGTCGAGGGACGGATCGGTCCGACCTACGACGTAACCTCTCCTGCGTGGCGGACGCGCCGATCGGCATCTTCGACAGCGGCGTCGGCGGGCTGACCGTCGCGCGCGCCGTCCTGGACCAGCTACCCCACGAGCCGGTCCTGTACGTCGGCGACACCGCCCGCGGCCCGTACGGGCCCCGCCCCATCGCGGAGGTCCGGGCCTTCGCCCTCGACGTGATGGACCAGTTGGTCGCCGAGGGTGTCAAGGCGCTCGTCATCGCCTGCAACAGCGCCAGCAGCGCCGTGCTGCGCGACGCCCGGGAGCGCTACGACGTCCCCGTCGTGGAGGTGATCCAGCCGGCCGTCCGCCGGGCCGTGGCGGCCACCCGCAACGGCCGGGTGGGTGTCATCGGCACACGGGCGACCGTCGAGAGCCGGGCCTACGAGGACTCCTTCGCCGCCGCGCCGCACCTGGCCATCACCACCGCCGCCTGACCGCGCTTCGTCGAGTTCGTCGAGCGGGGGGTGACCCACGGCGCCGAGCTCGAGGACGTCGCCCGCGACTACCTCGAGCCGGTCCGCGCCGAGGGCGTCGACACGCTGGTCCTCGGCTGCACGCACTACCCCCTGCTGACCGGCGTCATCTCGTACGTGATGGGGGACGCCGTGACGCTCGTCAGCAGCGCCGAGGAGACGGCCAAGGACGTCTACCGCGTGCTCGCCGCCCACGGGCTGATGCGCGCCGACGAGCTGCCACCGCCGCGGCACCTCTTCCGGGCGACCGGGGACACCCAGCCGTTCCTCGAGCTGGGCCGTCGCTTCCTCGGGCCCGAGGTGGCCTCCGTCGACGCGGCCCGGGCCGGGGTCTGAGGGCGGCCGTGCAGATCACCGTCGTCGGGTGCTCGGGCTCCTTCCCGGGGCCGAGTTCGCCGGCCTCCTGCTATCTCGTCGAGGCGGGCGGCACGCGCATCGTGCTGGACCTCGGCAACGGCGCGCTGGGGGCGCTCCAACGGCACACCGACATCTACAGCGTCGACGCCGTGCTGCTGTCGCACCTGCACGCCGACCACTGCCTGGACCTCTGCTCCTACTACGTGGCGCGCAAGTACCGCCCGGAGGGCCCCGCGCCCCAGCTGCCCGTGTACGGGCCGCGGGGGTCGGGCGCACGCCTCGCCCGCGCGTACGACCTGCCGGAGCAGCCCGGCATGAACAGCGAGTTCGACTTCCACGAGCACCGGCCGGGCCCGTACGCCGTCGGACCGCTCACGATCACCGCGGTACGCGTCGTGCACCCCGTCGAGGCCTACGCGCTGCGGGTCGAGCACGCCGGGCGCAGCGTGGTCTACTCCGGCGACACCGGGCCGTGCGAGGCGCTGGTCGAGCTGGCGCGTGGCGCTGACCTGCTGGTCTGCGAGGCGTCCTTCGTCGAGGGCGGGGCCAACCCCCCCGGCCTGCACCTCACCGGGCGCGAGGCGGGGGAGCACGCCGCCGCGGCCGGGGTGCCACGGCTGGTGCTGACCCACGTCCCGCCGTGGGGCGACGGGCAGGTCGCGCTCGCCGAGGCGCGCGAGGTCTACGACGGCGAGCTGCACCTGGCCGAGCCCGGGCTCGTCGTCGACCTCTGACCGGCGAGTGGGCTCGACCGTGAGTTGTCTGGCGAGGGCTGTCGGCACCGGCGGATAGCCTGCCGCGCATGACCCGCACCGACGGCCGCGCCCCCGACCAGCTCCGCCCGGTCCGCCTCACCCGGGGCTGGCTCGACCACGCCGAGGGGTCGGTCCTGGTGGAGTTCGGCGGCACGCGCGTCCTGTGCGCCGCCTCGGTCACCGAGGGCGTGCCGCGGTGGCGCAAGGGCTCCGGCCTGGGCTGGGTGACCGCCGAGTACGCCATGCTCCCGCGCTCGACCAACACCCGCAGCGACCGCGAGTCCGTCCGCGGGCGCATCGGCGGGCGGACGCACGAGATCTCCCGGCTGGTGGGGCGCTCGCTGCGCGCGGTGGTCGACTACGCGGCCCTGGGGGAGAACACCGTGGTGCTCGACTGCGACGTGCTCCAGGCCGACGGGGGCACCCGCACCGCGGCCGTCACCGGGGCCTACGTGGCGCTGGCGGACGCCGTCGACTGGCTGCGGGACCGGGGCCAGCTCGCGTCGGACGCCGCGCTCACCGGCTCGGTGGCCGCCGTGAGCGTGGGCGTGGTCGACGGCGAGGCGATGCTCGACCTCTGCTACACCGAGGACGTCTCGGCGGGCACGGACATGAACGTCGTGATGACCGGTGACGGGCGCTTCGTCGAGGTCCAGGGCACGGCCGAGGGCGCACCCTTCGACCGGGCCGAGCTGGACGCCCTGCTGGCGCTGGCCGAGCGCGGCTGTGCCGAGCTCACCACCCTCCAGCGGGCCGCGCTCGGGTCATGAGCCCGAGCACCGGCGGTCCCCGGCTCGTGCTCGCCACCCGCAACCGGCGCAAGGTCGCCGAGCTGTCCCGGATCCTGGCCGCCGCCGGGGTGGACGTCGACCTGCACCCAGTCGACGACTTCCCCGGCGTGCCGGACGTCGCCGAGACGGGCCTGACCTTCGCCGAGAACGCCCTGCTCAAGGCCCGCGCCGTCGCCGCGGCGACCGGGCTGCCGGCCGTCGCGGACGACTCCGGCCTCTGCGTCGACGCGCTCGCGGGCATGCCGGGCGTGTTCTCGGCCCGCTGGGCCGGCCGGCACGGGGACGACCGGGCCAACCTCGACCTCCTCCTCGCGCAGGTCGCGGACGTCCCCGACGGCCGCCGGGGGGCGCACTTCGCCTGCGCGGCGGCCCTGGTGACGCCGAACGGCGCCGAGGTGGTCGAGGAGGGCCGGCTGGAGGGTGAGCTCACCCGCGAGCCGCGGGGATCGGGCGGCTTCGGCTACGACCCGGTCCTGCAACCGCTGGGCGAGACGCGGACCACTGCCGAGATGGCGCCGGAGGACAAGGACGCGATCAGCCACCGGGGCCGTGCCTTCCGCGCCCTGGTCCCGCACGTCGCGCGGCTGGTCACGGCACGACCCGCAGGGTCCTGATCCACAGGTCAGGGGCCCGCTCAGGGTCATCCCCGATACCCCGGGGACCTGCCGCGGACGAGGCTGGCACCATGACCCGAGCACACCCGAGGAGACACCCGTGAGCCAGCCCACCGCCAGCCCGCCGCCCGCCTCGTGGCGGGTCTCCGACCGGGACCGGGACGCCGTCGCCGAGCGCCTGTCCGCCGCGTACGCCGAGGGCCGGCTGGCCCGGGCCGAGCTCGACGACCGGCTCGGACGGGCGCTCACCGCGACCACCCGGGCCGACCTGGGCGCCTGCCTCGACGGCCTCTACCCGCCCGCCCCGTGGTCGGGCCGGCGCCAGCCGCCGCTGCCCTCGGCCCCCGTGGCCCCGCCCCGGCCGGTCGCCGTACGGCCCGCGTGGACGGCGGTGCCGCGCACCGGTGCCGAGCGTGGCTGGGCGGCCGTCGCGCACGGCCTGGGCCTGTTGCTCAGCGTCTTCGGGCCGCTGCTGGTCCTCATCGGTGCCGGCAGCCGGTCGGCGTACGTGCGGGAGCAGGCGGTCGAGGCGCTCAACGTGCAGATCAGCTTCATCGTGCTCAACGTGCTGCTCGTGGTGGCCACCGTGTTCACGCTGGGGTTGGCCGCCCTGCTCTGGATACCGCTGGCGCTGGCCTGGCCGGTCGCCGTCCTCGTCACCGCCCTGGCGGCCGGGATCGGGCAGCCGGTGCGGCTGCCCTTCGTGCTGCGACTCGTCCGCTAGAACGGACCCGGTGCGGGAGGCGGGACTCGAACCCGCACGCCCGAGGGCACAGGAACCTAAATCCTGGGCGTCTACCAGTTCCGCCACTCCCGCGCGGACGTCACTGTGCCACAGCCGGCTCAGTCCAGGCCGAGCTCCCTGCGGAGCTTGGCCACGTGCCCGGACGCCTTGACGTTGTACATCGCCTTCTGGACCGTGCCGTCCGGGCCGACGACGACGGTCGAGCGGATCACCCCGGTGACCGTCCGGCCGTACATCGACTTCTCCCCGTAGGCGCCCCAGGCGGTCAGCACCTCCTTGTCCGGGTCGGACAGCAGCGGGAAGGTGAGGCCCTGCTCCTCGCGGAACGCGACGAGCTTGGCCGGGGCGTCGGGGGAGACGCCGAGGACGGCGTAGCCGGCGCCCTGGAGCGACGCCAGGCTGTCCCGGAAGTCACAGGCCTCCGTGGTGCAGCCGGGAGTGCTGGCCGCCGGGTAGAAGTAGACGATCGTGGAGCGGCCCCGGTAGTCCGAGAGGGAGACGGGGTTCCCGTCGGCATCGGGCAGGGTGAAGTCGGGGGCGGGGTCTCCGGGAGCGAGGCGCGCGTCGGTCACGCGCCACACCGTACGACGCGGATCACCTGCACGGCACCGTGGCCCGGGCCCTCTCGGGAAGCCTTGTTGCACATCATGTGCAACTAGTCCATCGTGGCGACTGTGCACGTGCCCGACGGCTTCTTGGACGCCCCCACCTCCGTCGCGACCGCGACCGTGGCCGCGGCAGCCGTCGCGGTGTGCCTGCGCCGGGCCCGGGCGGAGCTCGACGAGCGGACCGCGCCGCTCGCCGGCCTGACGGCGGCCTTCGTGTTCGCCGTGCAGATGCTCAACTTCCCCGTCGGGGTGGGCACGAGCGGCCACCTCATGGGCGGGGCGCTGGCCGCCGTGCTGGTCGGGCCCTGGACGGCGGTGCTGTGCCTGTCCGTGGTCCTCACGGTCCAGGCGCTGCTCTTCGCCGACGGCGGCCTCACCGCGCTGGGCACCAACGTCGTGCTCCTCGGCGTCGTCACGGTGGCCGTCGGCTGGGGAGTGACCCGCATGGTTCTCGCGGTGCTGCCGCGGCGACCGGCCTCGGTGGTCCCCGCCTCGTTCGCCGGAGCCCTGCTGTCCGTGCCGGCCGCGGCGCTGGTCTTCGTGGCGCTCTACGCCCTGGGTGGCGCAGCCGACCTCCCGCTGCGGACGCTGCTCGCGACGATGCTCGGCTGGCACGTGGTGATCGGCATCGGCGAGGCCGTGATCACCGCCCTGACGGTCAGCGCCGTGGTCGCCGTACGCCCCGACCTGGTGTACGCCGCCCGGGGCCTGCGGCCCGCCCTCGAGCTGCGGGACGCGGACGGGACCGTCCGCGCCGGGTCCCCCGCCGCGGCGACCGCCTCCGCGGGCCGTCGCCGCCCCGGCGGGATGCTCGCGGGCGGGCTGGCGGTGGCCCTGCTCCTCGCCGGCGCGGCCAGCTTCTTCGCCTCGGGCAGCCCTGACGGCCTGGAGTACGTCGCGGAGGACCAGGGATTCCTGGACACCGCACGCGAGCACGCGCTCGGTACGCTCCCGCTGGCCGACTACGGCGAGGTGGGCGGCGTCCCCGTCGGCGTCGCCGGGCTGCTGGGCGTGCTGGTCACGGTGCTCCTGGGCTGGGGCGTCGCGTGGTTCGCCGCGCACCGACGGCGCCCGGCCGGCTCGGACCCCGGCCGCACCGTCGGCGACCACGACCGGCAGCCGGCCTGAGCCGTGTACCGGACCGGGCAGACACCCGTGCACCGGCTGCCGGCGCACGTGAAGCTGGTCGCGCTCGTCGGCTTCCTGCTCGTCGTGGTCGCCACGCCGCGCGAGCAGGTGTGGGCGTTCGTCGCGTACGGGCTGATGCTCGCGGCCGTCGCGGCGCTCGCCCGGGTGCCCGCGGCGTTCGTCCTCCCGCGCATGGTGGTCGAGCTTCCCTTCGTGGTCTTCGCCCTGCTCCTGCCGGTGGTCTCCACCGGCGCCCAGGTCCAGGTGCTCGGGCTGTCCCTCTCCGAGCCGGGTCTCTGGGCCGCCTGGAACCTGCTCGCGAAGGGCACGCTGGGTGTCGTCGCCTCGATCCTGCTCGCCGCGACCACGGAGCCGCGCACCCTGCTGGTCGGACTGCAGCGGCTGCGTGTCCCGCCCCTCCTGGTCGAGATCGCCTCGTTCATGGTCCGCTACGCCGACGTGGTCGGTGACGAGATGCGGAGGATGCGGGTCGCCCGTGAGTCGCGCGGCTTCCAGGCCCGCCACCTGGGGCACCTGCGGGTGGTCGCCCAGGGCGCGGGGGCGCTGTTCATCCGCTCGTACGAGCGTGGCGAGCGCGTGCACGTGGCCATGCTGTCCCGGGGGTACGCCGGGTCGCTGCCGGCGCTCGACCAGGCGGCGACCCCGGTGACCGCCTGGCGAGCGGCCGCGGTCCTGCCCGTCGCCGCTCTCGCCGTGGCCGTCACCGCCCGGGTGCTCGCATGACCTCGACCTCGCCCTCGACTTCGACATCGCCGTCGCTCGCCGTGCACGGGCTCGCCTACGCCTACCCGGACGGCCGGCAGGCCCTGTTCGGGGTGGACCTGACGGTGGAGCGCGGCGAGCGGGTGGCGCTGCTCGGCCCCAACGGCGCCGGCAAGACCACCCTCGTCCTGCACCTCAACGGGATCCTCGGCGGCGGGCTCGGTCGCGTGGAGGTGGCCGGGCTGCCGGTCCGGCCCGGCGATCGGACGAGCCTGCGCGAGGTGCGTCGGCGCGTCGGCATCGTCTTCCAGGCCCCCGACG
>DATHTV010000185.1:0-2321 GCA_035462845.1 Jiangellales bacterium
GCACTCGCTGCGCAACGTCGGCGGCGCCGAGGTGAGCTGGGCGCGGATGTCGGCGCCGACGCCGCGCCCGGAGCACGACTCGGACACGTTCCTGGTGTCCGGGCTCGCCGAGACGGACCCGTCCCCACCCGACGTCCGCGACCCCCGCACCCGCCGGTACGGGCACATCGCCCCCGAGCACATGGACCCGGCGCGGCAGGGGCAGAGCCACCTGGCGGTCTCCGCGAGCATGCGGACCGCGCTCCTGGTCTACAGCGGGATCAGCGTCAAGATGATGGTCGACTCCGACCTGGGCGCGGTGCTCTCGACGATGTTCATGGTCCAGTACGAACCCGAGGTGGGGGTGATCGGTGGCCACGACCATCCGTTCGAGGAGACCTACCTGATCCTCGAGGGCCGGACCGAGGCGACCTTCGACGGCTCGACCTATCTGCTGGAGACCGGCGACGTGGCGTGGGCCGGGGCGGGCTGCGTCCACGGCTTCCGCAACGCCGGCGACGGCCCGGTGCGCTGGCTGGAGACGCAGGCGCCGCAGCCGCCCGCCCGGCACGCCTACCGCTTCGCCCGCGACTGGGACCACCTGCGTGACCGCCTGACCCGAGGGAGCAGCGCATGACCACGACCGTCGTCGTCGGCGGCACGAGCGGGCTGGGGCTCGAGGTCGCCCGGCACCGGCACCAGCAGGGCGACACGGTGGTCCTCACCGGGCGGGACGCCGGCACCGCCGCCGGCATCGCCGCGTCGATCGGGGAGGGCGTCCACGGGAGGGGCCTCGACCTGGCCGAGCCGCACGCGATCGCCGGCGCCCTGGCCGGGCTGGACCGAGTCGACCACCTCGTCCTGGCCGCGATCGACCGCGACGCCAACAGCGTCCACGACTACGACGTGGACCGGGCCGTCCGGCTGGCCACGATCAAGCTGGTCGCCTACACCGAGACGGTGCACGCGCTGCTGCCGTTGATGCACGAGGACTCCGCGGTGGTGGTCTTCGGCGGCCGGGCCAAGGACCGGCCGTACCCGGGGTCCACGACGGTCTCCACGGTCAACGGGGGAGTCGTCGGCATGGTCAACGCGATGGCGACCGAGCTTGCCCCGATCAGGGTGAACGCGCTGCACCCGGGCATCGTCGGGGACAGCCCCTTCTGGGCCGGCAAGCCACCGGAGGTGCTGGAGGGCTACCGGTCCCGCACCCCCACCGGGCGGCTGGCCACGATGGCCGACATCGTCGGCGCGGTGGAGTTCCTGCTCCTCAACCGCAGTGTGAACGGCGTCCAGCTGTACGTGGACGGCGGCTGGCTGCTGACATGAGGGTCGCCGTCGTCGGGACCGGCCGGATGGGTGCGGCCATGGCCGGCCGGCTCGCCGCCGCGGGCCACGACGTGGTCGCGCAGAACCGCACCCGGTCGCGCGCGGAGGCGGTCGCGGCTCGGCACGGGCTCCGCGTCGCCACCTCCGCGCGCGAGGCGGCCGCGGTCGCCGAGGTGGTCCTGGTCTCGCTCGCCGACGACGAGGCGCTGCGGGCCGCGTACGGCGGTCCGGACGGGCTGCTCGCCGGGCTGCGGCCGGGCGGGGTGGTGGCCGACACCAGCACGGTGGACCCGGCCACGGTCCAGGAGCTGGGGCCGCAGGTCGCCGAGGCCGGGGCGCAGCTGCTGGACACCCCCGTGTCGGGCAGCGTCTCCACCGTCGAGGCGGGGCAGCTGATGGTCATGGCCGGCGGGGACCCGGACGCCCTCCGGCAGGCGCAGCCGGTGCTGGACGCCTTCGCCACGCGAGTGATCCACCTCGGCGCGCTCGGGGCCGGAGCCACCATGAAGCTCGCGGTCAACAGCATGATCCACGCGCTGAACGAGGCGCTGGCCGAGGCGCTCGTGCTCGCCGAGAAGGCCGGCGTCGCCCGCTCCGCGGCGTACGAGGTCATCGCGTCCAGCGCGGTCGCCGCGCCGTTCGTGCTCTACAAGCGCGCTGCGTACGAGGAGCCGGAGAGCGCCGCGGTGGCGTTCGCCCTCGACCTCGTGGCCAAGGACCTCCGCCTGGTCGCCGACCTGGCCGACCGGGTCGGGGCTCGGATGCCCCAGCTGGCGGCCAACCGGGAGGTCGTCGACGCGGCACTCGCCGCGGGCCTCGGCGGGGCGGACCTCAGTGCCCTCGCGACGCTGCTCCGAGGGGCAGACTCTGGGCCATGACCGACGCGCCCGCGGCCGACCTGGCCGTGCGGGCGCGCCGCGCCGTGGTCGACGCCGGCGGTACGCCGGTCGTCCGTCCGGCCACCGTCGTGGTCGAGGCTGGCCGGATCACCTCGGTCGGCCCGTACGACGCCC
>DATHTV010000186.1:0-28042 GCA_035462845.1 Jiangellales bacterium
GGGGACTGCCTCGACCTGCCGGCGCACGCGCCGACCGCGGTGAAGGAGGCGGTCATGCCGTTCAACCGGTTCCGTGGCGCGGACGGCCGGTACGTCGACACCGTGCTGGGCCCGGAGATGCGCTCGACCGGCGAGGTCATGGGCGTCGACGAGGTGTTCGGCACGGCGTTCGCCAAGTCCCAGACGGCGGCGTACGGGGGGCTCCCGGCGCAGGGCCGGGTCTTCGTGTCGCTGGCCAACCGCGACAAGCGGCACATGATCTTCCCGGTCAAGCGGCTCTCCGACCTGGGGTTCGAGGTGCTCGCCACCGCCGGCACCGCCGAGGTGCTGCGCCGCAACGGCGTCACCGCGACCGTCGTGCGCAAGCACTCCTCCGGGCCGGGCCCGGACGGCGAGCCCACCATCGTCCAGCGGATCCGGGCGGGGGAGGTCGCGATGGTGGTGAACACGCCCAGCGGGACCACGCCCGGCGGGTCGCCGCGGCTGGACGGGTACGAGATCCGCGCCGCGTCCGTCGCCGCCAACGTGCCGTGCATCACCACGGTCCAGGGACTCGCGGCCGCCGTCCAGGGCGTCGAGGCGATGGACGCCGGGGGAGGGACCCGCGTCCGGTCGCTGCAGGAGTGGGGCAAGCTGATCGGCAGCCCGCAGGTCCCGGCACCGTGACCGGGCCGGCGGCCTACCGGCTCCTCTTCGACACCGTGCTCACGCGGGTCGACCCGGAGACCGCGCACCGGCTGGGCTTCGCCGCCCTGCGGGCGGCGGCTGCCGTCCCCGGCGCGGCCAGGCTCGGGGCTTGGGGGCTGGGCCCGCGCGACCCGGTGCTGCGCGTGCGGGCGCTCGGCCTGGACCTGCCCGGTCCGCTGGGCCTGGCGGCCGGCTTCGACAAGGACGCCCGCGGCGTCGACGCGCTCGCCGGCATCGGCTTCGCCTTCGTGGAGGTCGGCACGGTCACCGCGCAGCCGCAGCCCGGCAACCCGCGGCCTCGGCTGTTCCGGCTGCCGGCCGACCGAGCAGTGGTCAACCGCATGGGCTTCAACAACAGCGGCGCCACGGCGGTCCGGCGGCGGCTCCGGCAGCGGCTGCGCCGCCGCGGACACGTCCCGGTCGCCGTGGGCGTGAACATCGGGCGCACCAAGGCGGTCGCCGAGGAGCACGCGACGGAGGACTACGTCACCAGCGCCCGCCAGCTCGCCCCCCTCGCCGACTACCTCGTCGTCAACGTGAGCTCGCCGAACACCCCGGGCCTCCGTGACCTGCAGGCGGTCGCCCGCCTGCGGCCGCTGCTGCTGGCGGTGCGGGACGCCGCCGACGCGGCGGCCGGGCGGCACGTCCCGCTGCTGGTCAAGATCGCGCCCGACCTCGCCGACGACGACGTCGTCGCGGTCGCCGACCTCGCGCTCGAGCTCGGGCTCGACGGCGTGGTCGCCACCAACACCACGACCTCACGGGCCGGCCTGCGCAGCGCCCCGGCCGACCTCGCGGCGATCGGGACCGGCGGCATGTCGGGGCCCGTCCTGCGGGCCCGCTCGCTGGCCGTGCTGCGGCTGCTGCGTGCCCGCGCGGGGGATCGGCTGGTCCTGGTCTCGGTCGGCGGCGTGACGGGCGCAGACGACGTCTGGGAGCGGCTCCGCGCCGGCGCCACGCTGGTGCAGGCCTACACGGCGTTCGTGTACGAGGGGCCGCTGTGGCCCCACCGGGTCCACCGCGACCTCGCACGGCGGCTGCGGGCCGAGGGCCTGCCGTCGTTGTCCGCCGCGGTCGGCACCGACACGCCGGACCGGCAGGGCGCGGCGTGACCACGCCGTTCGGCGAGCGGCTGCGCCGGGCCACGGTGCAGCGCGGACCGCTCTGCGTCGGCATCGACCCGCACCCGGCGCTGCTCCGGGCCTGGGACCTGGCCGACGACGTGGCCGGGCTCGAGGCCTTCAGCCGTACGGTCGTCGACGCGCTGGCTGACCGGGTGGCGGTGCTCAAGCCGCAGTCGGCCTTCTTCGAGCGGCACGGGTCGCGGGGGATCGCCGTCCTCGAACGCGTCCTCGCCGACTCCCGAGCCGCCGGTGCGCTCGTGCTGACCGACGCGAAGCGGGGTGACATCGGCTCGACCATGCAGGCGTACGCCGACGCGTACGCCGACCCCTCCTCACCGCTGTTCTCCGACGCCGTCACGGCCTCCCCGTACCTCGGCTTCGGCTCCCTCGCCCCGCTGCTGGAGACGGCCGAGCGGCACGGTGCCGGGGTGTTCGTGCTGGCGGTGACCTCGAACCCGGAGGGCGCGGAGGTGCAGCGGGCCCGGACCGCCGCGGGCGCGACCGTGGCGGGGACGGTTCTCGAGCACGTCCGGCGTCGCAACGCCGGCGTCGCGTCCGGCCCGCTGGGCAGCGTCGGCTGCGTCGTGGGCGCGACCGTCGGCCGGACCGGCGAGGACCTCGACGTCGGCGGGCCGTTGCTGGCGCCGGGGCTGGGCGCCCAGGGGGCGCGCCCGGCCGACCTCCGCGAGGTCTTCGGGGCGGCGCTGCGCCTCGTGCTCCCGGCGGTGTCTCGGGAGGTGCTCGCGGACGGCCCCGGTCACCGCGGGCTGCGCGAGGCGGCCGCCCGGCTGCGCGACGCGTGCGCCGAGGCGCTGCGCGCCTGACACTGGTCAGCCCGCGGCGGCGTCCGGGCGCGGCGGCGCGAGCAGGACGGGCAGCGGGGAGTGCCTGGCCAGCCCGGTGGCGACGCTGCCGAGGAGTCGCGAGGAGAGCCCGCCGCCGTGCCGGCCGATGACGAGGGCGTCCGCGCCGGTCTCCCGGGCCACGGACAGCAACGCGTCGACGGGCTGTCCCGACACGATGACGAGCTCGGCGTCCCGGTCGAGGCCGGTGGCACGCTCCTCGAGCATCCGCCGGGCGCGGGCCTGCCCCTCCGGGTCCTCGCCCTCCGCGACCTCCCGGCCGACGACGCTCACGAGCACCAGCCGGCCCGGACCCCCGGCCACCAGCCGGGTGGCCGTCGCCAGGGCCCCGTCGGCCTCGGGCGAGCCGTCCAGTGCCACCAGCAGCACCGGCGCGGCCGCCTCCTCGGTCGCGCCGGACCGCCCGGCGGGCTGCACGTGCCGGGCGACCCGGCGCTCCACCTCCACCGGGTCGCGGCGCCCGCGCTCGAGGGCCACCGGGAGGAACAGCGGCCCGAGCACGACCCCGAGGACGAGCCAGTGCCGGTCCCGGTAGCCGCGCCGGCCCAGCCCGATGGTGGCGGCGGCGACACCGATACCGATCCAGACGAGCACGACGACCAGGACGAGCCACGGGTCCATGGGTCCACCCTGCCATGCCCTATCGCGTTGCCCGATCGCGTTGCCGGTCCCGTACGGGAGTCGCTAGGTTCCGCACATCCGCCGTTCCGCCCCCGACCCCCCGAGGTGACGTCCGTGGCGCTACCGCCCTTGACCCCCGAACAGCGCGCGGCCGCCCTGGCCAAGGCCGCGGAGGCCCGCCGCGAGCGTGCTGCGGTCAAGAACCGGCTCAAGCACTCCGGCGCGTCGCTGACCGACGTGCTCCAGGAGGGTCACAGCAACGACGTGGTCGGCAAGATGAAGGTCTCGGCGCTGCTGGAGGCGATGCCCGGCGTCGGCAAGGTCCGGGCCCGCCAGATCATGGAACGGATCGGGATCGCCGAGACCCGGCGCGTCCGCGGGCTGGGCACGAACCAGATCGCCGCGCTCGAGCGCGAGTTCGGCGACCAGGGCCAGGCCTGACCGTGGCGCCCGGCGGGACCGGCCGGCTGGTCGTGCTGTCGGGTCCCTCCGGTGTCGGCAAGACCACGGTCGTCCGCCAGCTGCGCGCCGCGCACCCGGAGGTCTGGGTGTCCGTCTCGGCGACCACGCGCTTCCCCCGCCCGGGTGAGCAGGAGGGTGTGCACTACGTCTTCCTGACCCGGGAGGAGTTCGCCCGGCTCGCCGACGCCGGGGAGTTCCTCGAGTGGGCGGAGTTCGCCGGCAACCTGTACGGCACGCCGCGCGGCCCGGTCGAGCGGCGGCTGGCCGACGGGCGCAGCGTACTGCTCGAGATAGACCTGCAGGGTGCCCGGCAGGTCCGCGCCCGCGACCCTAGGGCCCTGCTGGTCTTCCTCCGGCCGCCGACCTGGGAGGAGCTCGTCCGGCGGCTCACGTCGCGGGGGACCGAGGACGAGGAGGTCGTCCGGCGACGGCTCGAGGTGGCCGGGCAGGAGATGGCCGCCGAGGGGGAGTTCGACGTCACGCTCGTCAACGCCGACGTCGAGGACGTCTGCCGCGACTTGGTAGCCTTGCTGGGTTCCCCCCCACCTACGGAGGCATGAGCGTGTCCGCAACCCACGGCGCGGCCGAGGGCATCACCTCTCCCCCCATCGACGACCTGCTCGCCAAGGCCGACTCCAAGTACGCGCTCGTGATCTACGCCGCCAAGCGCGCGCGGCAGATCAACGCGTACTACTCCCAGCTCGGCGAGGGCCTGCTGGAGTACGTCGGCCCGCTGGTCGACACGCACGTGCAGGAGAAGCCGCTGTCGGTCGCCCTGCGCGAGATCGACCAGGACCTGCTCACCGCCGAGCGGGTCGACCAGGAGTAGTCCCCGCCGTGCCGGCCGCCGGCGACGCGCCCCGCCGTGACCGGGTGGTCCTCGGGGTGTCCGGCGGCATCGCCGCGTACAAGGCCTGCGAGGTCCTGCGCGGGCTCACCGAGAGCGGCTGCGAGGTCCAGGTGGTCCCCACCCGGGCCGCGCTGCGCTTCGTCGGCGAGGCGACCTGGGCGGCGCTGTCCGGCCGGCCCGTCGCGACGGACGTCTGGGACTCCGTGCACGAGGTTCCGCACGTGCGACTCGGCCAGCAGGCCGACCTCGTCCTGGTCGTGCCCGCGACCGCCGACCTGATGGCCCGGGCAGCCCTCGGGCTGGCCGACGACCTGCTGACCTCGACGCTGCTGACGGCCCGCTGCCCGGTGGTGCTCGCGCCGGCGATGCACACCGAGATGTGGGAGCACGCGGCGACCCGGGCCAACGTCGCCACCTTGCGCGAGCGCGGCGTGGTGGTCCTCGAGCCGGCGGTGGGCCGGCTCACCGGAGCAGACTCCGGCAAGGGCCGGCTGCCGGAGCCCGAGGAGCTGGTGGCCGCCGCCCGGTCGGTGCTGTCCCGGCGGGGAGCCCTGCCCGCCGACCTGGCCGGGCGCCACGTCGTGGTCTCCGCCGGGGGGACCCGCGAGCACCTCGACCCGGTGCGCTTCCTCGGCAACCGGTCCTCCGGGCGGCAGGGGTACGCCCTCGCCCGGACGGCCGCCTCCCGCGGCGCCCGGGTGACGCTCGTCTCGGCCAACGCGGCGCTCGCCGACCCGGCCGGGGTCGACGTGGTTCCCGTCGTCTCCGCGGAGGACCTCCGCGCGGCGGTCCTCCAGGCGGCGGTCGCTGCCGACGCGGTGGTCATGGCCGCCGCGGTGGCCGACTTCCGGCCTGCCTCGTACGCCCGGACGAAGATCAAGAAGACCGCCGGCTCGGCGGCTCCGGTGGTCGAGCTGGAGCGCACCCCCGACGTCCTGGCCGAGATCGCCGGTCCCGGGCGCCGACCCGGTCAGGTCGTCGTGGGGTTCGCCGCGGAAACCGGTGACGACTCCGGGTCGGTGCTCGACCACGGCCGCGCGAAGCTCGCGGCCAAGGGCTGCGACCTGCTGGTCGTCAACGAGGTCGGCGGTGGCAAGGGGTTCGAGTCCGCCGACAACGAGGCGGTGGTCCTCGGCGCGGACGGCACCGCGACACCCGTCCCGTACGGACCGAAGGAAGTGCTCGCCCACGTGGTCTGGGACCTCGTGGCGTCCCGACTCGTGAACACCGCACCGACCGGCTGACCGGCTCGGTAGAGTTCGCCGTCGTCCTGAGCACTCGTCCCTCGAGGAGCCCCGTGTCCCGCCGCCTGTTCACGTCCGAGTCGGTCACCGAGGGCCACCCGGACAAGATCTGCGACCAGATCAGCGACGCGATCCTCGACGCGCTGCTCAAGGACGACCCGCGCAGCCGGGTCGCGGTGGAGACGATGGTCACGACCGGCCTCGTCCACGTCGCCGGCGAGGTGACGACGGCCGCGTACGCGGACATCCCCGGGCTCGTCCGCGAGACGATCCTCGACATCGGCTACGACTCCTCCACCAAGGGCTTCGACGGCCACTCATGCGGAGTGTCGGTGTCCATCGGCGCCCAGTCGCCGGACATCGCGCAGGGCGTGGACGACGCGTGGGAGCACCGCGCGGGGGCGGCCGTCGACCCGCTCGACCTGCAGGGCGCAGGGGACCAGGGCCTGATGTTCGGCTACGCCTGCGACGAGACCCCCGAGCTCATGCCGCTGCCGATCATGATCGCCCACCGGCTGGCCGAGCGGCTCGCACGCGCCCGGCGCTCGCACGAGGTGCCCTACCTCCGGCCGGACGGCAAGACCCAGGTGACCGTCGAGTACGACGGCGACCGGCCGGTGCGGCTCGACACCGTGGTGGTGTCCACCCAGCACGCCGGCAGCATCGACCTCGAGTCCATGCTGACCCCGGACGTCACGGCCCACGTGGTCGAGCCGGTGCTGCGCGACTTCGACATCGCCTCCGAGGGCTACCGGCTGCTGGTCAACCCCACCGGGCGGTTCGAGATCGGGGGCCCGATGGGCGACGCCGGCCTCACCGGTCGCAAGATCATCATCGACACGTACGGCGGCATGTCCCGGCACGGCGGCGGGGCGTTCAGCGGGAAGGACCCCTCCAAGGTCGACCGCTCGGCCGCGTACGCGATGCGCTGGGTCGCCAAGACCGTGGTCGCCGCGGGGCTGGCCCGGCGGTGCGAGGTCCAGGTGGCCTACGCGATCGGCAAGGCCCACCCGGTCGGGCTCTTCGTGGAGTGCTTCGGCACCGAGGCGGTGCCGGTGGCCCGCATCCAGCAGGCGGTGACCGCCGTCTTCGACCTGCGGCCGGCGGCGATCATCCGCGACCTCGACCTGCTCCGGCCGATCTACGCGCAGACCGCGGCCTACGGCCACTTCGGCCGTGAGCTGCCGGACTTCACCTGGGAGCGCACCGACCGCGCCGACGCGCTGCGCGAGGCCGCGGGCACCTGAGCCCCGCCGTGGACGGCGACGTGGCGGGCGGCGGTGAGCAGCTCGCCCTGGTCCGCCAGCAGGTGAAGCGGTCCCGGCCGCGCGCGGCGGACCCGCCCGCCGAGCACCTGCCGGTGGCAAGGGTCCTGGTCGACGTGCCGCTCGCCCACCTGGACCGGCCCTTCGACTACCTCGTCCCCGCAGGCATGGACGCCGCGGCGGTCCCCGGCGTCCGAGTGGCGGTCCGCTTCGCCGGGCAGGAGGTCGGCGGGTTCGTCGCCGAGCGGGCCGCCGGCAGCGACCACGTCGGGCGCCTGTCCCGGCTCCGCCGGGTCGTGTCCGCCGAGCCCGTGCTGAGCCCAGCCCTCGCCCGGCTCGCTCGACTGGTCGCCGACCGCTACGCGGGCACCGTGGCCGACGTGCTGCGGCTGGCCGTGCCCCCGCGGCACGCCCGCGCCGAGGCGCAGGAGGCCGGGCCGCCCGCGCCCGTGCCGGCGGCGCCGGACCCTGGAGGCTGGGCACGCCTGCACGGCGGGTCGGAGCTGCTCGGGTCCCTGGGGGCGGGCGGCTCGCCCCGCGCGGTGTGGACCCCCCTGCCGGGTGCTCTGTGGCCGGACCTGCTCGCCCGCGCCCTGCTCGCGACCGCCGCCGGGGGGCGGGGGGCGCTCGCGGTGGTCCCCGACGCCCGCGACCTGGACCGCCTCGAGGCGGCCCTGGCCGCACTGGCGGGCCCCGGGGTGGCCGCGGTGCTGCGCGCCGACCTGGGCCCGGCGGAGCGCTACCGGCGCTGGCTGGCGGTGCGCCGGGGGCGGGTCCGGGTGGTCGTGGGCACCCGCGCCGCCGCCTTCGCACCCGTCGCGGACCTCGGGCTGGTGGCCGTGTGGGACGACGGCGACGACCTGCACGCGGAGCCCCGGGCGCCGTACCCGCACGTCCGCGAGGTGCTGCTGCTCCGCGCCCACGCCGAGGGCGCCGCGGCGCTGGTGGGCGGCCACTCCCGGACGGCCGAGGCGGCCGCGCTGCTGGCGTCCGGTTGGGCCCGGGAGGTGGTGGCCGACCGCGAGGCGGTACGGCGCGCGGCTCCGCTGGTCCGGGTGACGGGGGACGACACCGAGGAGCTGCGCGACCCCGCCGCGCGGACGGCCCGCATCCCGTCGCTGGCCTGGCGGGTCACCCACGAGTGCCTGCCGCACGGGCCGGTGCTGGTCCAGGTGCCGAGGGCCGGGTACCTGCCCGCGCTCACCTGCGGCCGGTGCCGCGCCCCGGCCAGGTGCCCGGCCTGCCACGGCCCGCTCGCGGTGACCGAGCCCCAGGGGCCGCCGTCCTGCCGCTGGTGCGGGACGCCCGCCCCAGGCTGGCGCTGCGTTGCCTGCGCAGCCACCACCCTGCGGGCCGGCTCGGTCGGGATCCGGCGGACCGCCGAGGAGCTCGGGCGGGCCTTTCCCGGCGTCCCGGTCCGGTTCTCCGGAGGAGAGCGCGTGCTGGCCACCGTCGACCCGTTCCCGTCCGTGGTCGTGGCGACGCCGGGCGCCGAGCCGTGGGCTCCCGGTGGCTACGCGGCCGCCCTGCTGCTCGACGGCTGGACACTGCTGGCCCGGCCGCACCTGCGAGCGGGGGAGGAGGCCCTGCGCCGCTGGTTCGGCGCCGCCGCGCTGGTACGCAGCGCGGGCCGCGGGGGCCGGGTCGTGCTCGTCGGCGAGTCGGAGTGGCCGCCGGCGCAGGCGCTGGTGCGCTGGGACCCGGCCGGCGCGGCCGAGCGCGAGCTGGCCGATCGGGTGGCGTCGCGCTTCCCGCCGGCGGTGCGCCTCGTCGAGCTCACCGGTGCCGCCGCGGACCTCGACGATCTGCTCGGCGAGATCCACCTGCCCGTCGGGACCGAGGTGCTCGGGCCCGTGGACACCGTGGACGAGGGTCAGCGGCGGGCCCTGCTGCGCTCCCCGCGGGCGGCCGGCTCCGCCCTCTCGGCAGCCGTCCGCGAGGCCCAGGGGGTGCGGTCGGCACGGCGGGCCGGCGGGCATGTCCGGGCCCGTGTCGACCCGGTCGACCTGTCGTGAGCGGCGGCAGCGGCCCACGCCGGCTCGAGCTGCCTCCCGAGCGCCTCGCCGGCTGGCTGGCGGGTTTCGCCGAGCGCCACGGGGAGGTGCGGAGCACCGACGAACCCGACCGGGTCCGCCTGGCGGCGGCGGACGGCGCCGTGGCCGAGGTCGAGGTGCCGTTCCCGCCGCTGCCCGCTGGAGTGCCGCTGGTCGAGCATGCGCTGGTCGAGCGCCCCGTCGGGCTGCTGCTCGTCCGGCGAGGCGGCTTCGCGGCCGGGGTCGCCGCCGCCGGGCGGCTGGTGTCCGGCCGCACGGGCACCCGGCACGTGCAGGGGCGCACCGCCGCCGGGGGCTGGTCGCAGCAGCGCTTCGCCCGGCGCCGGGAGGCGCAGGCGGCGGCGCTCACCGACGCCGCGGTCCGCCTGGCGGTCGAGGAGGTCGTGCCCCACGCCTCCCGGCTGGCCGGGGTCCTGACCGGAGGGGACCGCCTGCTGCTGCGCCACGTGCTCACGGCCGCCCCGCTGGCGCCCCTGGCACCGCTGGTCCTCGACCGGGTGCTCGACGTCGCCGACCCCCGCCGTGCGGTGCTCGTGGCCGCCGCGGAGCGTGCGTCCCGGGTGGTCGTCCGGGTGCACGACCCGGCCTGACCTGCTCCTGACCCTCCGCCGAGGAGCAGGGGGCCGGAGTCGTGGCGCGTGGTGGCTTTGGCCTCTGACCGTCCAGGCTGCCTGGCCGGAGACTGGGTCGGGAGCCCTACGGCACAGGAGCAGGACGCCGATCCTCGCTCAGGCGGCCACGGTCGTGGGACTGATCTGGGCCTTCGTGCTGGTCGCAAGCGGGATGGTCTTCAACGCCGCCATGGACGCGGTCGTCGACATCCACTCCTCGGCCCCGGGCCAGGCCGTGTCGGCCTGGCAGGCCATCGAACCCGTGGCCGAAGGTCTCGGCGGATCCGGCGGCGAGCTGCTCGGCGGCCTGTGGGTCCTCCTCGTGAGCGTGGCGGCCTGGCGCACCGGCGCGCTGCCGTCGGCCCTGAACTGGCTCGGAGTGGCCATCGGCTCCGCCGGCATCCTCTCCGTCGTGCCGGCCCTCCAGGGCCTGGGGTACGGCTTCGGCCTGCTGCAGATCGTGTGGTTCGTGTGGCTCGGCATCGTCCTGCTCGGCACGACCGCGTACCCGGTCGAGCCGGCAGCGCGGCGCGAGACCTGACGTCCGTCAGCGCAGGCTGAACGGCGGGTAGCGATCGGTGAGCAGCAGGAAGGCGTACGCCTGGACTCGCAGCGCCCATCGGCCGACGCCCACCACGTAGTCGAAGAGCGCGCGCGGGTAGCGGCCGGTGAACAGGATCGCGAACCAGGCGACGATCACGGCCAGGACGGCGCCGATCGCGAGCACGGCCAGCACGACATAGTGCGGGATCGCCAGCAGCCACTTCACCAGCGGCAGCCCCCGGTTCAGGTCACGCTCGACGTCGGGGTAGTCGAGGTCGAGGTGGACCGACTGCTCCTCGACGGTCGAGGGGTACCGGTCCGTGAGCAGCGTGACGTACGCGGCGACCCGGCTGCCGAACCGGTTGAACTGGAGGGCGAAGTCGAACCACCACCGCGGGTAGCGCCGCCGGAAGAGGATCATCAGCAGGGTCGCGAAGAACAGCCCACCGGCGATCCCTCCGCTGCTCCTGCTCACCTCGGAGACCACGTCACCGGCCTGGTTGACCACCGTGACCGTCGAGGTCGCCGTGGCGGACAGCGCGCTCAGGACCACCGCGATCGGGATCACCCAGATCGGCCGGAAGGCCGTGCTCACCCGCTCCAGTCGCTCCGGGTAGTCGACCTCCAGCCGGGCGGGGTACGCGTGCTGCGATTCAGTCATCGTTCCTCCTTCGCCGGCCCCAGCGTCCTGCGCCAGGCCACGTCCAGCCAGAGCCCAAAGCCCTGCCAGTGACGCTGCGTAGCCTGCGGCTCAGTCGTCGAGACCACGCGCGACGAGGGCCTCGCCCAGCGCGTCCGCGTGCCGCAGGGTCCGGACGAGCAGTGGCACGGCGTAGGCGCGCGGTCCTGCCACCACCCCGCGTGCCCGGTGCGCCTCGCGGACCTCGCCGGCGAGCCGGACGAGCACGGGGACGGCGCGCACGGTGAGGGCGAGCACCAGGGCGACCCGGCCCGCGTCGACGCCCAGCCGTCGCAGCGGCCGGAGGGCCCGCTCGAGGACGTCGAGGAGCTCGCTCGTCCGGGTCGTCACCGTGACGAGTCCGGCCAGGGCGACCGCCACGACGAGCTGGCCGACGACGACCATGGCCCGGTCCCAGCCCGCCAGCAGGACCTGCCACGCGCCGATCAGGACGGCCAGCCACAGCAGCGGGCGGACCTGGCTCAGCGCGGCCCGCCAGGGAACCCCGGCGACCGCGTACCCGGCGGCGACCAGTGCGCCGGCCGCCAGGACCTGGGCAGGCGTGCGCAGACGTAGCGTGACGACCAGCAGCAGCGCCAGCGCCGCCAGCTTGACGCCGGGCGGGCACCGGTGCAGGACCGAGCTGCCCGGCACGTACAGACCGACCACGCTCATCAGACCCGCTCCCGGTAGGCGGCCAGCACCGGGCCCGCCGGTCCGTCGTCGGCGAGCCGACCCTCCTCCAGCACGAGCACGCGCTCGAAGCCGTCCAGCAGGTCGAGGTGGTGGGTCACGAGCACGACCTGCTGCGGGAGGTCGTGCAGCAGCGCGACGACCCGCCGAGCGTTGCGCCGGTCGAGCAGGGTCGTCGGCTCGTCGCACACCAGCACGGCCGGCTCCGTGACCAGGACGGCGGCCAGGGCCAGCAGCTGCTTCTCGCCGCCGGAGAGCAGATGCGCCGGGTCGTCCCCGCGGCCCGCCAGGCCGTACGTGGAGAGGGCGGCGTCGACCCGGGCCCGCACCGCGTCGCGGGGCAGGCCGGACCGGCGGAGCCCGAACGCGACGTCCTCGGCCACCGTGGGCATGACGATCTGCGCGTCCGGGTCGGTGAAGACGAAGCCGACCTTGCGCCGGACCTCGCGGCCGTGACGACGGGTGTCGAGACCGTCGACCAGCACCCGGCCGGAGCTCGGGACGACGAGGCCGTTGAGCATCCGCGCCAGGGTCGACTTGCCCGAGCCGTTGTCCCCGACCAGGCCGACCCGCCGTTCGGTGAGAGTGACCGAGACGTCGCGGAGCACCACCCGTTCCCCGAAGCGGTGCCCGACCTCGTCGAGGACGATCACGTGACCCGCTCCACGACGACCGCGACGCCCTGGCCGCCGCCCGCGGCGCAGGCGGCGAGGCCGTAGCGCGGTCCGTCCGCCCGGACCATCCGGCTGAACAGCCGCACGACCAGCACCGCGCCGGACGCCCCCCACGGATGACCCAGGGCGATGGCCCCCCCGTCGCTGCAGACCAGGTCGCGCGGCACCCCCAGCGCGTCGAGGCAGGCCAGGACCTGTCCGGCGAAGGCCTCGGTGACCTCGACCGCGCCCAGGTCCGCCACCGTGAGACCGGCCCGCTGCAGCGCGCCGACGGCAGCGGGGACGATGGCCAGGCCGCACCGGGCGGGGTCCACCCCCGACACCTGCACCGCGCGGACGGCCAGCCCGGGCAACCCTCTGGCGCGCCGCCACGACTCCGCCGCGATGGCCACGACCGCGGCACCGTCGCCGATCCCGCAGGAGTTGCCCGCCGTCACCGTCCCCCCCGGGACGAAGGCCGGAGGCAGCCGGCCCAGGCGGGCACGGTCCAGCCCGCGCCGGGGACGCTCGTCGCGCTCGAGGCGCCCCACCGGCACCAGCTCGGCGCGGAGCCGTCCGGCGTCCGCGGCCGCCATCGCACGGGCGTGGCTGCCGGCGGCGTACTCGTCCTGCCGGTCCCGGCCGATCCCGGCCTCGCGGGCCACCGTCTCCGCCGCCACGCCCATCTCCGGGTCGTCCCCTCCGGCCGGGACGAAGGCGGCGCGGGCGTACGGGCGGCTGCTCGTGCTCGCGCTCTCCACCCCGCCGGCCAGGACCACCCGGGCCTCGCCGGCGCGGACCCGTGCGGCGGCGAGCGCGACCGCGTCGAGGCCGCTCGTGCACTGGCGGTCCAGGGTGATCCCGGGGACCCCGTGCCCCAGACCCGCCTGGAGCGCCGCGACCCGGGCGACGGCCCCGCCCGGACCCATGACGTTGCCGAGGACGACGTCGCCCACCTCCCCCGCCTCGGCCCCGGCGTCGTCCAGCACCGCACCCAGCACCGGCGCCGCCAGGCCCGCCACGTCGACCTCGCGCAGGCCGCGCCCGGCGGTGCCGACCGGTGTCCGCCGGGCGGCGACGACGACGGGCGAGGTGCCGGTGCCCGGCGGGGGGGTGGCGTCGGTGTCCATGGTCGGCTCAGGGTAGGCGGCGGGCACCGAGTGAGCCGTCGGCGAGGCCGTCCCGCACCGCCGCGCGGGCCGGCTTGCCGGTCGCCGTGACCGGGAGGGCCCGCACGGCGTACCAGCGGCGGGGGAGGTGGGTGGCCGGCAGCACCGCGGCGAGCCGGGCCCGCCAGGCGCCCACCCCGGAGCCGGGGCCCGAGCCGACCTCGGCTCCGAGTTCGGCGACCAGCACGGCGGTGACGACCTCGCCGAGCTCCGGGTGCGGGGTCCCCACCACGACCGCGGCGCGGATCCCGGGCAGGCCCAGCAGCGCGTCCTCGACCGGTCCGACGGGCACGGTGGCCCCGCCGGTGCGGACCACCTGGTCCCCGCGCCCGCCGACGGTGACACCGCCGGACTCGTCGACCGAGCCGCCGTCGCCCACCGTGGCCCAGCCCTGGGCGTCGGTGCGCCATGCGCCGGGCGGACCACCGGGCCGGCCGTCGAGGTAGCCGACCGCCACGTAGGGGCTGCGCGCCCACAGCACGCCGTCGCGCACCTCGACCTCCACCCACGGGAACGGGCGGAGCGGGGCGCCCGCGTGGCCCATCGCGACGAAGGAGAGCTCGGTGGCGCCGTAGTAGGCCAGCACCTCGAGGCCGCGCGCGCGAGCCTCGCGGACCACCTCGGCCCGCACGGCGGCCCCCGCGACCACCACGGTCCGCCCCGCCAGGTCGTGGTCCGTCCCGAGCAGCGCCGCCAGCTGCGGCGGGACCAGGTGCGCCACGTCCCAGGGCCGGGCGGTCCCGACCGGGTCGAGCAGCAGCCGTCCGGACGCGACGAGGGCGTGCACCGCGCCGTACAGGAAGAGGCTGCCGGAGAGCGGCCCGGGCACCAGGACGGTCCGGCCGGGACCCGCGCCGCTCATGGTGGTGAAGGGGGCGTACGAGACCGCCCAGGAGGCACGGGTACGGAGGACGGCCCGAGGGGTCGCGGTACTGCCCGAGGTGCAGGTGGCCAGCCACGGGGTCCGCGCGTCGCCGGCGACCGGTGGTCCGACCGTGCCGCCGGGACGGCGGTCGAGCACGGCGTCCGGCACCCGGTCGAGGACGTGACGCGGCTCGACCGCACCGGTGACGGCAGCCCGCACCGCCGCCGGCCAGCCGGGGTCGCCGATCACCGCTGTGGCGCCCAGCCGGTCGCAGGCCGCCAGCGCGGTCAGCACGTCGGCGGCCGCCGGGAGCAGGACCAGGCAGCGGCCGCCCGGCCCGGCCCCGGCCAGGGCCGGGTCGGCCGCCAGGGCGCGGGCGCGGGTGTCCAGGGCCAGCCAGGTCAGCCCGGCCTCGCCCGCGACGACGGCCGTACGGTCGGGTGCCGCGGCCGCCCGCCGGGCGAGTGCGCCGGCCAGGCCCACCGTTCAGCCCCGCTCCGTCGCGAGCCGCTCCTCCGCCAGGGCGGGGTAGGCGCGGTGCACCCCGGTCGCGACAGCGGCGGCCACCGCGGCCTTGAGCAGGTCACCGGGCAGGAACACCAGGGCGCCGGTGAGCAGTGCGGCGCGCAGGTCGAGGTCCGCCCGCCAGGCCAGCACCGGCACGCCCACCGCGTACAGCACGCCGATGCCGCCGACCACGCACGCGACGAACGTCCAGCCGATGGTGACCCGGGGGAGCCGGCGCTGCACGAGCAGCCCGACGACGAGCGCGGCGAGCGGGAAGGCGAGGAAGTAGCCCGCCGACGGCCCGGCGAGCACGCCCAGGCCGCCCCGACCCCCGGCGAGCAGCGGCAGGCCGGCCAGCACGAGGACGCAGAAGGTCAAGGCGGCGAGGAAGCCGCGACGGGCCCCCAGCACCGCGCCGGCCAGCATGACCCCGAGCGTCTGGGCCGTCACCGGAACCGCGCCGCCGAACAGCAGCACGGTGCCCGGCAGCCCCAGCACCGCGATCAGGGCGGCGAAGACCGCGATCCGCGCCAGGTCCCGCGCCGCCAGCGGTGCCGGGCGGTGCCGGCGACCGGTCACGCGACGCTCCCCGGTCACAGGGTCGCGGCGGAGAAGGTGTCGCATGCCGTGAGGTCGCCCTGCTCGTAGCCGACGAGGAACCAGCGCTGCCGCTGCTCGCTCGACCCGTGGGTCCAGGTCTCGGGCGTCACCGTGCCCTGGAAGCGCTCCTGGATCCAGTCGTCGCCGACCGTCTGGGCGGCGTTGAGTCCCTCGGCGATGTCCTCCTGGGTCAGCTCGAGGATGAGCGGCTGGCCGTCCGGTCCGGGGGTGTTCACCGCGTGGAACGCCCACACGCCCGCGTAGCAGTCGGCCTGGAGCTCCAGCCGTACGGCGTCGGACTCGGGGCCCTGCTGGGAGCGGACCTGCTGCATCTGCCCCGTGAGGTTCTGGATGTGGTGGCCGTACTCGTGCGCCAGGACGTAGGCCTCGGCGAAGTCGCCCCCCTGCCCGCCGAACTTGGTCTGCAGCTCCTCGTAGAAGCCGAGGTCGAGGTACACCTCCCCGTCGGCGGGGCAGTAGAACGGGCCGACCGCAGACGAGGCCGCCCCGCAGCCGGTCTGCACGCCGCCGGTGAACACGTTCGTCTCCGCCGGCGTGTACGTCGCGCCCCGGCGGGCGAACTCCGCGTCCCAGAAGGACTGCACCGAGTTCACGTAGAGCACGTAGCGGCAGTCCGGGTTCCGCTCGAGGTCCGCGACCAGCTTGCACTCCTCCCGCAGGTTGCCGGCGGCGCCGTCGCTCGCGGCGGGAGGCTGGCCGGTGCCGACGAGGTCCCCGGGGTCGCCCCCGGTGAGCAGCACGATCAGCAGCAGCACCAGGCCGCCCAGACCACCGCCGACAGCGATGCCGCCGCCCCCGCGACGGCCCCGCTGGTCGGAGACCTGCGACGGGTCCAGCCGGGCGTTGCGGTTGAACTTCACGGGCTCCTCCTCGAGCGTGCCGGGGCAGGTTCGCCGGCTCCGTACACTGGGCCATGATGCCGGTGGCGGACTGAGCCTGCGCAGGGGACCGACGCGACGCACCGAGCCCCGACGCCACCGATGGAGTCCTACCCCATGACCAGCGCCTCATGATCACCGCGACCGACCTCGAGGTCCGCGCCGGACCGGCCGTGCTGCTACAGGCCGCGACCTTCCGCATCGCCCCGGGGGACACCGTGGGGCTGGTCGGGCGCAACGGGGCCGGCAAGACCACCCTCACCCGGATCCTCGCCGGGGAGGCGCAGCCCGCCGCCGGCACGGTCCAGCGGGCCGGTGCGATCGGCTACCTGCCCCAGGACCCGCGCACGGGTGACCTCGAGGTGCTCGCGCGCGACCGGATCCTCGGGGCGCGCGGCCTCGACGTCGTGGTCCGCGACATGCGCACGGCGCAGCACGAGATCGCCTCGGGGGAGCCCGCCGCCCACGAGCGAGGCATGCGCAGGTACGGCCGGCTGGAGACCGAATTCCTCGCGCTGGGCGGCTACGCCGCGGAGAGCGAGGCGGCCTCGATCGCGGCCAGCCTCGGCTTGCCGGAGCGGGTGCTCGGCCAGCCGCTGCTGACCCTGTCGGGCGGCCAGCGCCGGCGGGTGGAGCTGGCGCGCATCCTCTTCTCCGGGGCCGAGACGCTGCTCCTCGACGAGCCCACCAACCACCTGGACGCCGACTCGATCGTGTGGCTGCGCGACTTCCTCCGCGCCTTCAAGGGCGGCCTCGTGGTCATCAGCCACGACACCACGCTGCTCGAGCGGACGGTCACCCGGGTCTTCCACCTCGACGCCACCCGCGCCGCGCTGGATGTCTACAACGTGGGCTGGCGGGCCTACCTCCAGCAGCGCGAGACCGACGAGCGCCGGCGCCACCGGGAGCGCACGAACGCGGAGAAGAAGGCGACCGCGCTGCGCGCCCAGGCCGACCGGATGCGCTACAAGGCCACCAAGGCGACCGCAGCGCAGAACATGGACCGCCGCGCCGCGCGGCTCCTGGACGGGCTGGAGACGCAGCGCCGCCAGGACCGGGTGGCGAAGCTCCGCTTCCCGGACCCGGCGCCGTGCGGCCGTACCCCCCTCACCGCCACCGGCCTGTCCAAGTCCTACGGCTCGCTCGAGGTCTTCACCGACGTCGACCTCGCGATCGACCGCGGGTCGCGGGTGGTCGTCCTCGGGCTCAACGGCGCCGGGAAGACCACCTTGCTGCGCCTGCTCGGCGGGGTCGAGGCCCCGGACACCGGCATGGTCGTCCCGGGTCACGGGCTGCGCCTCGGGTACTACGCGCAGGAGCACGAGACCCTCGACACCTCTCGCAGCGTCCTGGAGAACATGCGGACCGCCGCCCCCGACCTGCCCGAGGTCGAGGCGCGGCGGGTGCTGGGCTCGTTCCTGTTCTCGGGCGACGCCGTCGACAAACCGGCCGGGGTGCTGTCCGGCGGGGAGAAGACCCGGCTCGCCCTGGCCACGCTGGTCGTCTCCAGCGCCAACGTGCTGCTGCTCGACGAGCCGACCAACAACCTCGACCCGGCGTCGCGCGAGGAGGTGCTCGGCGCGCTGCGCTCGTACCGGGGCGCCATCGTCCTCGTCACCCACGACGAGGGCGCGGTCCAGGCGCTCTCCCCCGAGCGGGTCCTGCTCCTCCCGGACGGCGTCGAGGACCTATGGAACGCCGACTACCAGGACCTCGTCGCTCTCGCCTGACTCCGCGATGGGGCGGCCGTTTCCGCGCTTCGGCTAGCGCTGCCGCGATCTTCGACGGATCATGGCCCTGCCGGAGGCACGGCGAGCAGCAGACCTGGGGAGGACGCGTGGCCGAGAAGCTGTCGAAGGGCGCTCGCATCAGCGGGAACGATCGGGACAAGCTGGCGACCGACCTGCGCAAGAAGTACGAGGGCGGGGCCAGCATCCGGGACCTGGCCGCGGAGACGGGCCGGTCCTACGGCTTCGTGCACCGGGTGCTCAGCGAGACCGGGGTCCAGCTGCGCGGGCGCGGCGGTGCGACCCGCGGCAAGGCCAAGGCGAAGGCCTGAGCGCCGACGACGCGCTCGGGGCCGGGGACCTGGCGGCAGCCGGCCTGCGCCTGGACGTCGAGGGACCGGTGGCCACGGTCACCCTCGACCGCCCCGAACGCCGCAACGCCCAGACCCCGGCGATGTGGCGGGCGCTGGCCGGCGTCCCGGCCCGCCTCCCCGCGAAGGTCCGCGTCGTGGTCCTGCGGGCCGAGGGCCCGTCCTTCAGCGCGGGCCTCGACCGGGCGGTGCTCGAGGGCCGCGCCACCGACGGCGGCGAAAGCCTGCTCGACGTCGCGGCGCTCCCGCCGGCCGAGCTCGACGCGGCCATCGCCGGCTTCCAGCGAGCCTTCACCTGGTGGCAGGACGGGCCCGCCGTCACGGTGGCCGCCGTGGGGGGGCACGCCGTGGGCGCCGGCTTCCAGCTCGCCCTCGCCTGCGACCTGCGGGTGTGCGCCGACGACGCGCACTTCGCCATGCGCGAGACGTCGCTCGGGCTGGTGCCGGACCTGGCCGGGACAGCGCCGCT
Organism: Jiangellales bacterium; assembly: GCA_035462845.1. Classification (GTDB taxonomy): domain Bacteria; phylum Actinomycetota; class Actinomycetes; order Jiangellales; family Jiangellaceae; genus DASTQL01. The sequence continues at coordinate 18,957 of DATHTV010000186.1, forward strand.
GGTCGCCGCGGTGGGCTACAGCCGGGCCCTGGAGATCTGCGCCACGGGCCGCTGGGTGCGGGCCGAGGAGGCGCGCGAGCTCGGCCTGGCCACGGCCGTCGTCCCGCGGGCCGAGCTGGACGCCGCCACCGCCGACCTCGTGGCCGCCCTGCTGGCCGCCCCCGCCGGTGCGCTGCTCGCCACGAAGGCCCTGTTGCGCGGCGCCGCGACCCGTACCGCCGAGCAGCAGCGGGCCCACGAGCGGGCGACCCAGGCGGGACGGCTCGCCGAGCTGCTGGCCGCCGGCCGGGGCTGAGTCCTCCGCCCGGACGAGAACGCCGGAACAGAACGACCGCACGGGGCGTTGCCGCCGCGGACGACCTCGGAGAACGGAGCGGCGCAGGCATGTCGATGGGCGGGCACGGCGGGTGGTCGACGCTGCGGTCGTACACCCGGGACGGCAGCGTCGCGCGGCAGCGCCTCGCCAAGGGCACGGTCCGGCGGATCACCGGCTACGCCCGCCCGTACCGGACCGAGATCTCGGTCTTCCTCGCCACCACCGTCCTCGCCGCGGTGAGCGCCTCCGCCGTCCCCCTCCTGCTGAAGTGGATCATCGACAGCGGCGTGACGCCCGCGGACCGCCGGGTGGTCCTCGCCGGCGCCGCCGCGGTCGCCGTGCTGGCCGTGGCCGACGCCGCGCTCAGCCTGGTCGGCCGCTGGGCCTCGGCCCGGATCGGGGAGGGCCTCATCTACGACCTGCGCACGGAGGTGTTCGACCACGTCCAGCGCCAGCCCGTCGCCTTCTTCACCCGCACCCAGACCGGCTCGCTGGTGTCCCGGCTCAACAGCGACGTGATCGGCGCCCAGCAGGCCTTCACCTCGACCCTGTCGCAGGTGGTCAGCAACGTCATCACGCTGGTCATCGCGCTGGTCGCGATGCTCGTCCTGTCGTGGCAGATCACCCTGGTCGTCCTGGTCCTCGTACCGCTCTTCCTGTTGCCGGCCCGGCTGGTGGGCCGCCGGCTCGCGGCCATCTCACGGGAGTCGATGCAGCTCAACGCCGCGATGAGCCAGACGATGACCGAGCGCTTCAACGTCTCCGGCGCGCTGCTCGTGAAGATCTTCGGCCGCTACGACGACGAGACCACCGGCTTCTCCGGGCACGCGGGCCGGGTCCGCGACATCGGCATCGTGCAGGCGCTCTACGCGCGCTTCTTCTTCACCGGCCTCACCCTGCTCGCCTCGCTCGCCACCGCGGTCGTGTACGGGATGGGCGGCCTGCTCGCCATCGACGGCACCCTGCAGGTCGGCACGCTCGTCGCGCTGGCGGCGCTGCTGACCCGGCTGTACGGGCCGCTGACCGCTCTGTCCAACGTCCAGGTCGACGTGATGACCGCGCTGGTCAGCTTCGAGCGGGTCTTCGAGGTCCTCGACCTGCGGCCGTCCGTGGCCGACCGCGAGGGCGCCCGGGACCTGCCCCCCGACGCCGCGAGCGTCGAGCTCGAGCACGTGAGCTTCCGCTACCCCAGCCCGAGCGAGGTGTCGCTGGCCTCGCTGGAGTCCGTCGCCACCCTGGACGCCGCGCCCGACGCCGAGGTGCTCCGCGACGTCTCGTTCCGGGTCGAGCCGGGGCAGGTCGTGGCTCTCGTGGGACCGTCCGGCGCGGGTAAGTCCACGATCACGCACCTGGTGACGAGGCTGTACGACCCCACGGCCGGCACGGTTCGCATCGGCGGCGTCGACGTCCGCGACGTCACCCTCACGTCCCTGCACCGCGCTGTGGGTGTGGTCACCCAGGACGCGCACATGTTCCACGACACGATCCGGGCCAACCTCGCCTACGCGCGGCCCGGCGCCGGCGACGACGAGCTCGAGGCGGCCCTGCGGGCCGCCCAGGTCTGGACCCTCGTGGCCGCGCTGCCCGACGGCCTGGACACCGTCGTCGGCGACCGTGGCTACCGGCTCTCCGGCGGGGAGAAGCAGCGGCTCGCCATCGCCCGGCTCCTGCTCAAGGCCCCGCGCGTGGTGGTCCTCGACGAGGCGACGGCGCACCTGGACTCCGAGTCCGAGGTCGCTGTCCAGCGAGCGCTGGACAGGGCTCTGGAGGGCCGGACCTCCCTCGTCATCGCGCACCGGCTCTCCACGGTCCGGCACGCCGACCAGATCCTGGTGGTCGACGGCGGGCGCGTGGTGGAGCGGGGCCGGCACGACGACCTGCTGGCCCGCGGTGGCCTCTACGCCGACCTCTACCGGACCCAGTTCGCGCCGCAGCGCGGTAACGAGGCAGCAGCGGTCTGAGGCAGGGCCGGGGGTCGAGAGATGTCATCGTTCGTTGGTCCAAGCCGCCGCGATGCCCGCTCAGCTCTGGTTCGGGGACACTGACCTCATGGGTACCGGGGACTGGCTCACGTCGACGGGGACCGCTGTGGGTGCCGTCGTCGCACGACCAGCCTGCGGGACGGTCTGACGCGCATCGAGTCCGCAGTCGACCGCGTCAACGGTCGACTGGATGCGTTGGCGCAGGACGACCGGCTGCTGGGCCAGCGACTGGCCCGCGTCGATGCTGCCCGTGAGTCCCACCAGTAGAGGTCACATCAGGGCATGAGCCGCTGGGCCTCCCGTCGAGCGGCCTGGCCCCGAGGGACCACACCTGTGAGTGCGCCCCACCGGCGACGACGTGGTCCGGGTGTGACCCACGCCCTCAGATCGCCCGCAGCGCCCCGCCGTCGACGGGGACCATGACCCCGCTGACGTAGGACGCGGCGGGGGACAGCAGGAAGGCCGCCACCCGCCCGAACTCCTCGGGCTCGCCGTAGCGGCGGAGCGGGATGCCGGTCGAGCGCTCCGCCCGGACGGCCTCCGGGTCGCCGGCCAGCGAGTCCAGCTCGGCGATCCGGTCCGTCGCGATCCGCCCGGGGAGGAGACCCAGCACCCGGACGCCGCGCGGCCCGAGCTCGTCGGCCAGGTCCTTCGCGACCATCGCCAGGCCGGGGCGGAGCCCGTTGGACACGGCGAGCCCCTCGATCGGCGCGCGGACCGAGGAGGAGAGCACGAAGGCGATCGCCCCCCCGGGACCGAGCTCGGCGGCGACCGTGCGCGCCAGGCGCACGGCGCCCAGGAAGACGGACTCGAAGCCCGCGCGCCACGCCTCGTCGGTCACCTCGGTCACGAGCCCGGCGGGCGGCCCGCCCACGCTGACGAGCACGCCGTCCAGGCGGCCCCAGGTGTCCTGGGCCGCCGCCACCAGCCGCGCGGCGGCGGTCGGGTCGGCGTTGTCGGCCGGTACCCCCACGGCAGCCGGCCCGAGCCCCTGAGCCGCGGCCGCGACCGCGTCGGGGGAGCGGGCGGCGAGCACCACCCGGGCGCCTTCGGCCACGAGCTGGCGGGCGGTGGCGAGCCCCAGCCCTCGGCTGGCGCCGGTGACGACGTAGACGCGGTCGGTCAGCCCCAGGTCCATGGCGCCCATCCTGCCGGACCTAGCCTGCGCCCATGGACCCGCTGCCGGTGCCGCCGTCGCGACCACTGCCCCCACTGCCACGCCCCGGCGACCGCGTGGCGCTCGTCGCACCCAGCGGCCCGGTGGCGGCCGACCGGGTCGTGCGGGGCGCGGAATGGCTGCGGAGCCTCGGTCTCGAGCCCGTACCGGGATCCCACCTGGGAGCGCACGGCGGGCACGGGTTGCCGTTCCTGGCCGGCGACGACGAGGCTCGGGCCGCCGACCTGCAGGCGGCCTGGTGCGATCCGACCGTCACGGCGGTGCTGTGCGCGCGCGGCGGTGACGGCGCCCCGCGGCTGCTGGAGTGGCTCGACTGGGCGGCCATGGCCGACGCCCGCCCCAAGCCCCTGGCCGGTCTCTCCGACATCACGGTGCTGCACCAGGCCTTCGCCGCCCGCCTGGGGGTGGCCACGCTCTGGTCTCCGATGCCCTGCACCACGGTCCTCTGCGGCCCCGCGCCGGACACCACGTCCCGGCGGCGTCTCGCCGCGGCGCTCGTGGACCGCGGGTCGCAGGTGGAGCTGTCCGGTCGGCCGCTGGCCGGCGGCACCGCCGTGGGCCCACTGGTGGGCGGGACGCTGAGCCTGCTCTCGGCGATGGCGGGGACCCGCGAGTGCGTCCCGGCCGCCGGGGCCGTCGCGGTGCTGGAGGACCTCGGCGAAGCGCCGTACCGGGTCGAGCGCATGCTCACCCACCTGCGGCGCTCCGGCTGGTTCGACGGGGTCCGGGGCGTGGCCGCGGGGGACTGGACCGCGTGCGGCGACCCCGGCGAGCTCCTCGCGGTGCTGCGGGACCGGCTCGCCGACCTCGGCGTGCCGGTGGTACTGGGCCTGCCCTTCGGGCACGGCCGGGTGCAGTCGTCGCTGTGGCTGGGCCGGCCGGCGCGGCTCGACGGCGGCGCCGGGACCCTGCGCCAGGTCGTCGAGTGACCGGGAGCCGGCCGGGTCAGGCGCGGCCCGTGGCCGGGCCGGGGACCTCGCCGAGCAGGTAGGCGGCGGTCACCAGCGGGATGTGGCTGAGCGCCTGCGGGAAGTTGCCGACCATGCGGCCGTCCCTCGGGTCGTACTCCTCGGCGAGCAGGCCGAGGTCGTTGCGCAACGCCAGCAGGCGCTCGAAGAGGTCCACCGCCTCGGCCTCCCGGCCGGTCAGGTGCAGGGCCTCGACCAGCCAGAAGCTGCAGGCCAGGAACGCCCCCTCGTCACCCGGGAGGCCGTCCTCGGTGTGCTCTGTGCGGTACCGGAGCACCAGCCCGTCGTCCAGGCTGAGCTCGCGGCGGACGGCATCGACGGTCCCGACCACCCTGGGGTCGTCGGGCGGCAGGAAGCCCACGAGCGGGATCTGGAGGACCGACGCGTCGAGTGCGGGCGAGTCGTAGGACTGCAGGAAGGTGTTGCGTGCCGCGTCGTAGCCGCGCCGGCAGACCTCGTCGTGCACGGCCGAGCGCAGCGCCCGCCAGCGCGGAGCCTGCGACGGGGGCAGGTCCGAGGCGCCGGCCTCGACCACCTCCACGAATCGGTCCGCGGCCACCCACGCCATGACCTTGGAGTGCACGAAGTGCCGCCGCGGCCCGCGCACCTCCCAGATCCCCTCGTCGGGCTCGCGCCAGCGCCGCTCCAGCCCGTGCAGCAGCTGCGTCTGCAGTGCCCACGCGTGCCGCTCCAGCGGCATCCCGTGGGCGCGCGCCCTGGCCAGGGTGTCGACGACCTCGCCGTACACGTCGAGCTGGAACTGGGCGGCCGCCGCGTTGCCGACCCGGACCGGCGTCGACCCCTCGTAGCCGGGGAGCCAGCCGAGGTCGTTCTCCGGCAGCCGTCGCTCGCCCGCGACGCCGTACATGATCTGCAGGTCGTCCGGATCACCGCCGATGGCCCGCAGCAGCCAGTCGCGCCACGCGCGCGCCTCGTCGAGGTAGCCGCCACGCACCAGCGCGTCGAGGGTGAAGGCGGAGTCGCGGAGCCAGCAGTAGCGGTAGTCCCAGTTGCGCACGCCGCCGATGCCCTCGGGCAGCGAGGTCGTGGGCGCCGCGACGATGCCACCGGTCGGGGCGTAGGTCAGCGCCTTGAGCGTGATGAGGGAGCGGACCACGGCGTCCCGCCACCGCCCGGCGTGCGAGCACCTCCCGACCCAGTCGAGCCAGAACCGCTCGGTGCGCTCCAGGGCGTCGTACGGGTCGACGGGCGGCGGTGGCCGCTCGTGCGACGGGTACCAGGTGAGCACGAAGCCGACCCGCTGCCCCTCCTCGACCGTGAAGTCCGCGAACGTCGTGAGGTTGCGCCCGTACGTGGGGACCTCGCTCGACAGGGCGACCGCGTCGGGCCCCGCGACCCCCACGACCTGGCCGTCGAGGCGGTGCACCCAGGGCACCGACCGGCCGTAGTCGAACCGGAGCCGCAGCTCGCTGCGGACGGGCACCCGTCCGCGTACCCCCTCCACGACCCGGACGAGGTCGTGCGCGCCGCCGCTCGGCGGCATGAGGTCCACGACGCGGACCGTGCCGTCGGGCGTGTCCCACTCGTGCTCGAGGACGAGGGTGTCGCCCCGGTAGCGCCGGCGGTCCGCACCGGCGGAGCCGATCGGCGCCACCCGCCAGGAGCCGTTGCGCTCCGAGCCGAGCAGCGCCGCGAAACAGGCCGCGGAGTCGAACCGCGGCAGGCACAGCCAGTCCACCGACCCGTCACGACAGACCAGCGCGGCCGTGTGGAGGTCCCCGACGAGCCCGTAGTCCTCGATCCGCCCGGCCACGCACCCTGCCTACCGGGTGACACCCGCCCCTGTCGCGTCCATCGACCGATCCGGCTGGCGCGGGCGCCGCCCGCCCCTCGCCTCCGATCGCAGCAGGAGGACGCCACCGACCACTGCCACGGCCGCGAAGAGGAACCACTGCAGCGCGTACGAGAGGTTGGGACCCTGCTCGACCACGGGGGCCGGCAGCAGTTCCGGGAGCTGCCCGGCCGGGGGCTGCTGCTCGACGAGCTCCGCCCACGCGCCGAAGACCGGGTACGGCAGGGACGCCGCGAGCGCGTCCACGTCGACGTAGCGGATGGCTCCGGAGGAGGGGTCACCACCGGTGCCGCGGCCGACCTCGCTGAGCCGCACCCTGGCCACGACCTCGACCTCGCCGTCCGGCGGGTCGGGCACGTCCGGCACGACGCCGGGAGAGCCCCGCTGCGGGACGAAGCCGCGGTCGACGAGCAGGGCGATGCCGTCGGCGGTCACCAGCGGTGTCAGGACGTGTGACCCGGCCTCGCCCTGCAGGGGACGTAGCCGCAGCACGAGCTGGTGCTCGGCGTCGTAGCGGCCGGTGGCGCGGACCAGTCGCCACTCGGCCGAGGGCGGCACCTCGTCCGCGTCGAGGAGATCCCGCACGGCGACCGGGCCGGTCGACGCGGCCTGCGCCACCGCGTCGTTGCGCTCCACCCGCTGCTCGTACCGATCGAGCTGCCATCGTCCGGCGAGCACGCACAACGCGACGACGAGGGCGATGCCGAGCGACACCGGCACCCATCGTCGCGCGGGCAGCGAGTCGGACATGCCTCGACGGTAACCCCCGGCCGGGTTCCGCGCTTAGGCTGGCTCGCAGGCCCCAGCGGGAGGGCCGGCGGAGGAGGTGACCGCGAGTGCTCGCCGACCGGTACGGGCGCGTCGCGAGGGATCTGCGCGTCTCCCTCACCGACCGCTGCAACCTGCGCTGCGCCTACTGCATGCCGGCGGAGGGCCTGGACTGGCTGCCCGGCCCGGAGGTCCTCACCGACGACGAGGTGCTCCGCCTCGTCCGCGTCGCCGTCGAGCACCTCGGGGTCCGCGAGGTGCGCTTCACCGGAGGCGAACCGCTGCTGCGCCGAGGCCTGGTCGGGCTGGTGGCGGCCTGCGCCGCGCTGCGTCCCCGGCCGCGGCTGTCCCTCACCACCAACGGCATCGGGCTCGGCCGCACGGCCGACGCCCTCGCCGCGGCCGGGCTGGACCGGGTGAACGTCTCGCTCGACACGCTCGACCCCGACCGGTTCGAGCGCGTCACCCGGCGCCGGCGCCTCCCCGACGTGATCGACGGGCTGGCCGCGGCGGCCGCCGCCGGCCTGGCCCCGGTCAAGGTCAACGCGGTGCTGCTGCGCGGGCTCAACGACGACGAGGGGCCGGACCTGCTCCGCTGGTGCCTGGAACGCGGGTACGAGCTCCGCTTCATCGAGCAGATGCCGCTGGACCCGCAGCACTCGTGGGACCGAGGTCGCATGGTGACGGCCGCCGAGACGCTCGAGCTGCTGCGGTCGCACGTCGACCTGCGGCCGGAGCCGGCGGAGGACCGGGGCAGCGCCCCGGCCGAGACCTGGCTCGTCGACGGCGGACCGGCCCGCGTCGGGATCATCGGGTCGGTGACCCGGCCGTTCTGCTCGGCCTGCGACCGGGTCCGGCTCACGGCCGACGGGCAGGTCCGGACGTGCCTGTTCGCCCGGGAGGAGTCGGACCTGCGCGGACCGCTGCGGGCGGGCGCCGGGGACGAGGAGATCGCCGAGCGCTGGCGCCGGGCGATGCTCGGCAAGCGCGCGGGCCACGGGATCGACGACCCGGGCTTCCTGCAGCCGGCCCGGCCGATGTCGGCGATCGGCGGCTGAACCCGAAGCGACGCCGGGCAGCCACGGGGGAAGCCGCCCGGCGTCGCGTCGACGCGTTCCGACGGGGGAATGCAGAACGCGCTGGGGGAGTATGGCACGGAATCCCGCGCCGGTTCCAGGGGTAACCGACGGGATTCGCGGCGACGCCAGTCAGTCGGCAGGGAGCGTCCCGTCAGCCGGTTCCGGTCCGGAATGCGTCGGTCACGCGGCGTCGTCGTGGGCCGTGGGACCCGGCTTCTCGTCCGGCGCGGCGGCTGGCGACGGGCCTGCCGGCAGCGCCGGCCGGCCGGCCGCCGGCACCGGGAGGGGGGCGTCGCGGTTGGGCTCGCGCCCGGCGTTCGCCACGACGACCGCGAGGTACGGGAGGACGACCGCGCCCGCGGCGAACACCCACCGCGGCCAGCCCGGCACCGCCACCGCGAGGACGAAGCACGTCGTCCGGATCGCCATCATGACCAGGTACCGGCGGGTCCGGCTGCCCACGTCGTCGGTGAGGCTCGGGCGGGCGGTGGTCACCACCTGCACCGGATCGGTCCGTCGCGTCCGCGACCCCTGGCTCACTCCCTCACGGTAGGTCTCCCCGGCCGGCCGTGCCACATGGCCGCCCGGACGGACAGCCGGCCCGAACAACCGGCGCGGACGGGACGGACCGGACGGCCGGGACCGGCGCGTGGTGCCTCCCGCGTGGCGCTCGGGTACGGGATCATGGCCCGCACCACTGGAACGACCGGCGGGAGCCGAGATGACCAACCGCACGTACCGCGTGACCGAGATCGTGGGCACGTCCCGCGAGGGCGTCGACGACGCCGTCCGCAACGGCCTCCGTCGGGCCGGCGAGACCCTGCGCCACCTGGACTGGTTCGAGGTGACCGAGATCCGTGGCAACCTCGTCGACGGCGAGGTGGACCACGTCCAGGTGGGCATGAAGGTCGGCTTCCGCCTCGAGGACGCCTGAGCCTGAGGCCGCCCGGCGACGTCACCCGTCGCGGCAGCCGGTAGCGTCC
>DATHTV010000187.1:0-3619 GCA_035462845.1 Jiangellales bacterium
ATCGTCACCGACGTCCGGCGCGACGGGCTGGTCGCCCAGGTGGAGATCCAGGCGGGCCCGTTCCGACTGGTCTCGCTGATGACCCGCGAGGCGGCCGACGACCTCGGCCTCGAACCGGGGTCCCTGGCCACCGCGGTCGTCAAGGCGACGAACGTCGTCGTCGAGGCCGGGGCGGAGGCGTGAGGCTCCCCTTCCGCGCCGGGCTGCTGCTCGCGGGCCTCGCCGGCCTCGCAGTCCTCCTCACCGGCTGCGCCGGATCGTCGGGCACGGCCGCTCCCGCCCCGGCCCGGGACGGCTCGGCGGACCCCGAGAAAGACCCCGCCTCGCAGGTCCGGGTCGCCGCCGCGTCAGACCTCCAGTTCGCCTTCGCCGAGATCGCCGCCCTGGTGGCCGAGGAGCACCCGGAGATCGAGCTCGCCGTCACGTACGGCTCCTCGGGCCAGTTCGTGCAGCAGATCGCTAACGGCGCGCCCTTCGACCTCTACCTGTCGGCCGACGTCGCCTACCCGCGGGGGCTTGTCGACGACGGGCTGGCCGAGCCCGACGAGCTCTTCACCTACGGCGTGGGGCGGCTCGTGGTCTGGGTGCCGGAGGGGTCGCCGGTGGACCCGTCCCCGGGTCCGTCGGTCCTCGCCGACCCCGCCGTACGGACGGTGGCGATCGCCAACCCCGACGTCGCGCCGTACGGGCGCAAGGCGGTCGAGGCGCTGCGGGCCGCCGGCGTGTACGAGGCGGTCGAGCCGAAGCTCGTCCGCGGGGAGAACGTCGCCCAGGCGGCGGAGTTCGTGCGATCGGGCAACGCCGACGCCGGGGTGGTCGCGCTCTCACAGGTCCTGGCCCCCGAGGTCCGGGACGAGGGGCGCTGGACCGAGGTGCCGCCGGAGCTCTTCACCCCGCTGGAGCAGGGCGGGGTCGTGCTGGCCGGCGCCCGTGACGCCGACGCCGCTCGGGCGGTACGGGACGTGCTGCTGGGCGAGCGGGGTCGCGCGGTGCTGGCCGCGTACGGCTTCTCGCCGGCCGGCGGCTGAGGCGCCGGTCGGGGACGGGACCGGTGGACTGGCAGGCGGTGGCGCTCAGCGCCCGGTTGGCGCTGGCGACGACGGTGATCCTGCTGGTCGTCGCGGTACCGCTGGCCGGGTGGCTGGCCTTCTCGCGCCGCCGGTGGACGGTCGCGGTCGAGGCGGTCGTCGCCCTGCCGCGGGTGCTGCCGCCGACGGTGCTGGGGTACTACCTGCTGGTCGTGATGGGCACGCGGTCGCCGGTCGGCCGCTGGTGGCAGGAGGCGACCGGCTCGACGCTGGCCTTCAGCTTCACCGGGCTGCTGGTCGCCTCGGTGCTCTACAGCCTGCCGTTCGCGGTGCAGCCGCTGCTCGCGGCGTACGGCGGCGTGGACCGGCGGCTGCTCGAGGCGTCGGCGGTGCTCGGGCGGGGGTGGGCGGCCACGCTGCTCCGGGTGACCCTGCCGCTGTCGCGGGCCGGGCTGGCGACTGCCGCGGTGCTGACCTTCGCCCACACCGTCGGCGAGTTCGGCGTCGTGCTCATGGTCGGCGGCAACATCCCCGGGGAGACCCGGACGGTGTCGATCTCGGTGTACGACTCGGTGCAGGCGTTCGACTACGAGGCCGCCGGGCGGACGAGCCTGCTGCTGCTCGGCTTCTCGCTGGTCGTGCTCACCGCGACGTACGCGCTGCAGCGGCGCGGCGGACCCGGGTGGCCGCGGCCGTGACCGGGCTGCTGGAGGTCGCGGTGCGGCGGCACGTCGTCGACGCCGAGCTCGAGGTGCCGCTGTCCGGCCCCCCGGTGACCGCCCTCTTCGGGCCGTCAGGGGCGGGCAAGACGACGCTGCTGCGCTGCGTGGCCGGGCTCGACCGACCGGACGCCGGGCGGGTCGTGGTCGACGGCGAGGTGTGGGACGGCGAGGGTCGTCACCTGCCGGCCCGGCGGCGCCGGGTGGGCCTGCTGTTCCAGGACCACGCGCTCTTCCCGCACCTCGACGTCGACGGCAACGTCGCGTACGGGCTGGGGCGACTGCCCCGCCGGGAGCGCGCCGCCCGGGTGGCCGAGGCCCTGGCGTCCGCCGGTGCCGCGAAGCTGGCCGGCCGGCGGGTCCGCGAGCTCTCCGGAGGCGAGGCGCAGCGGGTGGCGCTGGCCCGGGCGCTCGCGCCCCGGCCCCGGTTGCTGCTGCTCGACGAGCCGCTGTCGGCCCTCGACGCGCCAACCCGGTCGCGCCTGCGGACTGAGCTGCGCGAGGTCCTCGTCCGGGAGGCCACGCCGACGCTGCTGGTCAGCCACGACCGTACGGAGGTGCTCGCCCTCGCAGACCGGGTCGCCGTCCTCGTGGACGGCCGGGTCCTGCAGGTGGGCAGTCCGGCCGAGGTCTTCGACCGCCCCGCCGACGCCTCGGTGGCTCGGGTGGTCGGTGTCGAGACCGCCGCTGCCGGGATGGTGCGCGAGCGCTCGGACGGGTTGGTGTCGGTCGAGGTGCGGAGTCGACTCCTGACGGCCGTCGACCTGGCGGCGCCGGGGGCCGGGGCCGTCGCCGACGTCCGGCCCGGCGACGCGGTGCTCGTCTGCATCCGGGCGGAGGACGTGGCTCTGGAGCTGCCGGGCCGTGCAGTCGGGTCGAGCCCGCGAAACCACCTGCCCGGGGTCGTCACCGCGGTCACGGGCGAGGGGCCGCTGGTCCGGGTCGACCTCGACTGCGGCTTCCATCTCGCGGCCTACGTGACCCGGCCCGCGCGGGAGGAGCTGGGGCTCACCCCAGGCCTGGCGGTCGTCGCCACCGTCAAGAGCCAGGCCGTCCACCTCGTCCCCCGCCTGGTGCCCACCCCCGATGACCACGTGCAGCGCAGGGTCACCGCGGAACGTGCGGCGCGTCCCCTCCCTCGGTCAGGAGAGGGCCGTGACCTGCACGGTGACCGCGGTCGGTGACCAGGAGACGACGCTGCACGCCCACCCCACCCCCAGCGACTTGGGCGTGGGCGCCGTGGTCGACGGGTAGCTCACCTGGCCCTGGCCCTGGGCGGTCGGGCCGGGCTGGCGAGCCATCAGGGTCATCAGCGCCCACGCGCGGATTGCCGAGGTCAGTGCCTGGCTGAACTCGTACTGGTCGGCCGGCGCCACGGACGCCTGCGCGATGGCCTGGCGTTGCTGGTACGCCTGCTGGGTCCACTGGACGTTGGCGGTGGCCACGGGGGGCTCACACCGGGACGGGCGGGGTCAGGAGACTGCCACGGCGGTACGGGGTGATCACGCCGTTCTCCATCCCCACGGCCTGGAAGCCCACGGTGTAGAGCTTGTCGGTGCTCCCGACCGTGCTGGGGTCGACCCCGGTGCCGTCGGCGTTGAGCGACACCGGGTCGCCGGGGAAGGTCACGTACCAGAGGTCGTCGGTCACGGTGGAGCTGGTGTAGCTGAAGCCGCCGCCGGCCTGCCCGTCGACCAGGTCGTTGACGGCGTTGCCGGCCCCGGTGATGGAGAAGGTCTTGGTCTTGGCGTCCGACCCCACGACGATCCCGGCGATGATCTGGTAGACGTCGGTGATCACCACCCATCCGGGCTTGAGCGTGCCTCCCTTGGTGGTGTAGCCGTAGCGCTCTGCGTCCAGCGTGATCTGCTC
>DATHTV010000188.1:0-20342 GCA_035462845.1 Jiangellales bacterium
CATGACCTCGCCGGTCGAGCGCATCTCCGGGCCCAGCACGGTGTCGACGTACCGGCCGTCCGCGCCACGGAACCGGTTGAACGGCATGACCGCCTCCTTCACCGCGGTCGGCGCGTGCGCCGGCAGGTCGAGGCAGTCCCCTTCGGCGGGCAGCAGCCCCTCCTCTCGGAGGTCCCGGATCCGGGCGCCGAGCATCACCCGGGCGGCGGCCTTGGCCAGCGCCACGCCGGTCGCCTTGGAGACGAACGGCACCGTGCGCGATGCCCGGGGGTTTGCCTCGAGCACGTAGAGCACGTCCCCGGCGAGCGCGTACTGCACGTTGAGCAGGCCGAGCACCCCCACCCCCCGGGCGATGGCCTCGGTGGACCGCCGGATCCGCAGCAGCTCCTCGTGGCCGAGGGTGATCGGCGGCAGCGCGCACGCCGAGTCGCCGGAGTGGATGCCCGCCTCCTCGATGTGCTCCATCACGCCGCCGAGGTAGAGCTCCGCGCCGTCGAAGAGGGCGTCGACGTCGATCTCCACGGCGTCGTCGAGGAAGCGGTCGACCAGCACCGGGTGCTCCGGGCTGGCGTCCGTGGCGCGGCTGATGTAGTCGCGCAGGCTGCCCTCCTCGTACACGATCTCCATGCCGCGGCCGCCCAGCACGTACGACGGCCGCACGAGCACCGGGTAGCCCACGGCGTCGGCGATCTCCTTGGCGTCCGCGAACGAGGTCGCAGTGCCGTGCTTGGGTGCGGGCAGGCCGGCGGCGTGCAGCACGCGGCCGAACGCGCCGCGCTCCTCCGCGAGGTGGATCGCCTCCGGGGTGGTCCCCACGATCGGCACGCCGGCGTCGGCGAGCCGCTGCGCCAGGCCCAGCGGGGTCTGCCCGCCGAGCTGGACCACGACCCCCGCCACCGGACCGGCCGCCTGCTCGGCGTGCACGACCTCGAGCACGTCCTCCAGGGTGAGCGGCTCGAAGTAGAGCCGGTCGGAGGTGTCGTAGTCGGTGGAGACCGTCTCCGGGTTGCAGTTGACCATCACGGTCTCGAAGCCCGCCTCGCCGAGGGCCTCGGCCGCGTGCACGCACGAGTAGTCGAACTCGATGCCCTGCCCGATCCGGTTGGGGCCGCTGCCGAGGATGATGACCGCCGTCCGCTCCCGTGGCCGTACCTCGGTCTCCTCGTCGTAGGACGAGTAGTGGTACGGGGTCAGCGCCGCGAACTCGGCGGCGCAGGTGTCGACCGTCTTGAAGACAGGCCGTACGCCCAGAGCGTGCCGCAGGCCGCGGACCACGTCCTCCGGGAGCCGCCGCAGCGCCCCCACCTGGCGGTCGGAGAAGCCGTGCCGTTTGGCCCGGCGCAGCAGCGGCGGGGTGAGCTCCGGCGCCCGGCGCAGCTCGTCGGCGACCTCGGTGAGCAGCACCAGCTGGTCGATGAACCAGGGGTCGATCGCGGTCGCCTCGTGCAGGTCCGCCGCCGACGCCCCAGCCCGAAGCGCTCGGACGACGTCGCCGAGACGGCCGTCGTACGGCTCGCCGACCCGCTCGAGGAGCGCGGCCGCCTCCCCCGGGTCGCCGGCGAAGTCGAGCGGCGCGTCGCCCTTCTCCAGGCTGCGCAGTGCCTTCTGCAGTGCCTCGGTGAACGAGCGGCCGATCGCCATGGCCTCGCCCACGCTCTTCATGTGCGTCGTGAGGACCGGGTCGGCGGCCGGGAACTTCTCGAAGGCGAACCGCGGGACCTTGACGACCACGTAGTCCAGGGACGGCTCGAAGGACGCGGGCGTCTCGGCGGTGATGTCGTTGGGGATCTCGTCGAGGGTGTAGCCGAGCGCGACCCGGGCGGCGATCTTGGCGATCGGGAAGCCGGTGGCCTTGGACGCCAGGGCGCTCGACCGGGACACCCGGGGGTTCATCTCGATGACGATCATCCGGCCGGTGGCCGGGTCCACCGCGAACTGGATGTTGCAGCCCCCGGTGTCGACGCCGACGCCACGGATGATGCCGATCGCGACGTCACGCATGTGCTGGTACTCGCGGTCGGTGAGCGTGAGCGCCGGGGCGACCGTGATCGAGTCACCGGTGTGGACGCCCATCGGGTCGAGGTTCTCGATCGAGCACACGACCACGACGTTGTCGGCCCGGTCGCGCATGACCTCGAGCTCGTACTCCTTCCAGCCGAGGATCGACTCCTCGAGCAGCACCTCGGTGGTCGGGCTCAGGTCGAGCCCGAGCCCGGCGATGCGGCGCAGGTCCTCCTCGTCGTGGGCCATGCCGGAGCCGGCGCCGCCCATCGTGAACGACGGCCGGACGACCACGGGGTAGCCGAGGTCCTTCGCCGCGGCCAGGCAGTCGTCCATCGAGTGGCAGATGAGCGACCGGGCCACCTCGGCGCCGACCTCGCGCACCACCTCCTTGAAGGACTGCCGGTTCTCGCCGCGCTGGATGGCCTCGATGGAGGCGCCGATCAGCTCGACGCCGTAGCGCTCGAGCACGCCGCGTTCGTGCAGCGCGACGGCGGTGTTGAGCGCGGTCTGCCCGCCCAGCGTGGCGAGGAGGGCGTCCGGGCGCTCCTTGTCGATGATCATCTCGACGAACTCCGGCGTGATCGGCTCGACGTAGGTCGCGTCGGCGAACTCCGGGTCGGTCATGATCGTCGCGGGGTTGCTGTTGACCAGGACCACGCGCAGGCCCTCGGCGCGCAGCACGCGGCACGCCTGCGTGCCCGAGTAGTCGAACTCGCAGGCCTGGCCGATGACGATCGGGCCGGAGCCGATGACCAGCACGCTGGAGATGTCCGCCCGCCTGGGCATCAGGCCCCTCCCCCGCCGAGCACGCCGTGGAACCGGTCGAAGAGGTGCGCGGCGTCGTGCGGCCCGGCCGCCGCCTCCGGGTGGTACTGGACGCTGAAGGCGAGCACCCGGCCGTCCGCCCCGGTCAGCCGCAGGCCCTCGACGACGTCGTCGTTGAGGCACACGTGGCTCACCTCCGCCCGGCCGTACGGGGTGTCCACCACCCGGTCGAGCGGGGCGTCGACGGCGAAGCCGTGGTTGTGCGCGGTCACCTCGACGCGGCCGGTGGCCCGGTCCTGCACCGGCTGGTTGATGCCGCGGTGGCCGTAGCGCAGCTTGTAGGTGCCGAAGCCGAGCGCCCGGCCCAGCACCTGGTTGCCGAAGCAGATGCCGAAGACCGGCAGCCCGCGCTCCAGCGCCCCCCGGACCAGGCCCACCGCTCGGTCGGCGGTCGCCGGGTCGCCGGGGCCGTTGGAGAGGAACAGGCCGTCCGGGCCGAGGGCGAGGACCTCGTCGAGGGTCGACGTGGCCGGCAGGACGTGCACCTCCATCCCCCGCTCGGCCATCCGCCGCGGGGTCATGGTCTTGATCCCGAGGTCCAGGGCCGCGACCGTGGACCGCCGCTCGCCGCGGGCCGGGACGACGTAGGGCTGCGCGGTGGTGACCTCGCCAGTGAGGTCGGCACCCTCCATCGGTGGGGCGGCCAGCACCCGGTCGCGCAGGTCTGGAGCCGATGCCGCCGCGCCGCTGAAGACGCCCACCCGCATGGCCCCACGCTCGCGCAGGTGCCGGGTGAGGGCCCGGGTGTCGATCCCGCTGATGCCGACCACGCCCTGCCGGCTCAGCTCGGCGGCGAGGTCTCCGGTGGCGCGCCACGACGACGCCACGCGGGACGGGTCCCGCACCACGTAGCCGGCGACCCAGATGCGCCCGGACTCCGCGTCCTCGTCGTTGACGCCGGTGTTGCCGATGTGCGGCGCCGTCTGCACGACCACCTGCCGGTGGTACGAGGGGTCGGTGAGCGTCTCCTGGTAGCCGGTCATCCCGGTGGCGAAGACCGCCTCGCCGACGGTCTCCCCCTCGGCGCCGTACGCCTCCCCGTGGAAGGTCCGCCCGTCCTCGAGGACGAGCACGGCCGGTGCGGCGCTCACGCGGCCCTGCCTCGGGACCTGAGGCCGTTCAGGGCGTCGCGAAGGGGGCGGGTGTCGCCGGCTCGGCGGGGCCGGACGGCGGTGTCGAGCCGGTGACCGCCGTGCTCCCAGGTGAGCACCACCAGCCCGCCGTCCTCCACGACCCGGCCGGCGAGGGCCCGGTCGAGCCGGGCGTCGAGAACCGCGGCGGCGGGGACGAACAGGGTCGGCTCCGGGCCGCGCTCGATGGTCACCCCCGCGTCGCTCACGTGCACCCGGGCCGGACTGCGCCGGCCCAGGGAGTGGACGACGACGCGGTCGAGCCAGTCCCCGGCCGTGGTCGTGCCGACGTAGACGCCCTCGACCCAGGCCAGCCGGGTCGTCCCGGGGGCGTCCGGCGGGGCGGGGAGGTCGGGGAGGTCGCCCTGGCGCCGGGCGCGCCGGCGCCACCCCCGCCACATCCCCGCGTACGCCAGGGCGAGGACGAGGACGGTGACGGCCACGGCCAGTGCCTGCCCGGCCGTCACGGCGTGCCCCCGTGCAGGGTGGTGGGTCGGCCGCGGAGGAAGGTGGCGACGACGCGCCCGGGCAGCTCGCTGCCCGCGTACGGCGTGTTGCGGGACAGCGAGGCCAGGGCGCGCGGGTCGACGTGGCGGCGCGCCGCGGGGTCGACGAGGACCAGGTTGGCCGGCTCGCCCACGGCGAGGGGCCGGCCGTGCGCGGCCGGGCCTGCGTCGACCCGGCCGATCCTGGCCGGCCGGGTGGACATCCGGTCGGCTACACCCGCCCAGTCGAGCAGGCCCGGGTCGACCATGGTGTGCTGGACCACCGACAGCGCCGTCTCGAGGCCGAGCATCCCGAACGCCGCGGCCGCCCACTCGCACTCCTTGTCCTCGGCGGGGTGCGGCGCGTGGTCGGTCGCGACGGCGTCGATGGTGCCGTCCGCGAGCCCCTCCCGCAGCGCCTGCACGTCGGCGGCGGAGCGCAGCGGAGGGTTGACCTTGTAGACCGGGTCGTAGGTGGCCGCGAGGTCCTCGGTGAGCAGCAGATGGTGCGGGGTGACCTCGGCGGTGACCGGGAACCCGCGGGCCTTGGCCAGCCGGATGATCTCGACCGACCCGCGCGTGGAGACGTGGCACACGTGCAGACGCGAGCCGACGTGCGCGGCGAGGAGCACGTCGCGCGCCACCACCGCCTCCTCGGCCATGCTGGGCCAGCCCCGCAGCCCCAGCCGGCCGGCGAGCTCGCCCTCGTTCATCTGCGCCTCCTCGGTGAGGCGCGGCTCCTGGGCGTGCTGGGCGACCACGCCGTCGAAGGCCTTGACGTACTCGAGCGCGCGGCGCATGAGCACGGCGTCGGACACGCAGTGCCCGTCGTCGGAGAACACCCGGACGCCGGCGGCGGAGTCGGCCATCGCACCGAGCTCGGCGAGCCGCTGGCCGGCCAGGCCGACCGTCACCGCTCCCACCGGGCGTACGTCGCAGTGCCCGGCCTCCCGGCCGAGGCGCCATACCTGCTCGACGACGCCGGCGGTGTCGGCGACCGGCTCGGTGTTGGCCATCGCGTGCACCGCCGTGTAGCCGCCGAGGGCGGCCGCCCGCGTCCCCGTCTCGACCGTCTCGGCGTCCTCGCGACCCGGTTCGCGCAGGTGGGTGTGCAGGTCCACCAGGCCGGGCAGCGCGACCAGGCCGCCCGCGTCGAGCACCTCGGCCCCGTCGGCGGCCCGGCCGCCGGCGTCCGCACCGGTCGCGGCGACGGTGCCGTCCCGGAGCAGCACGTCAGCCGGCTCCCCGCCGAGGAGCCGAGCTCCCCGGACCAGCCAGGCGGTGGGGACGTCCTCGGCCGGGGTCACTCGGCACCTCCGATGGCGGGCTCGCTGCCGCCGAGCATCAGGTAGAGCACGGCCATCCGGACGCTCACGCCGTTGGCCACCTGCTCGACGATGACCGACCGGTCGCAGTCCGCGGCGTCCGCGGTGATCTCGAGGCCGCGGTTCATCGGGCCCGGGTGCATGACCACGGCATGGTCGGGCAGGCGCCGCAGCCGGCGCCCGTCGAGGCCGTAGCGCCGGCTGTACTCGCGCGCGCTGGGGAAGAAGCCGCCGCCGCTGAGGTTCATGCGCTCCTTCTGGACTCGCAGCATCATCACCGCGTCGCTCCCGGGGAGCACCGCGTCCAGGTCGTAGGAGGTGTCGCACGGCCAGCCCTCGACGCCGACCGGCAGCAGGGTGGGAGGGGCGACCAGGGTCACCTTGGCGCCGAGGGTGGCCAGCAGCAGGACGTTGGACCGCGCGACCCGGCTGTGCAGCACGTCGCCGACCACCGCGACCGCCCGGCCGTCCAGGTCGCCCAGGTGCCGGCGCACGGTGAACGCGTCCAGCAGCGCCTGCGTCGGGTGCTCGTGGGTGCCGTCGCCGGCGTTGACCACGCTGGAGCGGATCCAGCCGGAGTGCGCCAGCCGGTGCGGCGCCCCGCTGGCCCAGTGCCGGACCACGACCACGTCCGCACCCATGGCCTCGAGGGTCAGCGCGGTGTCCTTGAGGCTCTCGCCCTTGGACAGGCTGGAGCCCTTGGCGGAGAAGTTCACGACGTCCGCCGAGAGCCGCTTGGCCGCGAGCTCGAAGGAGGTCCGGGTCCGGGTCGAGTCCTCGAAGAAGAGGTTGACCACGGTCCGTCCGCGCAGGGCGGGGAGCTTCTTGACCGTACGGCCGGTGGTCAGGCGGGCCATCTCCTCGGCCGTGTCGAGGACGTGCAGTGCCTCGTCCCGTGACAGGTCCGCGCCCGAGAGCAGGTGGCGCATCAGGACGACCCTCCGTCCGGCTGCACGAGCAGCACCTCGTCCCGCCCGTCGAGCTCCTCCAGGTGCACCCGGACGCTCTCGAGCACCGAGGTCGGCAGGTTCTTGCCCACGTGGTCGGGGCGGATGGGCAGCTCGCGGTGCCCCCGGTCCACGAGCACGGCGAGGCGGACCGCACGGGGGCGGCCCACGTCCTCGAGCGCGGTGAGGGCGGCCCGCACGGTGCGGCCGGAGAACAGCACGTCGTCGACGAGCACGGCGACCTTGCCGTCGACCCCGCCCGGCGGGATCTCGGTGGGCTCCAACGCCCGGGCGGGCCGCAGGCGCAGGTCGTCGCGGTACATCGTGACGTCGAGGGAGCCGACGGGGACCGGGGCCCCCTCGACCGCGGCGATGCGCTCGGCCAGGCGCCGGGCGAGCGGGACGCCGCGGGTGGGGATCCCCAGCAGGACCAGGTCGGTCGCGCCCTTGTTGCGCTCGAGCAGCTCGTGGGCCACCCGGGTCAGGGCTCGCGAGACGTCGGCGGCGTCGAGGACGGCGCGGGACGTGGGGGGTGGTGCCGGGGTCGCGGGTGCCGGGGAGTCCGGCGCAGGGTCGGGCACGGTCGGTGGACCTCCTTCCCCGCCTCACGGGACGGGCCTTAAAGGACGTCGGGCGGCGGCAGCCTAGCAACACCTGCGGGACCGGCCGCCCACAGCCGGGGGCCCGGAGACGGTCCGGCGCAGGGGTGCGTCCGGATCCGTCCACAGTTGTCCTCGCCCGTCGTTGACGCGACGGGCGGCTCCCCCTACGGTGACCCTCCGTCACCAATCGTTGGTGGCGTTCACGACTGGGGTCGGAAAGGGGGGGCGGTGAGCGACTACGCCAAGGCGTTGGGGGGCCGGTTGCGAGCCATCCGCCAGCAGCAGGGTCTCTCCCTGCATGGTGTGGAGCAGAAGTCCAACGGCCGCTGGAAGGCGGTCGTGGTCGGGTCCTACGAGCGAGGTGACCGCGCCGTCACCGTCCAGCGGCTCGCCGAGCTGGCGGATTTCTACGGGGTCCCGGTGACCGAGCTGCTGCCGGGCGGCGCGCCGCCCTCGGTCGGGCTCGGCCCGGAGCGGGTCGTCCTGGACCTCGAGCAGGTGGCGCTGGCGCCCTCGGCGGACGCCGCCGCGCTCGCCCGGTTCGTCAGCGCGATCCAGGCCCGACGCGGCGACTACAACGGCCGGGTGCTGACCATCCGCCGCGACGACCTGCACACGCTGGCGATCCTCTACGACGAGTCCCCGGGCGAGGTGGTGGAGCGGCTCATCTCGTGGCGGGTGGCCGAGCCCGCCGCCCGCGCGGTGCTGGGCGAGGCGGAGCCGAGCTGACCCGGGTCACAGCGCGAGCTCCGGCTTGATCTCGACCAACCGGGCGAGCAGGCCGTTGACGAAGCCGGCGGAGTCGTCCGTGGACAGCTCCCGGGCGAGCGAGACGGCCTCGCTCACCGCGACGGCGTCCGGCACGTCGTCGCGGTAGAGGATCTCGTACGCGCCGATCCGCAGCAGGTTGCGGTCCACCGCGGGCATCCGGTCGAGTCCCCACCCGACCGCGTACTCGGCGAGCAGTGCGTCGATACGGTCGAGGTGCGCGACGACGCCCTCGACCAGCGTCACCGTGTACTCGTTGAGCGGGGGGACGGCCCGGGCGGCGCGGTCGCCGAGGGTCGCCCCGGCCGGCAGGCCGCGCAGATCGGACTCGAAGAGCACGTCGAGAGCCCGGCGACGGGCCTTGGTGCGGGCAGCCACGGCGGCGTGACCCGGTGCCTCAGGCCCGGCCGAGGTACGAGCCGTCGCGGGTGTCGACCTTGACCTGCTCGCCCTGCGTGATGAACAGCGGGACCGAGATCTCGTAACCGGTCTGCAGCCGGGCCGGCTTGGTCCCGCCCGTCGAGCGGTCGCCCTGCAGCCCAGGCTCGGTGTACTCGACCTCGAGCACGACGGAGGCCGGCAGCTCGACGAACAGCGGGTTGCTGTCGTGCAGGCCCACCACCGCGGTCTGGTTCTCCAGCAAGAAGTTGGCGGCGTCGCCCACGGTGCCGGCCGGCACGTGCACCTGGTCGTAGGACTGGTTGTCCATGAAGACGAAGTCGTCGCCGTCGCGGTAGAGGTAGGCCATCTCCCGCTTGTCGACGTTCGCGGTCTCCACCTTGACCCCGGCGTTGAACGTCTTGTCGACGACCTTGCCGGAGAGCACGTTCTTGAGCTTGGTACGGACGAACGCGCCGCCCTTGCCCGGCTTCACGTGCTGGAACTCCACGACGGTCCACAGCTGGCCGTCGAGGTTGAGCACCAGGCCGTTCTTGAGGTCGTTGGTCGTCGCCACGGAGTCGTTGCCTTCTGTCGTCGGGTGCGGGTCCCCGCCGCCCGTCAGGCGTCGAGGACCAGCAGGTCCTTGGTCGTCGTCGTGAGCAGCTCCGGGCCGGTGTCGCGGACCACCAGGGTGTCCTCGATCCGGACGCCGCCACGCTCCGGGAGGTAGACCCCGGGCTCGACGGTCACGGGCATGCGGTCGGCCAGTGTACCCGTCGCGGAGTAGCCGATCGTGGGCGCCTCGTGGATCTCGAGGCCGACACCGTGCCCGGTCCCGTGCGAGAAGCGGTCCCCGTGGCCGGCGGCCTCGATCGGTGCGCGGGCTGCCCCGTCGACGTCCACGCAGCCCGTCCCCGGGGCGAGCGCCTCCCGGCCGGCCGCCTGGGCCTCGGCGACCAGGTCGTAGACCTCGCGCTGCCAGTCCGCCGGCGGGGCGCCGACCACCGACGTGCGGGTGCAGTCGGCGTGGTACCCGCCGTACAGCGCGCCGAAGTCGATCTTGAGGAGGTCGCCGCGGCCGATCTGCCGGCCGGTGGGGCGGTGGTGCGGGACCGCGCTGTTCGGACCGGACGCCACGATCGTCTCGAAGGCCAGCCCGTCGGCGCCGTGCTCGTACATGCGGTTCTCCAGGTCCCGCGCGACCTGCTGCTCGGTCCGGCCCAGCAGGCCGCCCGCGGCCCACAGGTCCTCCAGCGCGCGGCACGAGATCGCGCAGGCCTGTGCGAGCAGGGACAGCTCCTCCTCGTCCTTGACCGAGCGCAGCTCCTCGACGACGCCGCCGAGGTGGACGAGCTCGCCGGCACCGACGGCCGTGGTGAGCGCCGCGCCCAGGGCGAGGGTGACGTCGTGCTCCTCCACGGCGAGCCGGACGGCGCCCGCCGACGCGGCCCGCTCCGCGAGGGCGGTCGCGACGCCCCGCTCGACGGCCAGCTCGACGTCGGGGGCCACGCGACGCGCCGCGGTCGCGTAGCGGCCGTCGGTGGCCAGCACGGCCGACCCGTCCGGGCGGACCAGCAGGGCGGCGTTGCTGCTGGCCAGGCCGGTGAGGTAGCGGACGTTGACCAGCCGGGTCACGAGGGCGGCGTCGGCCCCGCGGTCGGCGAGGCGTCCGGCGAGGGCGGCGCGTCGGGCTGCATGGGTCTCGGGCACGGCGGGCAGCCTACGCGCGGCCCGGCCCGCTCCCCGGGTCGGCCAGCGCGCGCAGCGCCAGCAGGTAGGAGCCGATGCCGAAGCCGGCGACGGTCCCGGTGGCCACGCCCGAGACGACCGACGTGTGCCGGAACGTCTCCCGGGCCGCGGGGTTGGTGAGGTGGACCTCCACGAGCGGCGCCGTGAGCTGGGCGCAGGCGTCGCGCAGCGCGTACGAGTAGTGGGTGAACGCAGCCGGGTTGAGCACCACCGGCACGGCGGCGTCGGCCGCCTCGTGCAGCCAGCCCACCAGCTCGGACTCGTCGTCGGTCTGGCGCACCTCCACGGCCAGCCCCAGCTCGGCTCCCGCGGCCGTGCAGGCGGCCACCAGGTCGTCGTGGGTCGCGTGGCCGTAGACGTCCGGCTCACGGGAGCCGAGGCGGGACAGGTTGGGTCCGTCGAGGACGAGGACGCGGCGCACCGCGCGACCCTACCCGCGGTCGAGGTCGCCGCGCCGCGGGGCGAGCTCCGCGTAGGCCGCCGACAGCAGCATCGGGTCCGGGCCCTCGAGGATCGCCGGGCGGGCCAGCCCCTCGAGGACGACGAAGCGCAGCAGTGCACCGCGGGCCTTCTTGTCGCGCCGCATCGCCTCGAGCAGCCGGGGCCACGCGCCGTCGTACGTGGTGGGCAGGCCGAGGGCCTCCAGCACCTCGCGGTGGCGGTCCGCGGTGGCGTCGTCGAGCCGGCCGGCGAGGCGGCCCAGCTCGGCGGCGAAGACCAGGCCCACCGACACGGCCGCCCCGTGCCGCCAGCGGTACCGCTCGGCCAGCTCGACGGCGTGGCCGAGGGTGTGCCCGTAGTTGAGCACCTCCCGCCGCCCGGTCTCGCGCAGGTCCTCGGTGACCACCTCGGCCTTGAACCGGATCGCACGCTCCACGAGCTCCCGGGTCGCGGCCCCGTCGGGCCGGGCCGCCTCCGCCGGGTCGGCCTCGATGACCTCGAGGATGCGCGGGTCGGCGACGAACCCGGCCTTGACGACCTCGGCCAGCCCCGCCACGTACTCGTGCACCGGCAAGGTGGCCAGGGCGGCCAGGTCGCACACGACACCGGCAGGCGGGTGGAAGGCGCCGACGAGGTTCTTGCCCTCCGGGGTGTTGACCGCGGTCTTGCCGCCCACGGCGGCGTCCACCATCCCGAGCAGGGTGGTGGGCACCAGCACCAGGCGGACCCCGCGGGCCCAGGTGGCGGCGACGAACCCGGCCAGGTCGGTGGTCGCGCCCCCGCCCACGCCCACCACGGCATCCGAGCGGGTGAGCCCGATGCGCCCGAGGACCGACCAGCAGAAGGCAGCCACCTCGGGCGTCTTGGCCTCCTCGGCGTCCGGCACCTCGACCGCGTGCGCCTCGAGCCCCTGTGCGGCGAGGTCGTCGCGGACGGCCTCGCCGGTGGCGCGCAGTGCCCTCGGGTGGATCACGGCGACGCGCTGCACGCCGTCCCCGAGCAGCGCGGCGACCTCGCCGAGCAGGCCTTCCCCGACCACGACCTCGTACGGCCGGTCGCCGCCGACCGGGATGCGGGTCGTGCTCACGAGGACTCGCCCAGGCCCGCCAGCACGGCGTCGACGACCTCGTCCGGGGTGCGGCCGCTGGTCGGCACCGTGAGCGAGGCGACCTCCTCGTACAGCGGCCGGCGCTCGTCCATGAGCAGCTTGAGCCGCCCGCGCGGGTTGCCCAGCAGCAGCGGGCGGTCGCGGTTGAGCCCGACCCGGGCGGCCGCGTCGGGGAGGTCGACCTCGAGGAAGACCACCGTCCGCCCCGCCAGCCGCTCCCGCGTCCCCGGGTCGAGGACCGCCCCGCCGCCCAGGGCCAGCACGCCCGCGTCGGCTGCCGGTCCGGCGGCGTCCAGCGCCTCGGCCCCCGCCGCCGCCTCGAGGGCGCGGACGGCGGCCTCGCCGTCGTCGACGAAGACGTCGGCCACGGACTTGCCGGCGCGGGCCACCACGAGGTCGTCGGTGTCGGTGAACGCGACGCCGAGCCGCTCGGCGAGCAGCCGGCCGACGGTGGACTTGCCGGCGCCGGGCGGCCCCACGAGCACGGCGGCCGGGGTCACCGCACCGCCAGGTTCTCGAGGTAGGAGCGGGCGTTGCGGGCGGTCTCGGCGAGCGAGTCACCGCCGAACTTCTCCAGCGAGGCCTCGGCCAGCACCAGCGCGGTCACGGCCTCCACGACCACCCCGGCGGCCGGGACGGCACAGACGTCCGAGCGCTGGTGGTGTGCGGAGGTCGCCTCGCCCGTGGCGACGTCGACGGTGCGCAGCGCGCGCGGGACGGTCGCGATCGGCTTCATGGCGGCCCGGACGCGGAGCAGCCCGCCGGTCGACATCCCGCCCTCGGTGCCGCCGGAGCGGTCGCTGGCCCGGCGCAGGCCGGCCTCGCCGCGGACGATCTCGTCGTGCGCGGCCGAGCCGCGGACCCGCGCCAGCTCGAGCCCGTCGCCGATCTCGACCGCCTTGATCGCCTGGACGCCCATCACGGCGGCGGCCAGCCGGGAGTCCAGCCGCCGGTCCCAGTGGACGTAGCTGCCCAGCCCCGGAGGCAGCCCGTGCGCGACGACCTCGACGACACCGCCGAGGGTGTCCCCGTCCCTGCGGCAGGCGTCGATCGCGTCGACCATCCGGGCGCTGGTTCCGGGGTCGAGACACCGCACGGGGTCGGCGTCGAGGCGGGCGACGTCGTCCGGTGCGGGGACGGTGCCCGCCGGCACCGCCACGCCCCCGATCTCCACCGTGTGGGCGACCAACCGGACCCCGTACGCCTGGCGCAGCAGCGCGGCCGCCACGACGCCGAGCGCGACCCGGGCGGCGGTCTCCCTGGCGCTGGCGCGCTCGAGCACCGGGCGCGCCTCGTCGAACCCGTACTTCTGCATCCCGGCCAGGTCGGCGTGGCCGGGGCGCGGCCGGGTGAGGGGCGCGTTGCGGGCCAGCCCGGCGAGCACCTCGGCGTCCACCGGGTCGGCCGACATGACCTGCTCCCACTTCGGCCACTCGGTGTTGCCGACCCGGACGGCCACCGGCGAGCCGAGCGTCCGCCCGTGCCGGACGCCGCCGAGCACCTCGACCTCGTCGCGCTCGAAGGACATCCGGGCCCCGCGGCCGTGGCCGAGCCGGCGCCGGGCCAGCGCGACCGAGATGTCCTCGGTGGTCACCTCCACTCCAGCGGGCACGCCCTCCAGCACGGCGACCAGGGAGGGGCCGTGGGACTCCCCCGCGGTGAGCCAGCGCAGCATGGCGGCATCCTCGCACGCGCCGACCCGCCACCCGCCGAAGGCGGTTCCGGGCCGGCAGACACGCCCACCTGGACCTGGCCCCGGCAGGTGGCCAGCGTGCCCGCTACCGCCCGAGGTAGGCGTCGACCACGGGCTCGCCCCAGACGACGGCCAGCAGCGCACCGACCAGCATGGACGGGCCGAACGGGAGCGACGAGCGGCGGGTGACGCGACGCAGCGCGATGAGGACCAGGCCCGCGACCCCTCCGACGAGGAAGCCGAGGAAGGCACCGAGGACCAGCTGCCCCCAGCCCAGCCAGGCCAGGTGCAGTCCGAGCGGCGCCGCCAGCTTGACGTCGCCGAGGCCCATGTCGGACGGGCGGACGACCGCGAGCAGCAGGTACCCCCCGAACAGCAGGACCGCCCCGACCCACGCCCGGCCGTACGCACCCCAGCCGCCGTCCGCCACCGCCGCCGCCAGGAGCAGGACCGCCCCGGCGGCCAGGGCCGGTCCGGTGAGCAGGTCCGGCAGGCGCCGCGTCCGCAGGTCCACCAGAGCCAGGGCCACCCCGAAGGCCCCGAGCGCCAGGAACGCCGGGAGGTCGGGCCGGCCGGAGCGGGCGGCGCCGAGCACCGCCCAGACCCCCGCGGTCGCCAGCGCGAGCACCGGTCGTACCCAAGCGTCGGAGACGACCGAGCGGTACGGGACTGGAGGCGGCTCCCCCTCCGCGACGACCCGGTCGGGCAGCCGGGCCACCAGGCCGGGGAGGAGGAGGGTCCCCACGAGCAGGCCGAGGACCCCGCAGACCGCGGCGGTCATGTCCGCGACCTCGCCGCCAGCGCGGCGGCGCCGGCCGAGCGCAGGACGTCGACGGGGACGTCCGCACCCGTGAACAGCCGCACCTGCAGCACGGCCTGGTGCACGAGCAGGTCGAGGCCGCCGAGGACGGCCCCGCCGGACGCGTCCCATGCGGCGGCCAGGGCTGTCGGCCACGGGTCGTAGACGACGTCGAAGAGCACCGGTGCGGGGTCGGCGGCCCGCTCCCCCGGGTCCCCGGCGAGGAGTCGGGCGAGGTCGTCGGTGGCTCCGCGGGGTGTGGTGGAGACGAGCAGGTCGGCGGCGAGGGCGTCCGCCACCTCGGACCAGGGGCGGACGACCGGGTGCGCGCCCAGTCGCCGGCCCACCTGCTCCACCTCGGCGGCCCGCGCCGGGGAGCGCACGTAGACGGTCGGCGCGACCAGGCCCAGCCCGGCCAGGGCGGCGACCGCGGACGCGGCGCTGGCGCCGCCACCCAGCACGGCGACGTCCGCCGGGTCGCGGACGCCGCGCTCCACCAGAGCCGCCGCCATCCCCGGGACGTCGGTGTTGTGAGCGGTGCGGCTGCCGTCCGGCTCCAGGACCAGCGTGTTGGCGGCGGTGACGTCCTGCGCCATCCGGCTCGCGCGGTCGGCGAGCGCGAGGCCGGCCCGCTTCAGCGGCATGGTCAGCGACAGGCCCCGCCAGGACTCGTCCAGCCCGGCGACCAGCGCGGGCAGCCCGGCCTCGTCCACCTGGATCGCGTCGTACGACCAGTGCAGGCCGAGATGGGCGTACGCCGCCCGGTGCAGCACCGGGGACAGCGAGTGCCGCACCGGGCTGCCCAGGACCGCGCACCGGCGGCGGCCCGGGCCGTCCTCCCCGATGCGCGCCTGGTCGGAGCGGTCGGGCCCCGTCAGCAGAGGTCGCTCTCGCGGCAGAACGCCTGCAGCAGGGCGACGTTGGCGGCGTGCTCGGCCTCCGTCACCGCGAACCTCGTCTCGCCCGTCTCGAGGTCGACGGCGGCGAACCAGCAGTTGCCGGTCCCGGCCGGCTGGAGCGCCGCCGCCAGCGCCTCCTCGCCGAAGCCGGCGATCGGGCCCGGGGGCAGCCCCGGGAAGCGGTAGGTGTTGTACGGCGAGTCGCTGGCGCGGGCCGCGGGAGTGGTGAAGACCCCCGAGTAGTCGTCGACCGCGTAGGCCACGGTGGAGTCCATCTGGAGCAGCCCGACCGGCACCCCGTTGGCCACGCACGCCCCGCTGAGCCGGTTGTAGATGACGTCGGCCACGAGCGGCAGGTCCTCGGGCCGGCGCACCTCGCGCTGGATGATGCTGGCCACCGTCATCACCTCGCGCGGTGTCCGGCCCAGCTCGGCGGCGCCGGCCTCGAGGCCCTGCGCCTGCGCGGCCTGGCCGAACCGGCTCACCATCGCGGCCACCAGCGACTGGGCGGTCGTGTCGCTCTTGACGTCATACGTGGCGGGGAACAGCACACCCTCCGGGTCCCCCTCGGTGTACGCCGGGAGCTCGGCGGTGTCGACGGCCGCCTGCAGCTCCTCGACGGGGAACACGGTCGACTCGGCCAGCCGGTCCACCGTCTGGCTGACCCGCAGGCCCTCCGGCACGGTCACCCGCTCCAGGACCGTGGTCGCGTCGAGCATCGCGGCGACGGCGTCGGCCGCGGCCATCTCCCGCAGCAGGACGTAGGACCCGGGCTGGATGCCCTGCCCCCGGGAGTCGCCCTCGGCGGCGTCGACGAAGGCCTGCACGCTGGCGACCACCCCGGCGTCGTACAGCACACGGCCGATGGTGGTGAGGCTCGAGCCCTCGGGGATCTCGACCGACACCTCGGAGGACCCCGGACCGGGGTAGTCCTCCGGGTCGGCGAACCAGCCGGTCACCGACGACACCGCGCTCCGGCCCGCCACGTAGACGCCGACGGCGAGGCCGCCGATGACCGCCAGCGAGATGATCACCGCGAGGGCGCCCCGGGCTCGCCCGCGGCGCTCCCGCCGGCGGTGGTGGTGGTGCGACCGCCGCCGTCGCGGCGGATGATCGTCGTCGATCAGGCCGAGCTGGCTCATCGTCAGGTCACCCGGAGGGTCTCGCCGGGCGGCGTGCCACCCGTGCGCTCGGTGTCGAGCGCGTCCTGGAGGATCACCACCGCGGCCGCCTGGTCGACCGCAGCCCGCCCCCGCCGTGCCGAGACACCTGCGGCACGCATCCCTCTCGTCGCCGTCACCGTCGACAACCGCTCGTCGACCAACCGCACCGGGACGCCTCCCAGCCGCGGCGCGAGCGCCGCGGCGAAGTCCCGGGCCGCCGCCGCGGCGGCGCCCTCGACGCCCGACATCGAGCGGGGCAGGCCCACCACCACCTCGACCGCGCCGCGCTCGGCCGCGACCTGGGCGATCCGGTCGAGGTCGCCCCGACCGCGGCGGACCGTCTCGACCGGCGTGGCCAGCACGCCGGCGGCGTCGCTGACGGCGAGGCCCACGCGGACCGTGCCCACGTCGACCCCGAGCCGCACGCCCGGACGCACCGTCAGGCCCCCCCGGTGACCCGCTCGCCGACCGCGTGCTCCACGCGGCGGAGCGCCTCGTCGACGGCGCTGGGGTCGGTGCCCCCGCCCTGCGCGACGTCGTCCTTGCCGCCGCCGCCTCCGCCGAGCGCCTGCGCCGCCACCCGCACCAAGGCGCCCGCGGCGAGGCCCCAGGCCTGGCCCGGCTCGTTGACCGCCACGACGACGACCGGACGGCCACCCGTCACCGCGACGCCGGCCACCACCGCCGGCCGGGCACCGGGCAGCCGGCCCCGGACGTCGAGCACGAGCCGGCGGAGGTCGTCGGCCGAGGTGCCGTCGGGCGCGCGGTGCCCCACGAAGTCCACGCCGTAGACCTCGCGCGCCGCGGCGGCCAGCCCGGGCGCGGTCGCCAGCACCGCGGCGGCGCGGACCCGGCCGAGCTCCTTCTGGGCTGCGGCGAGCTGCTCCAGGATGGCCGCCACGCGGTCGGGCAGCTCCTGGGGACGGACCTTGAGCGCCTCGGTCAGCTGGGCGACCAGCACGTGCTCCTGGGCGAGGAAGCGGTAGGCGTCGACGCCCACGAGAGCCTCGACCCGGCGCACCCCCTGCCCGATCGACGCCTCGCCCAGCAGCGTGACCAGCCCCAGCTGGCCGCTGCGCAGGGCGTGCGTGCCGCCGCAGAGCTCGCGGGCCCAGTCCCCGACCGAGACGACGCGGACGGTGTCGCCGTACTTCTCGCCGAACAGAGCGGTGGCGCCGGCCCGCCGGGCCTCGTCGACGGACATCAGCTCGGCGTGCACTCCGAGGTCGTCGGCGACCAGCGCGTTGACCCGGTCCTCCACGTCCCGCATGACGCTCGGGGGGACCGCCCCGCCGGCCGAGAAGTCGAACCGGAAGCGGCCCGGGGAGTTCTCGGAGCCCGCCTGCGTCGCGGTCTCCCCGAGAGCCTCGCGGAACGCCTTGTGCACCATGTGCGTCGCCGTGTGGGCGCGGGAGATCGCCCGGCGTCGCTCGACGTCGACGACGCCCCTCCCGGACTGCCCGACCCGGACCTCGCCGTCGAGGACGCGGGCGCGGTGCACCACCAGCCCGGTGAGCGGCGACTGGACGTCCAGCACCTCGAGGCGGGCACCGCCCTCGAGCTCGACGTGCCCCTGGTCGGCGAGCTGCCCGCCGCCCTCCGCGTAGAACGGCGTGCGGTCGAGGACGAGCTCGACCTCCTGGCCGGCGCCCGCCGCGGCGACGCTCTCGTCGCCGGCGACGAGCCCGCGCACGGTGGCCTCGCTGACCACCTCGTCGTAGCCGGTGAACTCGACCGGCCGCGCGAGTCGGCCGGCCAGGTCGCGGTAGACGGACAGGTCCACGTGGCCCGTCTTCTTCGCCAGCGCGTCGGCCTTGGCGCGCTGCCGCTGCTCGGTCATGAGCCGGCGGAACCCGTCCTCGTCGACGGCCACGCCCTGCTCGGCGGCCATCTCGAGGGTCAGGTCGATCGGGAACCCGTACGTGTCGTGGAGCTGGAAGGCCCGCTCGCCGGAGAGCGTCTGCTGCCCTGCCTGCCTGGTCTCGCGGACCGCGGTGTCGAGGATCGTGGTGCCGGCGGCGAGGGTCCGGCGGAACGCCTCCTCCTCCGCGTACGCCACGGTGGCGATCCGATCGAAGCCGGCCTCGAGCTCCGGGTAGGACGCCTTCATCAGGTCCTTGGACAGCGGCATCAGCTCCGGCAGCACGGGGTCCTCGACGCCCAGCAGTCGCATCGAGCGGACGGCCCGTCGCAGCAGCCGCCGGAGCACGTACCCGCGGGCCTCGTTGCCGGGGGTCACCCCGTCCCCGATCAGCATCAGGGCGCTGCGGACGTGGTCGCCGACCACCCGCAGCCGGACGTCCTCGGGCCGGCTCTCGTGCCCGCTGGTGCCGCCGTAGCGCACCCCCGCGAGCTCCGCCGCTCGGGAGATGACCGGGAAGACCTCGTCGATCTCGTAGAGGTTGTCGACGCCCTGGAGCAGGTAGGCGACGCGTTCCAGCCCCAGGCCGGTGTCGATGTTCTTGGCGGGGAGGTCGCCGGTGACGTCGAAGTCGTCCTTGGCCCGCACGTCGCCGAGGAGGGACTGCATGAAGACGAGGTTCCAGATCTCCAGGAAGCGGTCCTCGTCGACCACCGGCCCGCCGTCGGGGCCGTGGTCCGGCCCGCGGTCGACGTAGATCTCGCTGCACGGCCCGCCGGGACCCGGTACGCCCATGTGCCAGTAGTTGTCCTTGAGGCCGCGCCCCTGGATGCGCTCGTCCGGCAGGCCCGCGACCTTGCGCCACAGCTGCCGGGCGTCGTCGTCCTGCTCGTAGACGGTGACCCAGATCCGGTCGGGGGCGAAGCCGAACCCGCCGTCCGACTGCGGGCTCGTCACGAGCTCCCAGGCGAGCTCGATCGCGCCTTCCTTGAAGTAGTCGCCGAAGGAGAAGTTGCCCGCCATCTGGAAGAACGTGCCGTGCCGGGTGGTCTTGCCCACCTCGTCGATGTCGAGCGTCCGCACGCACTTCTGCACGCTGGCCGCCCGGACGTACGGCGGCGACTCCTGGCCGAGGAAGTACGGCTTGAAGGGCACCATCCCGGCGTTGACGAACAGCAGCGTCGGGTCGTCGAGCAGCAGCGAGGCGCTGGGGACCGTGCGGTGGTCGTTGCGCTCGAAGAAGCCCAGGAAGCGGCGCCGGATCTCGGCGGACTCCATCAGCGGGCACCTCTCGGGAGGGGGGACACGTGGGCCGGGACCTCCGGCAACGGCGGGGCGTCGACGACCTCCACCAGGCCGAGCTCCTGGCGCAGCTCGTCCTCCCGCTCGGCCATGGCCGACCGGACGTCGGCGGAGAAGTCCCGGACCGCGGTGGCGAGGTCGCCGAGCGCCCCGGCGACGCGGGCCCCCGCGTGGTCGGGGTCCAGCGCCCGGGTGGCGCGGCCGATCCGCCGCGCCGCGTAGACACCCGCGGTCGCCCCGACGGCGACCCAGAACAGCCGCCTCACGCCGACCTGCCCCGGCCGTTGCGACGCTCGGCCAGCGCGCGGCGCACGCCGTAGGAGAAGGCCGCCGTGCGCACCAGCGGGCGGCCGAAGGTCACCGCGACCAGGGAGGACATGGTCGCGGCGTTGCCGCTCACCGTCTGCGCGCTGGTCGCGATGGAGTCGACGTGCTGGAGCTGGGTGTTGACCGAGCTGAGCAGCTCGTTCGCCTCGTCCACGGTCAGGCTGGTCTTGGCCACGTGCTCCTCGCGGATCGTCCGGACGGTCCGGGTCAGCTCGTCGACCGTGCGGCCGAGCTTGAGGAGCGGGACCGCCAGCGCGCCGACCAGCAGCACGAAGGCGAAGGCCGCGACGAGTCCCGCGATCTCCCCTGCACTCATCCGGGAAGCTCTCCTCGAGGTCGGCGGCAGCGAAGGACGCCCGACGCGCTCAGGCCTCGGCTGCGCCGACCCTACCCTGCCCCCAGCTGCTCCCACCCGCCCCCGAACCCCTGCAGACCGGACACCCCGCGCCGACCCGCTGCGAGGCGGGGGGTCAGGCGTCGTCGCCGCGGACGATCCGGCGCAGCCGCTCGTACCGCTCGGCGTAGTCGCGTTC
>DATHTV010000189.1:0-9242 GCA_035462845.1 Jiangellales bacterium
GAGGAGCTGCTCGCCCTGCACCGGGCGACGGCCGACCGGCACCCCGGCCTGGCCCAGCTGCTCGCCCCGTGGACCGAGCACCACCGCCAGCACCTGGCGGCGCTCGGCACCGGGGGTCCCGCTCCCGCCGCCCCCCAGGAGACGACGAACGGTGGGACGCCGGTTGCCGGCACCGGCACACCCGCCCCCACGTCGTCGACTCCGGCCACTGCTGCCGACTCCCCGACGCCTGCGGTGCCCGACGAGCCGGCCGCTGCACTGGCCGCCGTGCGCACGGCGGAGGCGGCGGCTGCCGAGGCACGTCTGCTCGACTGCCTGGCCAGCACCGATCGCGACCTCGCCGCGCTCCTCGCGTCCAGCGGCGCCGCCGAGGCCGCGCACGCCGCCCTCCTGGCCGGCCGATGAGCGAGGCCGAGGCGTTGCAGGCCGCACTGGCCGGCGAGCACGCCTGCGTGTTCGGGTACGGCGTGGTCGGCGCGGCCGTGGACGCCGACCGCGAGCCCGCCGCGCGGGACGCCTACGACGGGCACCGGCTCCGGCGGGACGAGATCACCGACCTGCTGCGCAGGCGCGGCGAGGAGCCCGTGGCCGCCCTCGCCGGCTACGCGCTGCCCTTCCCCGTGACCGGGCCGGCCG
Organism: Jiangellales bacterium; assembly: GCA_035462845.1. GTDB lineage: Bacteria > Actinomycetota > Actinomycetes > Jiangellales > Jiangellaceae > DASTQL01. The sequence continues at coordinate 637 of DATHTV010000189.1, forward strand.
AGGCGGGCGAGCTCGCCGCGCTGCTCGAGGCACGGCTGGCGGTGGCGCTGGCCGGCCTGGTCCGCGAGGCCGGGTCGGCGGCCCTGCGCGAGCGGTCCGCTCGGTGGCTGGCCGAGACGGCCGTGCGCGGCGCCGGGTGGTCGGGCTCGGTGACCGGCCTGCCCGGCCTGGACCCGTCCCCCTGACGGGTCACGGTGCGGTGCAGGGCGAAACCGCCCGGACCCTTGCGTTCCGGACGCCTCCCGCCCTAGCGTGCACGCACCGTCCGCACCCGGTGACGGTCCGCTAACGGGCCGATCCGGCCCTGTCATTCCCCGGAGGCTCTCCATGTCCACCACCCCCGAGGCGCCGCTGACCCGCCCGATCTCCCGCCGGCGAGCCCTTTCCCTCGCCGCCGGCACGGCGGCGGCGGTGACCCTGCCGCTGCCTGCCTGGGCGGCGGACGACCAGCGGCCCGGCGCCCAGCGCCGCCCCGCGCTGACCGGCGGGGACCGGGCGATCGTCGCCCGGGTGTCCGCCGAGCGGGCGCTCGAGCACATCCGCGTCCTGTCCGAGGACATCGGCCCCCGGATCGGGGGCACGGCGTCGGAGCGCGCGGCCGCCAACTACATCGCCGGCGTCCTCGACGGTCACGGGTTCTCGACCCGGCTGCAGGAGTTCCCGGTCGCGGACAAGTTCCTCGGCCAGCTCGCCGGCGTCGGCACCTCGCTCCCGGCGGACCTGTGCTGGCAGGTGGGCGCCGCGGCCAACGGCCGCCTCGACGTCACCGTCACCGGGCGGGTCATCGACGCCGGCCCCGGCCTCGCCGCCAGCTACCCCGGCGACGCCGCCGGCGCGATCGCCCTCGTCGACTACGCCACGTCGAACCCGGCTCGCCAGGCCCAGGTCGCCGCTGCGGTCGCCGCCGGCGTGGTCGCACTGGTGTGGCTCCCTGCCGACCTGGTCGAGCCGCGCCGCGCGCAGGCCTTCAGCCCGCCCCTGGCAGCCGTGCCCGGAGGCACGGCCATCCCGGTCGTCGGCGTGGCCCAGGCGCAGAAGCACCGGCTGCGCGAGCTGCTCGCCGCCGGCCCGCTGACCCTCCAGGTCGCGACGACGGCGCACCGCAACCTCATCTCGCAGAACGTCCTCGCCGACCGGCCCGGCCAGCTCGGCGGCCCGGGCTCCCCGGTGGTCATGGTCAGCGCGCACTACGACTCCGTGATCGGCGCTCCCGGCGCCAACGACGACGGATCGGGCACCGGGCTCTGCCTCGAGCTGGCTCGGGTCCTGCGAGCGCTGCCCACCGAGGCGACGGTGGCCTTCGGCCTGTGGGGCTCGGAGGAGCAGGGCCTGATCGGCTCCCGTTACCACGTCGCCCAGCTGCCGCAGGCCGAGCGCGACCGGCTGACCGGCGTCTTCCAGAACGACATGGTCGCCACGAGCTGGGACCCCGCCACCCGCTACTGGCTGCTCTCCTTCACCGGGCAGAACAACGTGATCACCCAGGCGGTCATCGACTCGGCCCACCGACTGGGGTACGCGCCGCGGATCTCACCGGTCACCCAGCGCGGCGCCAGCGACCACCAGTCCTTCCAGGAGGTCGGGATCGCCAGCGCCAACTTCTCCTGGCGCGGCGAGCAGAGCCCGGCCCTGCTCGAGCCGCCCTACCACAGCCCGGAGGACACGATCGCGAAGAACATCAGCCTCGAGCGCCTGCAGGTCTCGCTCGAGCTGATCGGCACCGCCACCTACGCCACCGCCGGCGGCCCACCCCGCTGACCCTCCCCCACCCGCGGATGTGCACGACCCGCCGCCGGGGCGTCACCCCGGACCGGCGGGTCGTGCACATCCGGTGGAGAGGGGAGGGGCAGCCTCAGCCCCTGCAGACCTCGACCAGCCGGGACACGGCACGCTCGACCGGGACGTCCTCGCGGTCCCCCGACCGCCGGTCGCGGACCTCGACCACGCCCTCGGCGAGGCGGCGCCCGACGGTGACGATGGTCGGCATGCCGAGCAGCTCGGCGTCCTTGAACTTCACGCCGGGACTCACCTTGGGCCGGTCGTCGTAGAGCACCGAGACGCCGGCCGCCTCCAGCTCGGCGGCGATCCCCTCGGCCACGACGAACGCCTCGGCGTCCTTGCCGGTCGCGACCAGGTGCACGTCGGCCGGAGCCACCTCGCGGGGCCAGACGATGCCCAGCTCGTCGTGGGAGTTCTCGACGATCGCCGCGACCGCGCGCGACACCCCGATCCCGTACGAGCCCATGGTCACCGTCACGAGCTTCCCGTGCTCGTCGAGCACCTGGAGGCCCAGCGCCTCCGCGTACTTGCGGCCGAGCTGGAAGATGTGCCCCATCTCGATGCCCCGGGCCGTCTCCAGCGGGCCGCCGCAGACCGGGCACGGGTCGCCGTCCCGCACCTCCGCCGCCTCGATCGTGCCGTCGGCGGTGAAGTCCCGGCCGGCCACGAGGTCGACCACATGGCTCCCGGACACGTCCGCCCCGGTGACCCACCGGCTGCCCGGGACGACCCGCGGGTCGACCAGGTAGCGGATCCCCGAGGCCCGCTCCTCCCCGAGCACGCCGGGGCCGATGTAGCCCTTGGCGAGCGTGGGGTGGGCGGCGAAGTCCGCCTCGGTGAACGGGGCCAGCTCGCCCGGGTGGACCTGCGCCTCCAGGCGCTTCAGGTCGACCTCGCGGTCGCCCGGCAGCCCGACGGCCAGCGGCTCGCGCCGCCCGTCCGGGTGCACGACCAGCACCAGCACGTTCTTGAGCGTGTCGGCGGCCTCCCACGGCCGGTCCTCGCGCGGGAAGCGCGCGTTGAGGTGGTCGACGAGCGTGTCGATGGTCGGGGTGTCGGGGGTGTCCTCCGCGTGCGCCGCCGGCGCCCCGTCGTACGGGATCGCGTCCGGCGCCCGGACCTGCACCGCCTCGACGTTGGCGGCGTAGTCGCAGCGCGTGCAGCGGACGAAGGTGTCCTCGCCGGACTCGGCCGGGACGAGGAACTCCTCGCTGGCCGAGCCGCCCATCGCGCCGGACATGGCGGCGACGACGACGTACTGCATCCCGAGCCGGTCGAACGTCGCGACGTAGGCGTCGCGGTGGCGCTGGTAGGAGCGCTCCAGGCCGGCGTCGTCGACGTCGAAGGAGTACGAGTCCTTCATCACGAACTCACGGCCACGGAGCAGGCCCGCGCGGGGGCGGGCCTCGTCCCGGTACTTCGTCTGGATCTGGTAGATGCACAGCGGCAGGTCCTTGTACGAGGAGTACAGGTCCTTGACCAGGAGCGTGAACATCTCCTCGTGGGTCGGGCCGAGGAGGTAGTCGGTGCCGCGGCGGTCCTTGAGCCGGAACAGGTTGTCGCCGTACTCGGTCCAGCGGCCGCTCTCCTCGTACGGCTCGCGCGGCAGCAGCGCGGGGAAGTGCACCTCCTGGAAGCCCGCGCGGTCCATCTCCTCGCGGACGACCCGCTCGACGTTGCGGTAGACCCGGTAGCCCAGCGGCAGCCACGAGTAGATCCCCGGGGCGGCGCGCCGGACGTAGCCCGCTCGGACCAGCAGCCGGTGGCTCGGCACCTCGGCGTCGGACGGGTCCTCGCGCAGTGTCCGCAGGAACAGGCTCGACATGCGCAGGACCACGGGGTGACTCCTCGGGAGGGGGCTGACGTGCGCCGCGAGGATATCCGGGCTCAGGGCAGGCTGAGCGGCTGCAGTCCCGCCGCGACGCCACCCCTGCTCTCCACGACCGACGTGGTCCGGTCCCACGCGGTGCGCAGCCGCGCCTCGCCGGCCGTGCCGTGGTCGCCCGTCGCCAGCGCCCTGCCCACGTCGAGGACCCGGACGGGGAAGTCGTCGGTGACGAGCAGCGGCGCGTAGCCCGCGCCGGAGGGGGTGAAGGTCCCGTCCGGCTGCTCGGTCAGCTCGACCCGGACGAGCAGGCCCTCAGACCGCGCCTCGCCGGGGGTGCGGTGGGCGGCCATCAGGTTGCCGAGGCCGTAGACCACCCACTCTCCCCCGACCTGCTCGAGCGGCTGGACCACGTGCGCGTGGTGGCCGAGCAGGAGGTCGACGTCGGGCGAGGCGATCAGCCGCGGGGCCAGGTCCAGCTGCTCGGCGTTGGGCTCCTGGTCGTACTCGGTGCCCCAGTGCATGGCCACCACGACCACCTCCGCACCCGCCGCCCGGGCCGCCGCCGCGTCGACGAGGATCCGCTGCTCGTCGATGACGTTGGCCCGCCACTCGTCGCCGCCGGGGTAGGGCACGCCGTTGAACCCGTACGTGTAGGACAGCAACCCCACCGTGACGGCCCCGTGCTCGGTGTCGACGGTCACGAGGCTCGGCGCGGCCGCCTCCTCGGGCGTCCGCGCGCTGCCGGCGTGCGCGAGCCCGGCCGCGTCGAGCGCGGCGAGGGTCCGGTCCACGCCCTCGCCCCCCGCGTCGAAGGTGTGGTTCGAGCCGGTGGTGCAGGCGTCGTAGCCGGTGGCGACGAGCCCGTCGAGCACCTGCGGCGGCCCGGAGAACGACGGGTAGCCGCGGTACGGACCTCCGGCCGGCGCGAGCGGGACCTCGAGGTGGCAGATCGCGAGGTCCGCCGACTCCACCAGCGGGCGGATCGGGTCGAGCATCGGGGCGAAGTCCATCTCGGGCGCGCCGGTGGTCGCGGCGTCCTCGCGCGCCTGGTTCCAGAGGCGTTCGTGCAGCAGGACGTCGCCCGTCGCCACGACGCTGATCGACCGCGGCTCCGGCGCCGGGCTGGGTGTCGTCGTCGCCGGGCCGGGAGCCGCGGCGGTGCTCTCCCCGGGGTCGGCGGGCTGCCCGCAGGCGGCGAGCAGCACGGTCGCGAGAGCGGCGGCGATCAGCCGGGGTCGTCGTCGGTCCACCCCACCAGTCTGCGGGATGGAGGGTCGTGGGCCCGACCACCGAGCGCCGGGATCAGAACAGGACCGAGGCGAACGTGCCCGCCTCGCGGAAGCCGACGTGCCGGTAGGCAGCCAGTGCGGCCAGGTTGTAGTCGTTGACGTACAGCGTCACGACCGGCGCGACGTGCCGCCGGGCAAGCTCCACGACGGCGGACATGCCGGCCACCGAGATCCCCTCCCCGCGGCGGTCCGGGCGCACCCACACGCCCTGGACCTGGCAGGCCAGCCGGGTCGCCGCGCCGATCTCGGCCTTGAACAGGACCTCGCCGTCCTCGAACCGGGCCAGCGCGCGGCCCGCTCGGACGAGCTCGGCGACCCGGGCCCGGTAGAGCACCCCGCCGTCGTCCCCGACGGGCGACACGCCCACCTCCTCGGTGAACATCGCGATCGAGGCCGGCAGGAGCCGGTCGATCTCCTCCGGCCGGACCGGGCGGACCTGCGGGTCCGGCGGCACGGCGGGCGGGCCGGAGATGACCATGAGCGGCTGGACGGCGCGCACCTCGCGGGCGCGGCCCCAGTGCGGGCGCAGGAGGTCCCACAGCGGCAGCACCGACTCGGCCGGCCCCACGAGCGAGGAGCACCGGCGGCCCTGCCTCAGCGCGCGCTCGGCGAAGGCCTCCACCGCCGCGGGCCCGGCGGCCACGGGCACCAGGTTGGCGCCGGAGTAGCACAGCGACACCAGCCGGCCGTCGTCGACGAACCCCCACACCTCGCCGCCGGCGCGGGAGGGGTCGAGGCCCGAGGCCTGCAACCGGGACGCCACGAAGACGTTGCTGACGGGGTCACTGTCGAGCAGCGCGGCCGCCTCCGGCTCGTCCGCCCGGCCGAGGACGCGGACGGTGGCGCTGTCGAGCACGTCACCTCCCGGGCGGGGCACCTGGCCGGCGCCGGCGCCGGCGGGTCGAGAGTACGCGGGCGAAGCGCCGTCAGGACACGGACACGGACGGCGCGCCGGTCGGCGCTCCATCGTCGTCCATCTCCTCGGCGATGCGCATGGCCTCCTCGATCAGGGTCTCCACGATCTTGGACTCCGGGACGGTCTTGATGACCTCGCCCTTGACGAAGATCTGGCCCTTGCCGTTGCCGGACGCGACGCCGAGGTCGGCCTCGCGCGCCTCGCCGGGCCCGTTGACCACGCAGCCCATGACGGCCACCCGCAGCGGCACCTCCATGCCCTCGAGCCCTGCGGTGACCTCGTCGGCGAGCTTGTACACGTCGACCTGGGCGCGGCCGCAGGACGGGCAGGACACGATCTCGAGCCGGCGCGGGCGGAGGTTGAGCGACTCGAGGATCTGCAGGCCGACCTTGACCTCCTCGACGGGGGGCGCCGACAGCGAGACGCGGATCGTGTCGCCGATCCCCTTGCTGAGCAACGCTCCGAACGCCACGGCCGACTTGATGGTGCCCTGGAAGGCCGGGCCGGCCTCGGTGACCCCGAGGTGCAGCGGCCAGTCGCCGCGCTCGGCCAGCATCTCGTACGCACGGACCATGACGACCGGGTCGTTGTGCTTGACGGAGATCTTGAAGTCGTGGAAGTCGTGCTCCTCGAACAGGCCCGCCTCCCAGACCGCGGACTCGACGAGGGCCTCCGGCGTGGCCTTGCCGTGCTTCTGCAGCAGGCGGGGGTCGAGGGACCCGGCGTTGACGCCGATCCGGATCGAGGTGCCGTGGTCCTTGGCCGCCTGCGCGATCTCCTTGACCTGGTCGTCGAACTTGCGGATGTTCCCGGGGTTGACCCGGACGGCCGCGCACCCGGCCTCGATCGCCGCGAACACGTACTTGGGCTGGAAGTGGATGTCCGCGATCACCGGGATCTGGCTCTTGCGGGCGATCGCGGGGAGCGCCTCGGCGTCGTCCTGGCTGGGGCATGCCACCCGGACGATGTCGCAACCGGAGGCGGTGAGCTCGGCGATCTGCTGCAGGGTGGCGTTGATGTCGGTCGTCGGCGTCGTGGTCATCGACTGCACGCTCACGGGGGCGTCACCCCCGACGAGCACCTTGCCGACCCTGATCTGCCGGCTCCTGCGCCGGGGCGCGAGGACCGGCGGCGGCAGGGCGGGCATTCCGAGGGCGACGTCCATGGGGTCCATTCTCCGGTACGGCGCGGGGTGCCGCTCCCCGCGGGCGGCGGGTCGGGCTCGCGGGTGGCTCAGCCGGTGAGGCGGATCGGGTTCACGATGTCGGCGTAGAGCAGCAGGACGCTCATGCTGATCAGCACGGCGGCGATGCCGTACGCCAGGGGCAGCGCCCTGGCCACGTCCACCGGCCGCGGCTCGGGGCGGTGCGCGACCCTGGCGTACCCGCGCTTGATCCCCTCCCAGATCGCCCCCGCCGCGTGCCCGCCGTCGAGCGGCAGCAGCGGGATGAGGTTGAACAGCGCGATGGCCATGTTGAAGCTGGCGAGCAGCAGCACGAAGAAGGCGAGCCGGTCGACGACCGGCACCGCGTCCGCCGACGCGATCTCGCCGCCGATCCGGCCGGCGCCGACGATGCCCACCGGTCCCATCGGGTCGCGCTCGGCCCCGCCGAAGGCCGCCTGCCAGACGCCCACCATCTTGGCCGGGATCGCCAGGACGGCCTGGCCGGTCCGCCAGGTGAAGTCGCCGAGCCAGGCGGCCACCGCGGCGGGCGGCTGCGGCTCGACGACGGGCGTGGGCGAGACCCCGAGGAAGCCCACCTCGGCGAGCAGCCCGTTCTGCGGGTCCAGCGGGTCGGCCGGGCGTTCGGTCACCACGAGGTCGGGCGTGAGGACCAGCTGCTGCCCCTCCCTGACCACGGTCACCTCGACCGGGCCCGCGCCGCTCTCCCGGATGCCGCCGGAGATCTGCTCCCACCCGTCCACCGGCGACCCGTCGAAGGCGACGATCTCGTCACCGGACCGGAAGCCGGCCGCCGCCGCGGGGGTCGGCGGGTCCGCGGCGGTGCAGTCGCGAGGGACCTCGGCGACGGGCACGACGCACTCGGAGACCGCGCTGACGGTGGGGGTCAGCGTGGGCTCCGCCGGGTTCCCGTACGTCGTGAGCACCGCACCGGCGAGGACGACCGCGATGAGGACGTTCATCGCCGGACCGCCCAGCATGATGACGAGCTTCTGCCACCACGGCTTGCGGTAGAAGACGCGGTCCTGCTCGCCCGGACCGACCTCCTCCTTGGCCAGCCGCCGGGCGTCCTCGACGAGGGCCTGGAACGGGCCGGTGCTGGCCTGCCGCAGTCGCGTCGGGTCGCCGCCCGGCTCGGGCGGGAACATCCCGATCATGCGCACGTACCCGCCGAAGGGGATGGCCTTGACGCCGTACTCGGTCTCGCCGCGCCGGCGGGACCACAGGGTCGAGCCGAACCCCACCATGTACTGAGTCACCTTGACGCCGAAGACCTTGGCCGGGACGAGGTGCCCGATCTCGTGGAGCGCGATCGACAGCATCAGGCCGACGACGAAGGCGATGACGCCGACGACGGCGAGCAGGTCCACGGCTACGCCCTCCGCCCGGCGACCTCGCGGGCACGCCGACGCGCCCACTCCTCCGCGGAGTAGACGTCCGCGACCGCGGAGATGTTCCCGGTGAAGCCGTCGTCGAGGTGGTCGGCGAGCACCTCCTCGACCGTGTCGACGATGCCGAGGAAGGGCAGCCGACCCGCTTGGAACGCGGTGACGCACTCCTCGTTCGCCGCGTTGTAGACGGCCGGAGCGGTGCCACCGCGTCCGCCGGCCT
>DATHTV010000190.1:0-3272 GCA_035462845.1 Jiangellales bacterium
GTGGTCGACTTGCCCGCACCGTTGGGGCCGAGGAAGCCGGTCACCCGCCCCGGCTGGACGGTGAACGAGAGGTCGTCCACGACCACGTCGTGGCCATAGCGCTTGGTGAGGTTCTCGATCTCCAGCGAGTACATGCGCAGACTTCCTTCCGATGTCTCGGCGATCCCTCCCGTGTCGCGGCGCCCTGGAGCGAGCACGTCCGCTGACAGGGCGTCGAGCCGGGACCGGGTCCTGCTCATTCACCGTGCCGGGGTCGGGCGACCCCGGGTAGAGGCGAGTGCCCCCTGTGCCCGGGCCGGTGGGACGCCTCACACGACGCCGTGGGCGTCCACCTGCCCGGCCATGCTGTTCGACAGGCTCGCGGTCCATACAGCCGTCGGGGTGCGCCCGCTGGCGGCTGGCCCCCCCGAGCCGTAAGACGGCCCCACCATCGTCGGCACCGTCACCGGCTCGCACGCCGTCGGCGAGACCATGCGCCTGCTCCCGCGGGTCTGACCGCCGGACCGCACCGGGGGCGAACGTGAGCACCCCGGCGAGTCCGGCGTCGGCCAGCTGGGGGTCAGCGTGCTGAGGTCGACGGCGAGCCGCGCCTCGCACTGGGTTGCGCGGATCCTCGTCCGAGGCCGATGCGCCGGTCGAAGCCGCCGGGTGCGTGGACGTTCAGGAAGCGCACGTCGGTCCGTCCTGAGTTGAGGATCGCGTGGGGCGTGCCGGCGGGGACGAGGACGAACGTGCCCGCCCCGGCCTGCAGATACCGAGCGTCGTCGCCGACGGTCACGGACAGAGTGCCCTCGAGCACCAGGAAGGAGTCGTCCTCGTCCTCGTGCACGTGGCTCTCGACTCCTTGTCCTGGCCTGAGAACGATGATCGCCAGGTTGAAGAAGGGCGTGTCTTCTGTGCGGGCGAGGAACTCGACGTTGCCGACTCGATGCCCCTGCCCTGGGCCGACGACGACGACCGGCCGGCTCATCGCGCACCCGCCGAGACAACTGCGGGCGAGCCGAGCCCCCCACCGAACACGTCCGAGGGATCCATGGCTTCCTTCACCCGACGCAACCGCTCCAGTGCGTCCGGCCTCCACGCCCTGCTCCGCGCCGACTCGTCGGCGTGCCCGGCGAAGTTGACCAGCGACGTGCCCGTCGACCACGGCGCCAGCGCGTCCAGCACCTGCGCGGTCGCCGCGTGGGCGGTGGCCAGCATCGGCGGCGGGGCCGGTGCCACCACGGACAACGAGTACGCGCCGTCGCGCCCCGCGACCGCGTTCGGGATCGCCGCGGGACGGCTGAGCGCACCACCCATCAGCCGCATCTCGACCACGGCCAGCGGCACGTCGACACCGGGACCGGCGACCTCGAGCAGCGAGTCCAGCAATCGGGGAGGCATCGAGTGCAGCAGCCCGCCTCGGGTGACCGCGGGCATCGGTTCCGTGGGGTCCATGTGGATGCGGTCCACGGCCGCGTACGACATCGGGCCGACCGAGTCCAGCACGGGGGCGGCGACCCGGCGCATGGGCGCGAGGAGGGCCTCGCCCTGCTCGGGGGAGCCGGTGAAGACGAAGCGCAGGGCCAGGCTGACGACTCCGCGCAACGGCGGCGGCACGTCCTCGGACGGAGGCAGCCGCAGCAACGCGACCGAGGTGGTGACCTCCTCCGGCATGGTCGGTGCCCACACGGCGAAGGCGTGCAGCACCTCCTCGACCGCGGCTGAAGGGAAGATCATCGCCCCGCCGAAGAACTCGGGCACCGGGAACAGCTCGAACTCGAGAGCCGAGACGATCCCGAAGCTGCCCTGACCGCCGCGGACCGCCCAGAACAGCTCCGGGCTGCTCTCGGCGGTGACCGTCCTGATCTCGCCCTCGGCGGTCACGAGCTCGACCGAGCGGACGTGGTCGGCCGCGAAGCCGTGCCGGCGAGCGAGATGCCCCATCCCTCCGCCGAGGGTGTAGCCGACGACCCCGACACCCGACGACGATCCGGACAGCGGCGCGAGCCCGTGCGGCACGGCGGCGTCGATCACGGTTCGCCAGCGCACGCCTGCCTCGACCCTCGCCACCCGCGCGACGGGGTCGACCCGGACACCCTGCATGCGCTTGGTGGAGACGAGCACCGTGCCGTCTGCGGGCACGGCCGCCCCGTGCCCGGTCGCCTGGACGGCGACCGGGAGTCCCTCCTCGTCGGCGTAGCGCACCGCTGCCGCCACGTCGTCCGCCCTGCTGGCCGCCACCACGACCGCGGGTCGATGCGTGACAGCCGTGTTGAAGCCGGCTACCTCGGCCGCGGCGGCGGGATCCCCGCCGTCGAGCACCGCCCCGGCCACCTGGCACGCGAGCCGCTCGTGCATCCGCACAGTCCCCATCTCCGTCCTCCTCGTCGCCTTCCGCACGGTGCGGATCGGCACGTCCCCGACCCTGGGACTAAGGGCCGTCCGGAGGCATGAGGAGTTCACGCAGTACGGGTCCGAGGCAGGTCAGGTCCTGGTTACCGAGAGGGGTGGTGGGGGCCGATGACGTCCAACAGCCCACGCCGGTGAGCGACGGTGACGGCCTCGGTCCGGCTGGAGACGTGCAGCTTCGCCATCAGGTTGCTGAGGTGCACGCTGGCGGTCTTCTCGCTGATGAACAGGCGCTTGCCGATCTCCCGGTTGGTCAGCCCCTCCGCCACGAGCGCCAGGACCTCACGCTCCCGCGCAGTGAGCACCGCATCTCCCGCGTCGGCCGGGCCGGTGAGCCGGGCCCGGCTCACCGTCGCCGCGACAGCTCGCTGGAGTGGAGCCGCCCGCATCTGCTCCGCCGCGGCAGCCGCGGCGAGCGCGTGGGTACGGGCGGCAGGGCGGTCCCCCGCGGCGACCAGCGCGTCGGCCAGCCGCCAGTGGCAGCGGGCCTGCTCGTAGACGTGCCCGTAGCCGTACGCGTCGAGCGCCTGCTGCCACTGCTCCACGGCCGGCTCGCCACGCAGCCTGGCGTGCTCGGCCAGCGCGCGGGCCTGCCACGCGCGGCCCTCGGGTCCCAGGTCACCCGGCCGCCCGCGCCCGCCCTCGACGATCCGCTCCACCCGATGGAGCAGGACCTCGCCCTGCCGCTGCGCGGCAGCGGCGCCGGCCTCGTCGCGCCGCAGCCGGCAGTACGTCGCATCGTCGGCCAGCGCGGCCAGTGCGAGCGCCGAGAGCCACAGGCCGCCGTACATCCCCTCACCGGCCACCTCGTCCAGGTGGCGCTGCGCGCGGTCGGCGATCGCCACCGCGCCGGAGAAGTCCCCTTCCCAGGCCAGGAGGTC
>DATHTV010000191.1:0-19309 GCA_035462845.1 Jiangellales bacterium
GGCGCGGGCCTCGATCTCCGGGTACACCGCCGCCAGCCGGTCCAACGCCTCCAGCTCCACCGCGAACGCCGCCGCCGAGGCGTGCCGGGCCGCCAGCACCGCCGACAACGCCTCCTCGGCGTCCAGACCGGCCACCACGGCGCCGCCCACCGCATCCGCCGCGGCACGCAGCCGCTCGTGCGCCGCCGCACCGCCCGCGGACGCGCATGCGCAGGCCACGGCCGGCCGCCCCGCAGGGCGCTCGGTGTCGGTGGCTGCATCCATGGCCATCATCGTACAGGTGTTCGAACGGCCGTGCGAGGGTCAGCCGTCATCTGTGGACGCGCGGCCGTGCCGGACCCGCCCGCACGGCATCCCAGCACGCCAGGCAACACCGGACTCGCCACGTCCGGTGAGCCAGATCAGTGATGAGCGGCGAGCCAGGCGGGGACTGAGGTGGGTAGGAGCGAACGAGGCATCTCAGGCGGGGAAACCCCTGGCCAGGGAGCGGTCGTGCTCATGGGTTCCTCTGGTCCGACGGTAGTGGATGCGGGCTGAGCCCGGGGTGGCTGCCTCGACCCGCTACCCGGCCGGGCGGAAGGTGTCCACCGCGGTCTGAAAGACCGGGAGCCCGTCGGCCCAGGCCGCCTCCGGAGTGGACCAGTAGATCGCGTAGGCACGCTCGTCGGACACGCGCACGTTGCGGTTGAGCACGTGCACCCGGTCCGAGTCCCCGGCGAACGTGAACTCCCAGTCCACGGCGTCGTAGTCGCGGTAGGCGACGCGCTCCATCGACACCCGCTGGTAGTCGCGGAGCCGCTGGGCGACGCCCTGCTCGTTCTGCTCCCAGTCCGCCAGCGCGTCATCGGCTGGCTCGGTGGTCTGGTCGACCATGAGGTAGCGCGAACTCTGCGGGTCGCGGAAGTAGGTCCGGGGCCCCTCGGTCGACACCTGCCACCCCTCCGGGACGGCGATGCTGAAGCCGCTGGAGTCCTCGTGGCGGGTGAACCCGGCCGGCGGCTCGTCGGTGGGGGCGGTCGGCTGCTCCTGATCACCCTGGGCCGGATCACCCTGGGCCTCATCACCTGGGGCCGGCTCGTCCTGCTCGGGGTCGGCCGGGTCCGCCGGTGCCGGGTCGGCCGGGGGGTTCGCGGTCGAGGGGTCCGCCGGCTCGGCGGTCACGTCAGTGCCCGACCCGGCGGGCTCGCGCAGCGCGTCCCACGCCAGGACGCCCGCGACGACGGCGACCAGGGCGACGAGGGCGAGGAGGACTGCCGGCGGGCGACGGCGAGGTCTCGGGACCGGCACGGGCACTGGGGTGGTGTCGTCGGACACCGCCACGGGGCCTGCGGGCACGACCGGTCTGGTGGGCCGTTCCGCCGGTCCCCTCTCGCGCTCGGGAGCGGCGGCGACCTCCTCGAGCATCGCGCGCAGCCGGGCGGGGTCCGGGCGGTCCGCCGGCTCCTTGGCCAGCAGGGCTCGGAGCACAGGCTCCAGCGGGCCAGCCGCCGGCGCAGCCGGCGTGTCCTCGCCCACGACGGCCGCGAGCGTGGCGAGCTGGCTGTCCCGCTCGAACGGCGGCCGGCCCTGCACCGCCGTGAACAGGGTGGCGCCGAGGGACCACAGGTCCGACGCCGGCGACGGGCCCGCGCCGCGGGCCCGTTCCGGCGCCATGTACGAGGGGGAGCCGACGATCATGCCGGTGCTGGTGAGGGACGGGTCCCCGTCGAGGGTCGCGATGCCGAAGTCCGCGAGCACAGCGCGCTCGTCGTCCACCATGACGTTGCTGGGCTTGACGTCGCGGTGCAGGACCCCCGCCCGGTGCGCCGCGGTGAGAGCCGACAGCACGTCGAGCCCGATCGCGGCTGCGCGCGGGGGTGAGAGGGTGCCCTGCTGGCGCAGGACGTCGGCCAGGCTGCGGGCTGGGAGCAGCTCCATGACGACCCACGGCCGGCCGCCCTCCTCGACGACGTCGAAGACGGTCACGGCCGACGGGCTGTCGACACGAGCCGCCGCCCGCGCCTCGCGCATGGTCCGCTCGCGCAGCAGACGCCGGTCCTCCTCGGCCAGGCTCGGCGGCGCCACGACCTCCTTGACGGCGACGTCCCGGCCGAGGACCTCGTCCCGGGCCGCCCAGACGGTACCCATGCCGCCCCGGCCGAGCTCCGCGCCCAGCCGGTAGCGACCGCCGATCACGCGGTCCTCGGTCATGTGTGCCATCGACCGGCGCCCGTACCCTCCCGGCCGCGGTGGGACACCTGCCAGCCGGGCGCCTGCCAGCCGGGCCACTGCTCACGGGGCCTCTGCTTGACGGGCCCCCCGCCGGGGTCTATCCCAGAGGGGACACCGGGGGGACCCCGGTCCGACGGAGGGGGAGTCATGACCGGACACGGCGAGACCGGACACGGCGAGACCGGACACGGTGACGCCACGATGGCCGACGCGGGGGTCGGGGCACGCCCGCAGGAGTACACCGGCGCCTACATCGTGCTGCTGGACGCCGACGACGTGGACGCCGGGATGGCGGCGCTGGAGTCGGGCGCCGGCATCGGTGCCCCGGAGCGGCTGGGGTCCGGGGAGCTGGAGTCTGCTCCCGAGGCCCTCGCCGAGGGGGCGTCCGTGGTGCTGGACGAGATCGGTGTCGCTGTCGTCACCGTCCCGCCCGACCAGCAGGGTGCGCTCCTGGAAACCGCGGCCGAGGCGGACCACGTCCTGGCCGTGGAGCCGGAACGCGTCGTGTACGCCTTCGGGGATGGGCCGAGCGCGGACTACCTGCGCGGCTACCGGGACGGCGTGGACGCTCTGGTGACGCGGGTGACGGGGGGCGCCGCGGCCGCCGCCGGCCGGGCCGAGGCCGTCGCCGCGACGTGGGACGAGTCCGTGACCACCTGGGGTCTGCAGGCCACCCGGGTCGTGGAGTCGTGCGTGACCGGCCGCGGGGTGCGGGTCGCGGTGCTCGACACCGGGGTGGACCTGCGCCACCGCGACCTCGCCGGCCGCACCGTCCGTACCGCCTCGTTCATCGCCGGGGAGACGGTGGACGACGGGCACGGGCACGGCACGCACTGCATCGGCACGGCGTGCGGGACGCGGGAGCCACGGGTGCTGCCGAGGTACGGCGTGGCGCCGGGTGCCGAGATCTACGCCGGCAAGGTCCTGAGCAACGCGGGCAGCGGCGCCGATCGCGGGATCCTCGCCGGCATCGACTGGGCGGTCTCCCAGGGCTGCCGGGTGGTGTCCATGTCGCTGGGCGCCCCGACGCGGGTCGGGGACTCCTACTCGCGGGTGTACGAGACCGTGGCGCAGCGGGCGCTGCGCAAGGGGACGCTCATCGTCGCCGCGGCCGGCAACGAGAGCCGCCGCCCGGGGACGATCAAGCCCGTGGGTCACCCGGCGAACTGCCCGTCCATCCTCGCCGTGGCGGCGCTGACCCCCGACCTGGGCGTCGCCGCCTTCTCGTGTGCGGGTCTGAACCCCGACGGCGGACAGGTGGACATCGCCGCCCCTGGGGTCGACGTCTCCTCCTCGTGGCCGGAGCCGACCGGCTACCGGCGGCTGAACGGCACGAGCATGGCCACGCCGCACGTGGCGGGGATCGTGGCGCTGCTCGCCGAGGCGAACCCGGACGCCGGTCCGGGAGAACTGAAGTCCCTGCTCCTGTCCGGAGCCCGGCGCCTGCCACTGCCGTCGACGGACGTCGGCTCGGGCCTCGCCCAGGCGACGGTCCAGGCGCCGTGACGCCGGAGCCGGCCCCTGGTCCCCCGGAGGAGCTCCACGTGGAGCTCGCGGTGGACCCGGATCGGCTCGACACTGTCCTGCCCGCGATCGAGGAGGCGGGGGCGACGGTCGAGCAGGTGCTGGCCGGCCTGGGGGTGGTCAGCGTCCGGGCGCCGAGGTCGGCCCTCGCGGCGATCGAGGCGGTGGACGGCGTCTCGGCGGTCGAGCCGGAGCGGGAGGTCCAGCTGCCGCCCCCGGAGGACGAGGTGCAGTAGCGCGGTCGGCGCCCGTCGCCCACGCCCGGGCGGCAGCGAGGATCCCCAGCCCGTTGACGGCCCAGTGCACGCCGATAGGCGCCAGCAGGCTCCCGCTCCGGCGGCGGAGCTCGGCGAGCAGCACCCCGGCCACGGCGGTGACGACGACGGTGACGGCGACCGTCGCGAGCGCGGTGCGGCCACCCCGGTCGCGCAGTGCCACGTTGCGCCGCGCCATGTCGAGCGCCGGCAGGAGGTGCCAGACGCCGAACAGCGCGCCGGACCAGAGCGTCGCCCGGACCGGCCCGACCGACTCCGACAGCAGCCCCCACAGGACGCCGCGGAACGCGACCTCCTCGACGAGGACGGTCGCCAGGGGCACGACGACGACGGCCATCCGGACGGCGGTACGCCGCGGAACCCGGTAGCGGTCGTCGCGCAGCGCCCGCCGGACGCGCGGGACGGCGAGCGCGACGACGTACGCCACGGCCACGAGCGCCCCGAGCGCGAGGGCCCAGACCGCGCCCGTCCGGGCGGAGCCGGCGCCCAGGCCGAGGTCGGTCCACGACAGGCCCGCCGCCCGGCCGACCAGCAGGAAGAGCGCGGCGGCCGGCGGGCCGCCCACGACCCGCGCCCTGGGCGACGCCCGGTGCGCCCAGGCGGCCAGCACCACCAGCCCGGCGAGTACGACGGCCAGGGCGGTGCCCGGGGCGGTGACCTGAGCGGTGACCTGGCCGGTGACCTGAGCGGTGACCTGAGCGGTGACCGGCGCGACATGGTGGCCCACGGGCACCGATGGTCCCCCCTCCAGGCCCGTCACGGGCGTAGCGTCCGGTCTGATCGTCCCGCGGCCATGGGGGTGTCGAGTGCCCGTTCCCGTCCGACCCGTCCGGCGAGCGGGCGGCGGTCGCGTCCCCGCCGAGGAGCTGCGCTTCGCGGTGGTGCTCAACGGCGGGGTCAGCCTGGCCGTCTGGATGGGCGGCGTGGCGCTCGAGCTCGACCGCCTCACCCGGGGCGACGGGCCGTACGCCGTCCTGCTCGACCTGGTGCGCAGCACGGCCCGGGCCGACGTCATCGCCGGGACGAGCGCGGGGGGCATCAACGGGGCGGCACTGGCGCTGGCTCAGGTCAACCGCAGCGCCGACCTGGGGACCCTTCGGGACATCTGGGCGGACCAGGGGCGGATGGAGTCCCTGCTGCGCCAGCCGTTCCAGGGCGCGCCGGCCTCACTGCTCCAGGGTGACGAGTACTTCCTCCCGGCGCTTCGCCAGGCGATGCGCCGGCTGGCCGAGCCGCTCGACCAGACCGACCCGGACGAGCGGCCCATCGACCTGACGATCACGACCACGCTGCTGCACGGGTCACGCACGGTCACGGTGGACGCGCTCGGCCAGCGGCTCCCGCAGACCCGGCACGACGGTCGGTTCCGCTTCCGCCGGGACCCGAGCCAGGGCCCCCCGCCGGGCGAGGAGGTGCGTGATGACTTCGCCCCGGACCGCATCGGCGACACCTCGCTCCGCCTCGCTCTCGCCGCCCGCTCGACCGCGGGGTTCCCGGTCGCCTTCGAGCCGTCGTTCGTCCCGGCGGGCGCCCCGGCCGACCGCCCGGACGCGGGCGAGCGGCTCGACATGAGCGACACGATCTCCTGGCGCACGACCGGCCCGACCGGCGAGACGCCCCCCGACCGGTCCCGGTTCACGGTCGACGGCGGCCTGCTCGCCAACACCCCGACCCGCTCCGCGCTCGAGGCGATCGACCGGATGCCGGCCGGCTCGCCGGTGCGGCGCGTGCTGCTGCTCGTCTACCCGCATGCCCCGGCGGACGCGCAGGACGCCGCGGACCGCCAGGGTGACCCGCCGACCCTGGCCCGGACGATGAGCGGGGTGCTGGGTGCCCTGTCCAGCCAGGGCAGCCGGACCTTCGTCGACGAGGTGGAGGAGCACAACCGCCGGGCGGCCTCGCACCGCGGGAGCCGGCAGGACGTCCTCGCGGCCGTCAGCGGTGAACCCCGCGAGCTCTACCGGCTCGTCCAGGCCCTGTGGGAGCACTACCGGGCCCTGCGCATGCGCCGTGCCGCCCGTGACCTCGCGCTGCGGGTCCCGTCCCAGCCCTCGTGGTCGTACGAGCGGGTGCGCCGCACCGCGGAGGCCGCGCAGCTCGCGTGGGAGCGGCAGCGGCGCGTCGACCGGCCCCGCCTGCCCTACATCCCCGACCGTGCCCTCGCCGAGCCCGACGAGGCGCTGCCCACACCGAGCGACGGCTGGCCCTGGGGGATCACCACGGCGCTCGGGGTGCTCGACGGCTGCCTCGACGTCCTCAAGCGGATGGCCTGGGTGACCACCCCCGAGCAGGCGGCCGGGGTGGAGGAGGCCCGGCAGGCTCTCTACACCGCCCGCACCGAGCTGCGCCGGCTCCGGCGCGAGACCGACGACCTCTGGATGGTCCACCCGGTCGTGGCCACCCTCCGGCCGGACACGGACTACTGGACGCTCCGGCTCGCCGCGTACGAGTGGCAGCTGCTGGGCACGGGCCGCGAGGACCTGCTGGCCGTCGCCGACCAGGTGTCGCTGGCGGCCGCCGCGGGTCTCCCGGCGGCGCAGCAGGGGGAGCGGACCCGGGAGGTCCGGGCGGCGCTGGAGGCGGTCACCGGCGCCGAGCCGGGCGGGATCGGGCGCCGGGCGAGGGCCCAGGTCGAGGACGTCGTCCGCCGGGTCGCCGGCGTCGTCGGCGTCCTGGCCGCCCTGCCCGAGGACCGGGTCCGGCTCGCGGAGCTGGGGCACTGGCGGGCCCTGCTCGTGGCCGGCGGCGAGGACGCCGGGACCGCGACCCTGCTCACGCGGCTGCTCGGCGTCGAGGTGGCCACGTCGACGCTGGCCGACGAGATGTCGACCGCGGGCTTCCCGATCGACCTGGTCCAGGTCAGCCTGCAGGCCCGCAACGACTTCGCCCGCTACTCACTCACGGGCGACGACAAGCTGGGCGGGATGGCGGTGAGCCGCTTCGGCGGCTTCCTCAAGCGCTCCTGGCGACTCAACGACTGGACCTGGGGCCGGCTCGACGCGGCCGGTGTGCTGTGCGCGGTCGTGCTCGACCCCCAGCGGCTGCGTCGGGTGGCGGTGCTCGAGGGCACGCTGCAGCCGGACCGGCCGGCCGCCGAGCGGTACGCCGACCAGTACGTGGGCGACGTGATCCAGCTGCTCTTCGGCGGGCCGCCACCACCCGACGCCCGGATCGCCGATGCGGTGGAGGGGGCGGTGCGGGAGCTCACCGACGTCTTCGACCAGGGGGTGCCGCCGGGGCGGCTGCCCCCGGAGCTGCCCTGCCTCGCCCGGCTGGCCGCGTGGTCCCTGCACCTGCGGTCGGCGGCCGACGAGCTGCCGGCCGTGGCCGCCGCGGTACGGGCCGACCGGGTCGACGGCGCCAACCGCCGGTCGCGCGGCGAGTTCTTCCTCGAGGAGAACCGCGCCCTGCTCGCCTCCCTCGAGGCCATGCCTCCCGAGCCCGCCCTGCCGGCGACCCCCGAGGAGCCGGTGCCCCCGGCGGAGGCCGAGGCGCGGGCGGAGCGGCTGCGCCTCGGCCTGGCCGCGCTCGAGGCCTTCGACCGGGCCGGCATCGGCCGCGAGCCGTTGCAGGAGGAGGGCACCAGCGACCAGATGATGCGGACGGTCACCACGGCCACGGGGGTCGGCATCACGGTCCTCGACGGCGAGGGGTCCGGGCTGTCCGCCGCGAAGCCGGTCACGCGCACGCTGCGGGGTCTGGTCCTGCTGCCGTACTGGACGATCACCGGGCTGGCCCGGGGCGGCACCATCGCCGGCTTCCTGGCTCTGCTCGCCCTCTCACTTGGCGGCACGCTGGTGGCGCTGTCGCTCTTCGGGCTGCTGCCGGCCTGGGCGTCGGGCCCGGCGGCGGCCCTCGGGTTCGGCGCCCTGCTCGGCGCATTCGCGTACGCGGCCCTGCGCACCGGAAGCGTCCTGCACGGTCTCGTCCTCCTGTCGCCGGTGATCCCGCTCGTGGTCTTCGCCCTCACCCGGCCGAGCCAGGCCGAGCAGGCGGCCGGCAGCGCAGACGCGGCTGCCGGGACGTCGGCGGCCCAGGCGTCGGCCACCGTGGTGGCCATCGCCCTCCTGGTGGTCGGGCTGCTGATCCTGGGCAGCCTCCCGGCGCCCCTCGGCAGCCCGCTGGCGGTGCTGACCCGGGTGCGGCAGCGGCTCGAGGCCCGGGTGGCCGGTCTCACGGCGTGGGCGACGGGGCGTCCCGGCCGGGTGGTGGGCGTCGTGCTCGCCGTCGCCGCCGCAGTGGCGGCGCTGGTCGCGCTCTGGCTGTGGCGCGCGGAGACGGTCGGTGCGGTGGCGGACGCGCTGGCCTGGATGCGGCAGCGCACCTGGGCCCTGGTGCTGGCCGCGGTCGTGCTGGTCGCGATCGGCGCGATCGCGGCGCGCCACGGCGGCCAGGGCTTCCGCCTGTACCGGCCGGTCGTCCGGCGCGGTGCCGCTGCCGACGACGTCGCCGGCGACGGGAGCGGCGGCTATGTGACCCGGTGGCGCGACGAGGACGTCGTACACCCCGCCGGCGCCTCCGCCGGCTGGGCCGTCCTGTACGGGGTCGGCTACCTGCTCGTCGGGGTCGTGCTCGCCCGCGTGGCGGCGGGCAGCACCGACGAGTGGTGGGTGCGGGCAGGTCTCGCCACCGCCTTCTCCTTCGCCGCCGTGCTGCTGCTGGTCGTGCCGTGGCTGGTGCCGATGCGGGCGCGGGCGCGGCTGCGGCGGACCGTGCTGTCGGACGTCTCACCGGAGGCATACCGGGTCCGTCGCGGTGACCCGGCGCTGCCCCCGGCCACGGTGGGCTCGCGGCTGGTCGACCGGCTGGCCACCAGGTCCCTGACGTACCGGCACCTGTGCACGGCCACCGAGCCCGCACACGACGGCGTGACCGGGGAGATCGCGGAGGGCCTGTGGCTCAGCCCGGCCGGGGAGCGGCTGGGAGGACTCGTCCACCGGCGCCTCGCGGAGGTGCTCGGCGTGCCACCGCGGCTGGCCGACCTCGACCTGTCCCACGTCGGCACGCGACCACCGGCCGGGGTGCGGTCGTTCGCCGGCCGACCCTGGCTGCGCCGGGCCGCCGCCCGTGACCTGGTGACGCTGCTGCGCTGGAGCGACGGGCTGTCGACGGACGGGCTCAGGGTGCACGCCGTGGCCGACCTGCCGGAGCGGCCGGAGGGCACCAGCGTCCGGGTGGGGTCGCGGACGCCGCCGGCGCCGGCCGGGCCGGAGTCGAGCGGGCCGGAGTCGAGCGGGCCGGGGCAGATCGGAGTAGAGCCACCGGTCCGGTACGACCTGGACCTGGAGTCGGGTGGGGTGACCGCGCTGCGCGCGGACGGGACCGTGGCCGTGGCCTACTCGGACGTGTGGCGCTGGCTGCGGGCCGAGCTGCCCGTGCCAGCCAAGCGATGACCGCCGGGCGATGATCAGCCGGGCGCTGATCAGCCGCGCGTGGCCAGCAGGTCGACGGTGGACCGGGTCGTGGTGAGCCGCGGGTAGTCGTCCTCGTCCAGCGGGACGCCCGACTGCTGGCTCAGCGTCTCGACGAGGCTGAGGAAGTCGAGGGAGTCGAGCTCGAGTGCGTCGCGGAAGTCCTCGTCGTCGTCGAGACCGGCGAGATCGGCGTCCGGCACGATGCGCAGCAGCGCGGTCGAGAGCAGCTCTCTGGCCTGGTCGGGTCTCATCACGCCTCCCGGTGGGGTCGCACGGTCACAGCGCCTCGGGTGTCTGGAGCAGCCGGTCGATGCGGGCGAGCAGGCGGGCCCCGGTGAACCCGTCGGTGGCGCGGTGGTCCGCGGCCAACGTGGCGACGACGACCGGGCGGACGCCCAGCATGCCGTCGACCGCCCAGGGGCGGGGGCGGACCGCGCCGAAGCCCACCAGGGCCACCTGGGGTGGGTGGATCACCCCGTGCACCGACTCCACCCCCTGCTCGCCGAGGTTGGTCACGGTGATGGTGGGGTCGGCCAACTCGCTGCCGCGCAGCGACCCGGCGCGGGCCCGCACCGCCAGGTCCTTGAGCGCCGCCATCAGGTCCTCGACGCCCAGCGCGTCGGCGTCGTGGATGGCCGGCGCGACCAGCCCGCCGCCGCGCAGCGACACCGCGACCCCGAGGTGCACTCCCGAACCGGGCACGAAGTCGTCGTCGACCCAGAAACCGTTGAGGGCCGGGGCCTCGGCCACGGCCAGGGCCGTCGCTCGGAGGAGGAGTGCGGCGGGCAGCAGGCGTCTGGTCACCGGCAGCGACCGGTTCCGCTCCGCCATCCAGGTGAGCGCGGCGTCCAGGTCCACGGACTGGGTCAGGTAGTAGTGCGGGATCTCCCGCTTGGACCTGGACATCAGCCGGGCGATGGTCTGGCGGTCACCGGCGGCCGCGACCGCCCGCCGTGGCCGGCCGGCCGGTCGGCTCGGTCGGCTCGGTCGGCTCGGTCGAGCCGCAGCCGTCGCGTGCGCCGCGGCGGCGCGGACGTCGGCGGCGCGCACGGGGGAGTCCGCGCCCGCCGCGGGACGCACGGCGGCGGGATCGACGCCGAGCTCGGCGGCGAGCCGGCGGGCGTCCGGGGAGAGGCGCGACCTCGGTCGCGGTGCCGGCTCGGCTGTCACTGCCGGCTCCGCCGTCACTGCCGGCTCCGCCGCGGGCGGCTGGGCGGTCGCCGCTGCTGCGGCCCGGACGTCGGCACGGGTGACCCGGCCGCCCCGCCCGGTGCCGTGCAGCGATTCGACGTCGACGCCCGACTCGGCGGCGAGCCGCCGAACCAGGGGGGAGACGTCGGGCCGGCTCTCGACCGGCCGGCTCTCCACGGGCCGGCCGTCGACCGGCCGGGCCGCGACCGGCCGGCTGTCGACCGGCCCGCTGACGGCGCCGCCCCCGATCCGCGCCAGGGGTGTCCCGACCGGCACCCGGGTCCCGGGCTCGACGAGCAGGGCGTCGACGACCCCCTCCTCGAAGCACTCCACCTCGATCGCCGCCTTGGAGGTGTCCACGACCGCCACGACGTCGCCCTTGTGCACCGGGTCCCCCGGCTGGACGAGCCACTCGAGCAGGGTCCCCTCGTCCATGTCGGCGCCGAGGGAGGGCATCGTGAAGTCGCCCACGTCAACCCCCCGTCCGGCGCGCCGCGGCCACCACGTCGGCGGGCTGCGGGAGCGCCGCCTCCTCGAGGTGCTTGGCGTACGGCATCGGCACCTCGGCGCTGCAGACGCGCTCGACCGGTGCGTCGAGGTCGTAGAAGGCCTGCTCGGTGATGCGTGCGGACACCTCGGCCGACAGGCTGCCGCTGCGCCAGCCCTCGTCGACGACGACCGCGCGGTGGGTCCGCCGCACCGAGGCCATGATCGTGCGGTCGTCCAGCGGCCGCAGGGTGCGCAGGTCGACCACCTCCGCGTCGGTCCCCTCCGTCGCGAGCACCTCGGCCGCCGCGAGCGCGGTGCCCAGCGTGCCCCCGTACGCGATGAGGCTGACGTCGCTGCCGGGTCGCCGGACGGCGGCCCGGTCGAGGTCGACCGGACCCGCGTCGGCCGCCAGCGTCCCGCGGACGTTGTAGAGCGAGCCGTGCTCGAAGACGAGGACCGGGTCGGGGTCGGTGAGCGCGGTCCACAGCATCCCCCGCGCGTCCTCGAGGGTCGCGGGGGCGACGACGCGCAGCCCCGGGATGTGGGCGTACCAGCCCTCGAGGCTGTGCGAGTGCTGCGCCGCGAGCTGGCGGCCCGCGCCGGTGGTCATCCGGATCACGACGGGCACGGCCACCTGGCCGCCCGACATGTGCAGCAGCGTCGCCGCGTTGTTCACGATCTGGTCCAGCGCCAGCAGGCTGAAGTTGACCGTCATGATCTCGACGATGGGCCGCAGGCCGGCGACCGCCGCGCCGATGCCGGCCCCGACGAAGGCGGACTCCGACAGCGGGGTGTCTCGGATGCGCTCCTCGCCGAACTCCTCCAGCAGACCGAGGCTGACCCCGAAGCACCCGCCGTAGCGCCCGACGTCCTCGCCCATGAGGAACACCCGGTCGTCGCGCCGCATCGCGTCGCGGATCGCCTCCCGCACCGCTTCGCGGTAGGTGGTCTCGACGGTCGCGACCGTGGCCGTGGCGCTCATGACGTCGCCACCGGGTCCGACATGACGAAGCGGGTCAGCTCGCCGACGGGTTCGAACGGCGCCGCGTCCGCGGCCTCCACGGCCGCGTCGATCTCGGTCGCCACGGCCTTCTCGAGGTCGTCGACGTCCCCGTCCGAGAGCGACCCGTCGGCCCGCAGGGCGTCGGCCAGTCGGGGGATGGGGTCGCGCTCCCGCCACTGCTGGACCTCCGCCTTGTCGCGGTAGCGCTCCGGGTCGTACATCGAGTGTGCGCGGAAGCGGTACGTCCGCAGCTCCAGGAAGCAGGGGCCGCCGCCCGACCGCACCGACTCGACCGCGCGCCGTGCCCCGTCCTCGACGGCCAGCACGTCCATCCCGTCCACGGGCCAGGACGCCAGGCCGTACGAGGCCGCCCGCAGCGCCAGGTCCGTCTCCGCGTGGGCACGGGCGATCGCCGTGCCCATCGCGTACAGGTTGTTCTCGCAGACGAACAGCACGGGGAGCCGCCACAGCGCGGCGAGGTTGAGGCACTCGTGGAACTCGCCCTCGGCCACCGCGCCGTCCCCGAAGAAGCACGCGGTGACCTCGGGCCGGTCCTGCATCCGCGCGGCGAGCGCGAGCCCGACCGCGAGCGGCAGCCCGCCGGCCACGATGGCGTTGCCGCCGTAGAAGCGGCGCTGCGCGTCGAAGAGGTGCATCGAGCCGCCCCGTCCGCGGCTGCACCCGGTGACCCGGCCGAACATCTCGGCCATCACCTCGTCCATCGGCACTCCCCGCACCAGCGCGTGCCCGTGCTCCCGGTAGGTGGACACCACGGCGTCCTCCGGCCCCAGCGCGGCCATCACGCCGACCGCGGTGGCCTCCTCGCCGATCGCGAGGTGCAGGAACCCGCGGATCCGCTCGCTGCTGTAGAGCTCGACGCAGCGCTCCTCGAAGCGCCGGACCCGCAGCATCTGGTGCAGGAGCTCGCGGCCGGTCATGGCGTCGCCTCCAGGGTGGACAGGTCGCCCTCGGGGAGGCCCAGCTCCCGGGCGCGGAGCAGCCGCCGGAGCACCTTGCCGCTCCGCGTGTGCGGCAGGTGCTGGTCGAAGGCGATGTCGCGCGGCGCCACCGAGCCGAGCCGGCGGCGACCGAAGGCGAGGATGTCGAGCCGGACCTCCTCGGTCGGCTCGGCCCCGGGGGCGAGCGTGACGAACGCCTTCACGACGTCGCCGGCCACCGGGTCGGGCACCCCGATGACGCCGGCCTCGACGACCAGCGGGTGCTCCATCAGCGCGCTCTCGACCTCGAACGGCCCGATGAGGTGACCCGCGGACTTGATGACGTCGTCACCCCGTCCGACGAACCAGAAGTAGCCGTCGGCGTCGACCCGGGCCAGGTCGCCGGACAGGTACCAGCCGTCGGCGAAGCAGCGGCGGTACCGCTCCTCCTCGTGCAGGTAGCCGCGGAACATCGAAGGCCACGGGGTCCGGAGCGCCAGCTCGCCGACCTCGCCGGGCCGGTCGAGCACCCCCACCCGGCCGTCGATGACGAGCGCCCGGCCGTCCTCGCCGCGCGCCAGCACCGCAGCCTCCATCCCGGGCACGGGGCGGCCCATCGACCCCGGGCGGATGTCCATGGCGCGGTAGTTGCTGATCATGATGGCGCCGGTCTCTGTCTGCCACCAGTTGTCGTGCACGGGGATGCCGAAGGCCTCCCGGCCCCAGACCACCACCTCCGGGTTGAGCGGCTCGCCGACGCTGGCCACGTGTCGCAGGGCCGACAGGTCGTACTGCCGGGCGAGCTCCGCGCCGTGCCGCATGAGCATCCGCAGCGCGGTCGGGGCGGTGTACCAGACGGTGACCCGCTCGTCCTGCAGGATTCCGTACCAGCGCTTGGGGTCGAAGTCGCCCGCGTCGCTGACGGTGGTGACCCCCAGGGCCAGCGGCGCCACGATCCCGTACGACGTGCCGGTGACCCAGCCGGGATCGGCGGTGCACCAGTAGACGTCGCCACGGCGGAGGTCCAGCACGCTCGCCGCGGTGGCCCGGTGCGCGACGACGGCCTCGTGCACGTGCACCGCCCCCTTGGGCATGCCGGTCGTGCCGCTGGTGAAGTGCACGAGCGCGGGGTCCTCGGGCCCGGTCGGGTGGACGGTGAAGTGCGGGGAGGCCGACCGCAGGCCCTCGGCGAGGGAGAGCGTGCCTGGCGCCGCGGTCTCGCCCACGACCAGCACGTGCCGCAGGAGCGGCAGCCGGTCGCGGAGCGGCTCGACCTTGCGGCGGTACGCCTGGGCCGTGGTGACGAGGACACGGGCCTCGCCGAGCTCGAGCCGCTGGCGGACCGGCTCCGGGCCGAAGGCGGGGAAGAGCGGGGAGAAGACCGCGCCGCTGCGCAGGGTGCCGAGCACGGCGACGTAGAGGTCGCGGCCGCGGGGGAGCAGCGAGAAGACCCGCTCGCCCGGGGCGACCCCGAGCCCGCGCAGCAGGTTCGCGAAGCGGTTGCCGAGGTCGAGCAGGTCGCTGTAGCTGAGCTCGGTGCGGGCGGAGCTGCGGTCCAGCAGCCGCAGGGCCACGGCGTCGCCGCGTCCCTCCGCCACGTGTCGGTCCACGGCCTCGTACGCGATGTTGACGCCGCCGCCGGGGAGCCCGGCGAGGTCCGACCGGGCCCGGTCCCAGCTGAACTCGGCCCGGGCCTCGGCGTAGTCACGCATCAGGGGCGCCGCCGCATCGGCGTCGGTCGGGGTGATCGGCTCGCGGGGCATGGCGACCTCCTCAGCCGGCGTCCCCCGCCGCCGCGGTCCGCGCCGGGGCCGCCCCCCAGGCGCCTTCCCTCCATTCATCCGTACGGGGGTGAGCCGGGGTCAGGGGCGAAGGTCCCACGGCCCTTCCTCCCCGGCCGTCCGACGTCGAGAGTGGGGCCGGGGTCCGTGGTGAGTGGTGCGGAGGTGCGCGATGGCGGGTGGCGACGTCGAGGTCCTGGCCGGGGACGTCCGGCTGCCGGGCACGCTGACGGTGCCGGTGCCGGCCGTCGGCCTCGTGGTCTTCGCCCACGGGTCGGGGAGCAGCGCGGCCAGCCCGCGCAACCGCGCGGTGGCCCGGAGCCTGGTCGGGACGGGGCTGGCGACCCTGCTGATGGACCTGCTGACCGAGCCCGAGGGCCGCCACCGCGCGGCGGTGTTCGACGTCGATCTGCTCGCCGCGCGGCTGGTGGCGACGGCGGGCTGGTCGCGCACCCGGCCGGACGTCGCGGCGCTGCCGCTGGGGTTCTTCGGCGCGAGCACCGGAGCGGCGGCTGCCCTGGTCGCCGCCGCGGACCTGGGCCACGGGGTCCGTGCGGTCGTGTCCCGCGGCGGGCGGCCCGACCTGGCCGGCCCGAGGCTGCCGGAGGTGACCGCGCCGACGCTGCTGGTGGTGGGGGGCCGCGACCCCCAGGTGCTGCGCCTCAACGAGCAGGCCCAGGCTCGGCTGCGCTGCGAGAGCCGGCTCGAGGTCGTCCCGGGGGCCACCCACCTGTTCGAGGAACCCGGCGCCCTCGAGCGGGTGGCCGGGCTGGCGGCGGTGTGGTTCCACGAGCACCTGAACCGGTCAGCCTGACCGGTCAGTCCAGGCGAACCCGCTCGCCGTCCCACGGCGTCACGGCCAGCCAGTCGAGCTCGGCGCGGATTCGCCCCGCGAGCGCCGCCGAGGCCGCCGGCTCCCCGTGCACGACGTAGACGGCTCGCGGCGGGGCCGGGGCGGAGCCCAGCCAGGCCAGCACCTCGTCCGCGTCGGCGTGCACCGAGAAGCCGTCGACGACCGCGACCTCGGCCCGCACCCGGACGTACCGGCCGTGCATCTTCAGCTGCCCGGCGCCCTCGGCGAGGTCCCGCCCGCGGGTCCCGACGGCCTGGTAGCCGACCAGGACCACGGAGTTGCGCGGGTCGGGGAGCAACGACTCGAGGTGGTGGACCACCCGGCCGCCCGTGCCCATCCCCGAGGCGGAGACGATGATGCAGGGGAAGCCGGGGTCGTTGAGGGTCCTGGACTCCGCGGCCGTGTGGACCTCGTGCAGGTTGCCGCGCTCGAACACCGCCAGACCGTCCTCGATCCCGGGCCGGATGTCGGTGCCGCCCTCGACCAGCGCCTGCCGGTAGACCCGGAGGGCACCGAGGGCCATCGGGCTGTCCACGTACACCGGGACGTCCGGCACGGCACCCGCGACGAGGAGGCGGCGCAGGGACATCAGCAGCACCTCCGTCCGGTCGACCGCGAAGGCGGGCACCAGGACAACACCGCCCCGGTCCACCGTCCGGCGGACCACGTCGGCCAGCTGCTCGTCCGCCCCGCCGCCGTGCCGGCGGTCGCCGTACGTCGACTCCACGACGACCACGTCGGCGGCGGGGGGTGGAGCGGGGTCGACGAGCAGCGGGTGGCCCGGCCGGCCGAGGTCGCCGCTGAAGAGGATCCTCGTCCCGTCGACCTCCACGAGCGCGGTCGCGGAGCCCAGGATGTGCCCGGCCGGGCGCAGCGTGAGTGCAGTCCCCGGAGCGGCGGTCACGC
The DNA here is from genome assembly GCA_035462845.1 of Jiangellales bacterium. Taxonomy (GTDB): domain Bacteria; phylum Actinomycetota; class Actinomycetes; order Jiangellales; family Jiangellaceae; genus DASTQL01. The sequence goes on from DATHTV010000191.1 coordinate 16,586, forward strand.
GGTCGCCGAAGGGCACCTCCCGCATCCGGGGCAGCACCCGCTCGACGTCCGCGGCGGTGTAGAGCGGTTCCGGCTGCGCGTGCCGCGACCAGCCGCCCCGGGCCGCGAAGGCGGCGTCCTCCTCCTGGAGCTTCGCGCTGTCCCGCAGGACGAGCTCCGCGAGCCGGATCGTGGACCGGGTCGCGAGGACCGGGGCGTCCAGCCCCTGCCGGCCCAGGGCGGGGAGGTAGCCGCAGTGGTCGAGGTGCGCGTGGGTGAGCACCACCGCGTCGAGGGTGGCGGGGTCGACCGGTAACGGCTCCCAGTTGCGCCGCCGCAGCGGCCGCAGCCCCTGGAACAGGCCGGCCTCCACGAGCAGGGCCCCGCCCGCGTGGCGCAGCAGGAACTTGCTGCCCGTGACCGTGCCCGCGCCGCCGAGGAAGGTCAGAGTCGGTGCCACACGGGGATCGTCCCGCCCGCGGGGCCCGGCCGGTACGGACCATGGGCCCTGCCGCCCGCCGGTCGGTCCGCTCGACAATCGGGACGACGGGGCCCACGCAGGAGGAGGGCCGGATGGCAGGAGGGACCGCCGCCCGGGACGACCCCGCCCACCTGTCGTGGAAGCGGGTCGAGGTCGACGGGCGGGTCGCGGAGTACGGCGTCGCCGGTGTCGGCCCGCCGGTCGTGTTCCTGCACGGCTGGGCGCTCGCGCACCGCGCCTACCGGCACAGCCTTCAGCAGGCGGTGGCCCGTGGGGCGTCGGTGTACGCGCCCGCCCTGCCCGGGTTCGGCGGCACCCCGGAGCTCCCGGCCGAGGAGGCCGGCCTGGGTGGCTACGCCCGCTGGGTGCGGCTGTTCATCGCCTCCGTCGGTCTCGCGGACCCCGTCGTGCTGGTCGGCCACTCCTTCGGGGGCGGCGTGGCGATCCAGGTGGCCCACGACTCGCCCGAGCTCGTGGCGCAGCTGGTCGTCGTCAACTCGATCGGCGGGTCCGCGTGGAAGGAGGGCACCGTCGTCCGCTCGATGAAGGAGCGGCCGCTCTGGGACTGGGGCCTGCACCTGCAGGCCGACGTCCTGCCCTGGCGCCAGCTCACCCGGGTCGTCCCCGTCATCGCGAGGGACGTCGTCTCCAACCTCGCGCGCAACCCCCAGGCGCTCTGGCGCGTCGGGCACATCGCCCGGACGGCCAACCTGGTGGCCGAGCTCGAGGAGCTCAAGGAGCAGGGGGTTCCCGTGGTGGTGGTCTGGGGGGAGCAGGACCGGCTGCTGCCGCGAGCGGCGCTGGCCTCCATGCAGGCCGTTCTCGGGGAGACCGAGGTGGTCACCGTGCCCGGCAGCCACAACTGGCTGATCGCCGACCCGGCAGCCTTCGGCGAGGTGCTGACCAACGTGGTCGGCCTCCCCGAGGTCATCACGGCCGGAGTCGAGCCAGCGGTGGAGGTGCTGGAGCCGGGGCAGGGCGAGGTCGGGTAGTCGTCGCCGCCGAGGGCCGTCGTTCCCTAGCCTTCGTGCTGTGGTCCTCCTTCGTGCTCGGGCGGCGGTCGTCCGGGTGGTGGTCGTCCCCGTGGTGATCCTGCTGGGAGCGTGCACCGGCGCTGACGGGTCGCGCACATCACCGGAGGAGTGCTCGGCCGTCGTCGCCTCGCTCGTCGAGGCGACCCAGCTGTACGTCGACGGGTACGGCGAGACGCGGTCTGCGGCACCAGCCCCGTCACCGGGACTGACCGACGAGGGGTTGCAGGCGGCACTCGCCGAGGCGCAGCGGCTCGTACGGCAACGGCAGTGCGACGGTGAGGCGGTCCAGGCCGACCTGGAGGCGGGCCTGGACGCCGTCAGCGCCAGCGGGCCGGTCGGCGGCGCGGTGCTGCGGCGCCTCCTGGCGGTCCTCTCCGGCACGTCGGCGGAGGAGGCGTCCACCCGGGTGGTGGCTCCTGCCGACGACCTTGCGGGCGCGCTGGCGGAGCTCGCGCCGGGGTCGACGCTGCGCCTCGTGGCGGGGACCTACCGGCTCCCGGACACCCTGGTGCTGCTGCAGGGTGTGGAGCTGCGCGGTGCGGGCGCGGGCTCCACCGTGCTCACGTCGTCCGCGCCGGAGGCCGCCGTCCTCGTCCTGACCGACGAGCAGGTCCGGCTCGCCGACCTGCGGGCCGAGCGGACGGGCACCGCGGTGGGGTCGGTGGTGATCGGCGGTCCGTCGTCGTCGATCGACCTCGACGCGGTGGAGGTTGCGGGGGCCGTCGCCGACGGGGCCGGGTCCGGGGGCGCCGGGGTGCTGATGTCGCCGGCCGGGGAACCGGGTCCGGGCCGGGGCACGACCCTGGAGGTCACGGACTCCCGGTTCGAGCGCAACGGCTCGGCGGGCGTGGCCCTCGCCGGCGCCCACCGGGCGAGCATCCAGTCCTCGGAGTTCGCCGGCAACGGCCAGTGCGGCGTCTGCTTCCTCGACGCGAGCGACGGTGCCGTCCGCGGGAGCACGTTCCGCGGCAACCCGGTCGGCGTGTCGGTCGTCGCGCAGGCGCGACCTTCCATCGTCGGGAGCCGCTTCGAGGGAGGGGAGGTCGGCGTCCAGGTGGCCGGCACCGCCGCGCCGTCCCTGGACGCCAACTCGGTCTCGGGCGCGTCCCGGGCGGGCCTCGTCTGGACCGACGAGGCCGCCGGCCAGGCACTGTCCACCGTCTGCGCGAACGTCCCGTTCGGCATCGTCCTCGGCCCCGCGGCCGTGCCGTTCGTCGACGGCGGGGACTG
>DATHTV010000192.1:0-22451 GCA_035462845.1 Jiangellales bacterium
CACCCCCGACGAGCAGTCCAGCCACCCGATCACGCGTGACCTCTCGCCGCACGCCGCGCCACCCGGGCGGCGTGTACCCCCGCCCCGAAGCCGTTGTCGATGTTGACCACCACGACGCCCGGCGCGCAGGAGTTCAGCATCGCGAGCAGGGCCGCGAGGCCCGCGAACGAGGCGCCGTAGCCGACCGAGGTCGGCACCGCCACGAGGGGCACGCCGGTGAGCCCACCGACCACCGACGGGAGCGCACCCTCCATGCCGGCGACGACAACGAGGCAGTCGGCGCGCTCGAGGTCCGGCCGCACGTCCATCAGCCGGTGCAGGCCGGCCACGCCGACGTCGCCGACGACCGCCACCTCGGAGCCGAAGGTCCGGGCCGTGAGTGCCGCCTCACCCGCCACCGGCAGGTCCGACGTGCCCGCCGCGACGACCACCACCCTCCCGGTGGGCGCAGGGAGGGACCCGACCGCGGCGCACCGGCCAGTGCGGTCGACGACCGCCTGCCCGCCGAAGGCCGCCTCGACCGCCGCCAGGGCGTCGTCGTCGAGCCGGGTAGCCAGCGCGGCGCGCTCGGGGTGCGCCTCGCGCAGCGCCCGCAGCAGGGCGACGGTCTGCTCGACGGTCTTGCCCGCCCCGTACACCACCTCCGGGTCGCCGGTGCGTGCCGCCCGGTCGGTGTCCAGGCGGGCGAAACCGAGGTCGCGCCAGCCGGGTCCACCGTCATGGCTGCTCATGACGTGGACGCTAGTGGGTCGCGACCGCCGCCCCCGTACGCTGACCGCGTGCCCGGCCTGCCCCCCGCCCGTTACGCCTACCTCGGACCGGAGGGGACGTTCACGGAGGCGGCGGCCCGCGGGCTCCCGGCCGTCGGGCGGACCGACCTCGAGCCGTACGCGTCGGTGCCGGCCGCGATGGAGGCGGTCCGCCGGGGCGAGGTGCAGGGGGCGGTGCTGCCTCTGGAGAACTCCGTCGAGGGGTCGGTCAACACCACGCTCGACCAGCTGATGACCGGCGAACCGCTCGTCATCACCCGTGAGGTGCTGCTGCCGGTGGAGTTCGTGCTGCTGGCGCGTCCGGGCTCGCGACTCGCCGCCGTCCAGGACGTGATCACCCACCCGCACGCCGAGGCGCAGTGCCGGGGGTGGCTGGCCGAGCACCTGCCGGCCGCACGGGTGCTGCCCGCCGCCTCCACGGCTGCGGCCGCCGCCGCGGTCGCCGACGCCGGCTCCCCGTACGACGCGGCCATCAGCGCGGCGGTGGCGGGTGAGCGCTACGGCCTGGTGGCTCTCGCGACCGGGATCGGCGACAACCCGGACGCGGTGACCCGATTCGTGCTGGTGACCCGGCCGGGGACGGCGCCGCCGCCGACGGGCGCCGACAAGACGTCCCTCGTGGCCTTCATCCGCGACGACCACCCGGGGGCACTGCTGGAGATCCTCGAGCAGTTCGCGACGCGCGGGGTCAACCTCACCCGGATCGAGTCCCGGCCGACGGGGGTCGGGATCGGCCGCTACTGCTTCGCCGTCGACTGCGAAGGCCACGTCGCGGACGCCCGGGTCGGCGAGGCGCTGATGGGCCTGCGCCGGACCTGCGCCGACGTGCGGTACCTCGGCTCGTACCCGCGGGCCGACGGCGTGGCCCCGACCGCGGCGCCGGGCACGGCCAACGCCGACTTCGCCGACGCGGCGGCCTGGCTGCGCTCGCTGCGCTCCGGGTGACTGATCGGGTCGGCTACCGGGTCTCGTCCCGGCTGCGGTACGGCGGGGCGACGGCCGCTGCCGCCAGCACGACCGCGACCCCCAGCAGCCAGCCGGACACGACGTCGCTGGCCCAGTGCACCCCCAGCACGACCCGGCTGAGCCCCACGGCCACGGCGCCCACGACCGCCACCGGCAGGAGGCATCTCCGTACGCGGGGTGGCGCGAGCGTCACGAGCAGGGCGGCGACCAGGGCGCCGGCGAGGGCGTGCCCGGACGGCCACGCGTAGCCGGTCTCGTCCAGCAGGGGATCGTCGAGCGTCGGCCGGGCCCGGGAGACGAGCAGCTTGAGGCCGCCGCTCGTCACGGCACCGGCCACCAGCACGGCGACCACCCAGACTGCGGCGCGCCGTTGCCCGCGCACGGCCAGGCTGACGGCGACCACCAGGGCGACGACTCGTAGCGGCCAGGGGGCCAGCACGTCGGTGAGGATCGTCGCCGCGTCGACGAGCGCCGGCCGCTCGCCCACCCACCGGGTGACGGCGTCCGTGACGTCGTCGTCCAGCCGGATCAGCGGCGGCCAGGAGACGGCCACCAGGACGCCGAGCAGCGCGGCGAACCCGGCGCAGACCACCAGCGCACGTCGGACTGGTGAGCCCGGGCGCGGCGAGGAGCGGCCGACGTCCGGCGCGCGGCGTGCGGGTGGGGCGGCCACCCCCCATCCGTACCGCAGCAGGCCTGGAGGGGAAACCGGTCGGAGCCGGCGGATACCCTGCTCGGCGTGCTCGACCTCCGGCTCCTGCGTGACGACCCCGAGCGGGTCCGCGCGTCACAGCGCGCTCGCGGCGAGCGTCCGGAGGTCGTCGACGAGCTGATCGCGGCCGACGAGCGGCGGCGCAGGACGCTCCTCGACTACGAGCGGCTGCGGGCGGAGCAGAAGTCGTTCGGCCGGACGGTCGGCCGGGCCGCACCCGAGGAGCGCGAGGCCCTGCTGGCCGCGGCCAAGGACCTGGCCGCGGCGGTGAAACAGGCCGAGGCCACCGCCGCCGAGGCGCAGGAGGCACTGGACCGACTCGCCCTCGAGCCGGGCAACGTGATCGAGCAGGGCGTCCCCGCCGGCGGGGAGGACCACTTCGTCGTGCTGCGCGAGGTCGGCGAGCGGCCGGCGCTGGAGTCCCCGCTGGACCACCTCGAGATCGGCGAGCGACTGCGCGCGATCGACGTCGCCCGCGGCGCCAAGGTCTCGGGCAGCCGGTTCTACTTCCTCACCGGCGTCGGGGCCCGGCTCGAGCTGGCCCTGCTCAACCTCGCGGTCACGACGGCGGTCGAGGCCGGCTTCACCCCGGTGATCACGCCGACCCTGGTCAAGCCCGAGGTGATGGGCGGCACCGGCTTCCTGGGCGAGCACGCCGAGGAGGTGTACCGGCTCGAGGCCGACGACCTCTACCTCGTCGGGACCTCCGAGGTGGCCCTCGCCGGCTACCACGCCGACGAGATCCTCGACCTGTCCGCGGGGCCGCTGCGCTACGCCGGCTGGTCGGCCTGCTACCGCCGCGAGGCCGGGTCGCACGGGCGTGACACCCGGGGCATCATCCGCGTGCACCAGTTCCACAAGGTCGAGATGTTCGCCTACACGACCGAGGCCGACTCCGCCGCCGAGCACCGGCGCATGCTCGCCCTCGAGGAGCAGATGCTGGCGGCCGTCGAGCTGCCGTACCGCGTGATCGACGTCGCGGCAGGCGACCTGGGCTCGAGTGCGGCGCGCAAGTTCGACTGCGAGGCGTGGCTGCCGTCGCAGCAGCGCTACCTGGAGGTCACCTCGACCTCCAACTGCACCACCTTCCAGGCGCGGCGGCTCGGGATCCGGGAGCGGGCGGCGTCGGGCACCCGGCCGGTGGCCACGCTGAACGGCACCCTGGCGACGACCCGGTGGATCGTCGCGATCCTGGAGAACCACCAGCGCCCGGACGGCTCCGTTCACGTGCCCGAGGCGTTGCGGCCCGGGCTCGGCGGCGTCTCCGTGCTCGAGCCGGTGGCATGACCGCGGCCCCCGCGCCGGGCTGGCGCCCGCGGCTCGTCGCGCTCGACGTCGACGGCACGATCCTGCGGTACGAGGAGTTCCACGCGCCGCCCACCGCCGCCGTGCGCGAGGCCGTACGCCGGGTCCTCGACGCCGGCGCGCACGTCGTGCTGGCCACCGGGCGGTCGCTGCACTCGACGGTGCCGGTGCTCGACCAGCTCGGCCTCGACTCGGGGCTCGCGGTGTGCTCGAACGGCGCGGTGGTCGTCGACGTGGCGACGCGTCAGGCGGTCGAGGTCGTGACGTTCGACGCCTCCGCGCCGGTGGCCTACTTCGCCGAGCAGATCCCCGACGCCGTCCTGGCGGTCGAGGAGCTGGGCGTGGGCTTCCGGGTGACGGGCGACTTCCCGATCGGGGAGCTCGACGGGCGGGTCACCGTCGTCCGCCACGAGGAGCTCCTCGCCGGACCGGTGACCCGCCTCGTCGTGCGGTGGCCCAACGGCGACCGGGACCGGCTGCGGGAGGCCGCTGCCGCCTCGGGACTGCCGAGCGTCGACTACGCGATCGGCTACACCGCCTGGCTGGACATCATGCCCGAGGGGGTCTCCAAGGCCGCGGGCCTGGACAAGGTGGGCTTCCACCTCGGCGTCGGCCGGGCCGACGTGCTCGCTGTCGGAGACGGGCACAACGACGTGGAGATGCTCGAGTGGGCCGGCGTCGGGGTCGCGATGGGCCAGTCGCCCGACGACGTCAAGGCCGTCGCCGACACCGTCGCCGGACCGGTCGACGACGACGGCCTCGCGACGCTGCTGGACACCTGGTTCGGCTAGCCCGCTCGGCCGCGCAGTTCGGGCTGCCGCAGGTCAACTGGCTGCCAGGACCTGCGCAACCCCGACCCCTGCTCGCCTCCGGCCCGACCGGGCCGGGCAGCGGCAAGGACCCGAGGTGCAGTTCACTGCTCCCGTGACGAGGGGACCGCGGGTGGAGGGAGCTGACCGGGTCGCGAGAGCGAGGCGACGGAGTGCGCGCGCCACGGCCTCGAGCAGCTCTTCACCGTCGTGTGGTGGGAGCAGCGCGGCGCCGGGCTCTCCTACCGTCGCGACATCTCGCCCGAGACGATGACGGTCGAGCAGCTCGTCGACGACACCCTCGAAGTCACGCGGTACGTCCGGCATCGCTTCGCGACGGACCAGGTCTACCTGCTCGGCCACTCGTGGGGCAGCTTCATCGGGCTCCAGGCCGCTGCGCGGGCGCCCGAGCTCTTCCGCGCGTACGTCGGGATGGCCCAGATCACCCACCAGATCAGGTCCGAGCACGAGTCGTACGAGCGCATGCTCGAGCAGTACGGCGCACGCGGGGACCGGCGCATGGCCCGGCGGCTCGAGCGTTCACCGGTGACGACGACCGTTCCGCTGCCCGCCGGCTACGACGCGCTGCGGGACCGCGCGATGCACGGTCTGGGGGGCGGCACGACGCACGCGATGCGGTCGGTCGTCAGGGGGATCTTCCTCCCATCCCTGCTCTCCCGTGACTACTCGGCGGCCCAGAAGGTGAACCTCTGGCGCGGCAAGCTGCACTCCCGCCACCTCGGGCTGTGGGACCGGATGTTGGCCACCGACCCGACCGCGCTGGTGCCCCGCCTCGAGATCCCCGCCTACTTCCTGCACGGGGCCCACGACCTCACGGTCTCGTACGCGCAGGCGAGGGCCTACGCCCGCACGCTCCAGGCATCGATCGTCGGCTTCTACACGTTCGACCACTCGGCCCACAGCCCGGCGTTCGAGGAGCCGGAGCGGACGCGGGCGATCTTCCGGGACGACGTGCTGACCGGCTCCACCGGTCGTGCCGACGGGCCTGACCCGGAGCCGCGGCACCGTACGAGGACGCCATGGCCGGGCGGCGGTCTCTAGGCTGCAGCGGGTGGGCGACGAGGTGATGCGCGACGGGGTGCGGCTGACCCATCTCGACGAGCCGCTCTTCGACGACGCCGGGGTCACCAAGCGCGAGCTCGTGGACTACCTGGACGCCGTCGCCGCCCGGATGGTGCCGGTCCTCGCCGACCGGCCGCTTTCGGTGGTGCGGGTCCGGCTGGGCCAGGCGCCGTTCATGCAGAAGAACGTGCCGTCCTACGCCCCGGAGTGGATCCGGACGGTGGTGATCCCCTCGCGCGCCGCGCGCCGCGAGGTCCGGTACGCGCTCTGCGACGACCGCCGGACGTTGCTGTGGCTGGCCAACCAGCGGGCGGTGGAGTACCACCCGCAGCTGTTCCGCGGCACGGCGTGGGACCGGCCGACGCACCTCGTGCTCGACGTCGACCCGCCCGAGGACGGCGGCTTCGAGGCTGCCGCAGCGGCGGTCCGGCTGGTGCGGCAGGTCCTCGACGACGTCGGCATGGCCGGGGCGCTCAAGACCAGCGGCGCGAAGGGCGTGCACGTGTTCGTGCCCCTCGACGGGTCGGCCGGTGTCGAGGACGTGGCCGCCGCCACCCGCGCCGTCGCGGCGAGAGCCGAGCGGCTCGACCCGGCGCTGGCCACGACCGCGTTCGTCCGCGAGGACCGCGGCGGCAAGGTGTTCCTCGACTCCACCCGGGTCGGCGGGGCGACGGTCGCGGCGGCGTACAGCCCGCGCGTGCGTCCCGGCGTCCCGGTCTCGTTCCCGCTCGGCTGGGACGAGCTGGACTCCGCCGCGCCTGGGCAGTTCACGGTGCGGACGGCGCTGGACCGGCTGGGCGCCGGCGACCCGTGGCACGAGCTCATGCCGGCACCTCGGCCGCTCGACCCGGACCTCGTCGCCGAGGGCCGCACCATCCCGGTCGCGCGTGTCCAGGCCATGCACGAGGGCAAGCGCCGCAAGCGGGCCGCCGCCCGCCCCGACGGGTAGCCCAAGGGCCTGGCAAGCGCCGGCCGCCGGAGACGGGCTGAGATCGGCACCGTCGGACCGGCCCCCTGACAGCCTGGAGGGCGCATACTGGAGGTGATGAAGACCTCCTCCGCCGCCACGCGGCGACACCTGCCGTCCAGTCCCTTCAACGACCGGCCCGTGCGGGTGGTGGAGCAGTACGCCGTGGGCGACCGCGTCACGCACGACACGTACGGGCTCGGCCGGGTCGTCGTCGAGGAGGCCGAGGCGGTGACCGTGAGCTTCGGCGCTCACCGGGTCCGCATCATCAGCCCGTTCAGCAAGCTCACCAAGCTGTAGGACCTGGGCTGTAGCACCTCCCCACCCCCAGGGCCGTGCTGCCCGGACCACGCCTACGCCCTGGACGCGGGGTTCTGGGCGCCGAGCTGGGACTGGATCGCGGCCGACGACGGCCGGATCCTCGTCATCTCGCCGACCGACCCCGCGGTGACCCGGGTGCTCGCGACCCCCGGCGACGTCGGCTTCGGGCTGGAGCACGCACGGTTCGCGGTCACCTCGCGGGACCGGCTGGCGCCGGCCGGCTGAGAGACCGGCTCACCCCCGCAGCTGGGTGAACCGCGCCGGGTCGCCGGCCCCGACCCGTACCACCTCGGGGTAGCCCTCGGACCAGTCGACCACCGTGGTCGGCTCCGAGCCGCACTCGCCGGCGTCGACGACCGCGTCGACCACGTGGTCGAGCTCCTCCTTGATCGCCCAGCCCTCGGTCATCGGCTGCTCCGCGTCCGGGAGGAGCAGGGTGCTCGACAGCAGCGGCTCACCGAGCTCCCGCAGCAGCTCCCGGACGACGGGGTGGTCGGGGATCCGGACGCCCACGGTGCGCTTGCGGGGGTGCGCCAGCCGCCGCGGCACCTCGCGCGTCGCCGGCAGGATGAAGGTGTACGGCCCCGGGGTCGCCGCCTTGACGGCGCGGAACGCCGCGTTGCCGAGCTTGACCAGCTGCCCCAGCTGCGCGAAGTCCGCGCAGACCAGCGTGAAGTGGTGCCGGTCGTCCAGCGACCGGATCCGCCTGATCCGCTCCGGCCCGGTGCGGCTCTCCAGCCGGCAGCCGAGCGCGTAGCAGGAGTCGGTCGGGTACGCGACCAGCGCGTCGTCCCGCAGCATCTCGGCGACCTGCGCGACCAGCCGCGGCTGCGGGTCCCGCGGGTGCACGTCGACGTACCGGGCCATCCGGCGAGCGTACGAGGGTCTTTCGCCTCGGAGCCGCCCGGTGGGCCGTCACTAGGCTCCGGACCAACGCAGGGCGATCAGCCGCGGGGAGCGCCGATGTCCGTCCAGGCCATGTACCAGGAGCGGCGGGTGGACCCCGCCGACGCCGTACGGGTGGTGTGCGACGGCGACACCATCGTCGTGCCCATCGGCGTGGGGGAGCCTCCCGCGCTGCTGCAGGCGCTGTCGGAGCGCCGGCTGGAGCTTCATGGAGTGACGGTCTACCAGCTCCTTCCGCTGAGCAAGCAGTCCTACTTCGACGCGGACACGACCGAGCACGTCCGGCACAGCTCCGCCTTCCTCGGCGGGCCCAGCAGGCCGGGCGTCAGCGAGGGCTGGGTCGAGTACTGTCCCGCGCACTTCTCCGAGATCCCCGAGCTGATCCGTCGCGGCCTGCAGCGCTCCGAGGTCGTCTTCGCGCACGCCTCGGCGATGGACGAGCACGGGTTCTTCTCCATCGGCCTCTCGGCGGACTACACGATGGCGGCGATCGCGCAGGCCCGGGACGTCGTCCTCGAGGTCAACCCCCAGGTGCCCTTCTGCTTCGGGGACTGCCACGTCCACATCTCCCAGGTCGCGGCGCTCGTGGAGAGCCAGGAGCCGCTGTTCGAGCTGCCACCGGCAGCCGTCGGACCGGTCGAGCGCGCGATCGGCGCCCACGTGGCCGAGATGATCCCGGACGGCGCGACGCTGCAGATCGGCATCGGCGGGATCCCCGACGCCGTCGTCCAGCAGCTGGGCGACAAGAACGACCTGGGCGTGCACACCGAGATGTTCGGCGACGGGGTCCTCGCCCTGCTCGACGCGGGGGTCGTGACCAACCGGCGCAAGAACCTGCACCGGGGCAAGATGTTCGCCACCTTCGCGCTCGGCTCGCACCGGCTGTACGAGTACATGCACCGCAACCCGGCGCTGGAGCTGCACCCGGTGGACGTGACCAACGACCCGCTCCTGGCCGGCCAGAACGACAGCCTGCACTCCATCAACGGCACGCTGCAGGTGGACCTGATCGGGCAGTGCGGCTCCGAGAGCCTCGGCTACCGCCCGTACTCCGGCACCGGCGGGCAGGTGGACTTCGTCCGGGCCGCGAACCGGTCGGCCGGCGGCAAGGCCATCATCGTCGTCCCCTCCACGGCCAAGGGCGGCACCATCTCGCGCATCGTCCCGACCCTGACCGACGGCGCTCACGTGACGACCGGCAAGAACGACGTCAACTACGTCGTCACCGAGTACGGCGTGGCCCAGCTGCGCGGGCGGACGGCGCGGGAGCGCGCGCACGCGCTCATCGAGATCGCCCACCCCGACTTCCGGGCCCAGCTGACCGAGGCGGCCGGCGCCATGCACGTCGCCTGACCGTGTGCCCGACCGTGCGGGTGGTCTCGGTGAGCAGCGCACCCCGGCCTGGGACACCACACCGACGCTCGAGGAGTGGGGCCTCGCCATGAACGTGGTGCAGCGATACCGCCGTGACATGTCCACGGCGAGGCGCACGGTCGACGAGCTCGACTGGAGATCCGTGGACACCGGGTTCGGTCGGGTCGAGTACCTGGATCGTGGCCACGGACCGGCGGTCCTGGTGGTCCACGGCATCACTCAAGGGGCGGACGGTGGTCTTCGCGACCTCGCCGAGGAGCTCGTGCCCGACGGCCATCGAGTCCTCGTCCCGTCCAGGTTCGGGTACCTGGGCTCTGCGATGCCCGAGCACGCGACCCCCGAGATGCAGGCCGATGCGTTCGCCGAGCTCCTGGGCGTGCTGGACATCAGCGCCGCCGTGGTGGTCGCCGGCTCCGCCGGGAGCACGTCCGCGCTGTACCTCTGCGTTCGCCACCCTGGTCGGGTCCGTGCCCTCGTCCTGATCTCGGCCAACGTCCCCGGTCCCCACCAGCTGAAAGGGCTGCCTCCGAGGCCGCTGTTCAGGGCGATCTTCGGAAGCGACCCGATCCTCTGGGCGATGATCACCTACCTGCCGGGCGTCCTGGCTCGGCTGAGCCAGGTGCTGGTGGTCCCGGAGGGAGTGCAGCTCGTCACGGGGGACGAGCAGAAGCTCTCTCGAGCGATGCGGCAGGTCCTGCTCGGGGAACGGCGAGTCAGCGGCGAGGTGTTCGACGCGTACGAGTCCAACCCCGCCGTCAGCCGGATCGAGCTGTCACAGGTCCGAGTCCCGACCCTCGTCATGCACGCGCGCGACGACCCCGGTCCTCCGTACGCCAGCGCCGTCGAGATGGCGAACCGCATCCCTGAGGCGCAACTCGTCACCGTGGACAGGGGTGGGCACCTCATGCTGGGCGACCACGCCGATGCGATCGCCGAGGTCGCGCGTTTCATCGACGAGCACGGGTCGTCCAGCGCGATGGGTCCTCAGGGGGACCACGGCACGGGCACCTAACCGGCGGAGGCGTCCACCTGCCGTTCGGCCCTGTCAGCCTACGCCACCGTAGGTTACGGTCGCGTAGGTAAGCCAGGCCCCGCGGAACCCGCGGCGACCGTGCCGATCCGCACGGAGGGACGAGACGCGATGACGACCCCGACCGGCCTGGTACCCGGGCCCCCACCGGCTGACCCCGCGGCCCCTCCGCTCGTTTCGCCCCGAGCAGCACCCCAGGCCACGCCCCCGGCAGCGCCGCCGCGCATCATCCAGGGCGGCATGGGCGTCGCGGTCTCCAGCTGGCAGCTGGCCCGGGCCGTGTCCACCGCCGGTCACCTCGGAGTCGTTTCGGGCACCGCGCTCGACGTGGTGTACGCCCGGCGCCTGCAGGACGGCGACCAGGGCGGTCACGTACGACGGGCCATGGCGGCCTTCCCGGTGCCGGCGATGGCCCAGCGGGTGCTGGAGACGTACTTCCTGCCCGACGGCCGGCCCACGGGCAGGCCCTACCGAACCGTGCCGATGTACACGCTGCGCCCGCCGGTGGCGCTGCAGGAGCTGACCGTCGTCGCGAACTTCTGCGAGGTGCACCTGGCGAAGGAAGGCCACGACGGGGCCGTGGGCATCAACTACCTGCGCAAGATCGAGCTCCCGATCCCGTTCGCCTGCCTCGGGGCGATGCTGGCCGGGGTCGACTACGTGCTCGTGGGCGCGGGCAGCCCCGCGGCCGTGCCTGAGCTGCTCGACCGGCTGGCCCGGCGGGACGGCGTCGCCCTGTCCGTCCGCGCCCAGGGCACGACGAGCGCCGACGGGACGTTCGCGGTGCGCTGCAGCCCTCGAGCTCTCCTCGGCGCGGGTCCACCGCTGCTGCGGCCGCTGCTGCTGGCGATCGTGGCGTCCACCGACCTCGCGGCCGGACTGGCCGCTGACCCGGCGACGCGTCCGGACGGATTCGTCGTCGAGGGACCGACGGCGGGCGGCCACAACGCACCGCCACGCGGACCACGTCGAGTGACCGCGGAGGGCGAGCCGGTCTACGACGAGCGCGACCTCGTCGATCTCGACGCCATCCACGCGCTCGGACTCCCGTTCTGGCTGGCCGGCTCCCAGGGCAGCCCCGAGGGTCTGCGCTCGGCGGTGGCCGCTGGCGCGGCCGGCATCCAGGTCGGCACCGCGTTCGCGTTCAGCGCCGAGTCGGGGCTTGCCGACCGGCTCAAGCGCCAGGTGCTCCGCGACCTGGCCACCTCCGGCGTCTCCGTACGCACCGACTGGCGCGTGTCGCCGACCGGCTTCCCGTTCAAGGTGCTCTCCGCCGCCGGCACGCTGTCCGAGCCCGGCGTCGTCGCGGGGCGCCGCCCGGTCTGCGACATCGGGGCGCTGCGCACACCGTTCCGCGAGGCCGACGGCACGATCGGCTACCGCTGCCCGGCCGAGCCACCGCGCACCTACCTCGAGCACAAGGGCGGCCGGGCGGCGAACACCGAGGGCCGGCAGTGCCTGTGCAACGCCCTGCTGGCCGCGGTGGACCTCCCGCAGCACCGCCCGCACGGCTACGTGGAGCCGGCGGTGGTCACCGCCGGTAATGACCTCAGCGCAATGACCGTCCTCGCCGGCACGTGTCCGGACGGTGCGCCGTACCCGGCACGTGCGGTTCTCGACTTCCTGGACCCCTAGGGGTGGACATGGTGCGCAGCGCGACCCGACCCGCGATCCCAGCTGCTCGAGCTACAGGCAGTGCTCGCGGGGCTGGTCTCATCCTGCGTCACCTGTCAGGCGGTGCGGATGTCCCACGCCTCAGCGATCTTGGGGTCTTCGAGCCCGAAGGGCCCCGCTGCGCTGACCGTGACGTCGTCGGCCGAGACCTGGTGACCGGCGGCGCAGCGCGCTTCGATGGCGACACGCTCGCCGCACCCGTGATGATGCATGGTCGGTGGGTAGGGCGGTGGCGCGTACCGGTTGCCCCACTCAAGCAGTGCGTAGATCGCGGGCATCAGGTCCGCGCCCGAGGCCGTGAGCACGTACTCATGACGGCGGCGCTGCCCGGGTTCCTGGTACGGCCGCTTGCTCAGGACTCCGGCCCCCACGAGCTCGCCCAGTCGCGCCGCGGCGGTGGCCTCTGCCAGCCCGGTGCGGGCGGTGAACTCGTCGAACCTCGTGGCCCCGTAGAAGGCCTCGCGCAGGACCAGCACCGAGCTGGGTGTCCTGAGCAGGCGCAGGACGCGCTCGATCGGGCAGTACTCCCCGACGGCCTCGGCGCCACGCAGGGCGAGGGCTCCGGCCATCTTCATGGGCACCGCACCACTCTACGTTCGCTGCGGCGACCTGAGGTCGAGTCACTGCTCCGCATCGACCAGGACGACGGTCAGCCGTCCGCCGTGGTCACCCGCGGTCGAGTCGCGTGCTCGAGGGCCCAGTCCAGGGCGTAGTCGGCCACGGCCTCCCATCCTGGTGCCGCGCAGGTCCAGTGGTCTCGTCCCTCGAACTCGTGGTACTCGGTGATCGCCGGGGACTTCCGGTAGTGCTTGGCGTTCGACTTGTTCACCGACGGCGGCATGATGTGGTCCTCGCTGCCACCGATGAAGAGAAGCGGCGCACGGTCGGCGGAGTAGTCGACCCACGTGTCCTGGTGTCCTGGCTTGAGGTTCGCGAAGAGCCCGAACTCCCACACCCAGCTGCCCGGTGCGGGGATGGCGTAGCGCTCCCAGACCGCCCGGGAGTCCTCCTCGCTCAGGGTGTTGGTGAACGCGTAGTGGAACTCCTCGGGCGTGAACCCCACGGCCTTGTGCCGGTTGGCCGGGTTCTTCAGCGCCGGGAACAGCGACCTGGCCTGCGAGAGCGGGTTGACGCGGACGCCTTCCGTCGGAGCCGAGTCGATGGCCACCGCGGCCGACCCCAGACCGCGCGCCAGCAGGAGCTGCGTGAGCGTACCGCCGAAGGAGTGCCCCATGATGATCGGTGGGGACGCCAGCTGGTGGATCACGGCCGCCAGGTGGTCGAGTGTCTCGGGCACGGTCAGGCCGGCGATGATGTCCGGGCTCTCGCGGAGCCCCTCGACCTCGATCTCGAACCCTGGGTACCCGGGCGTCACGACGGTGACCCCCTTGGCCTGGTAGTGCTCGACCCAGTTCTCCCAGCTGCGGGGGGTCATCCAGAGGCCGTGCACGAGGACGACCGTGTCGGGGCGGCGAGTGTCGTTCATACGACGGGTCCCTTCCTGTCAGGGAGTCGATCGGGCGGCTGGAGATCCGGGCCGGCGCATCACCTCTGACTATAGAGATCTGAAGCCAGGTGCGCCAGGGGGTCTTCCTCGTCTGGGCTGGCCGCGACCCATGACTCTGGACAGGACGGCTCCCGGTCCGACCATGCGGGGACGGGGGAGGGAGCCCACATGGCCACTCAGCAGGTCCGCCAGAGCACGCCGGACGACGTCCAGATCAACAACGCCCCACGGGAGCCGGTCACCGATCCAACCCTGGGCATCGACGTCCCGCGCGGACGACCGTCGACCGCCAAGCACCGGCTGGTGACCATCGGCGACTCGCTCACCCACGGCTTCATGAGCGCCGCCGTCTACCGCACCGACATCTCCTGGCCGGCCATCGTGGCCTACGAGATGGGGCTGACCGCGGAGCAGTTCACCTTCCCCACGTACGAGCGGCCCGGCGGGCCCGGCGGGATCCCGCTGGATCTCGAGCGCCTCGCGCGCCTTCGAGACACGGTACGGCCCTCGCCTGGACTTCTGGGAGGTGATCGGCGCCGGCCTGTGGCTGCGGTCCTACATGGACGAGGTCGAGGACTACTGGGAGGACCGCACACCAGAGCCGCCGACGCCCGGGACCGGCCGACCGCTGCACAACATGGGTGTGTACGGGTGGGACGTGCTCGACGCGGTGCTGCTCAACGCCAAGACGGTGGCCGCCCGCATCGGCAGGCCGCAGGACGACCCGATCAACCAGGTGGTGCAGGACGACAACGACCGCGCAGCGCTCTTCGTCCTCGAACCTGCTCGGTCGGGGCGCACCTCGCGCACGGTGCTCCAGGCCGCGGCCGCGATGGGCCGGCGCGGACAGGGGATCGAGACGCTCGTGGTCACCCTGGGGGCGAACAACGCCCTCGGGTCGGTGGTGCAGCTGCAGACGCGCTGGACACCGGACGGCTACGACCGCCTCGCTCCCGACCGGCGGTTGGCGGCCAAGGCCGGGTGGACGGTGTGGCGGCCCAGCCACTTCGCGGCCGACTGGGCGCTGCTCGTCGAGCAGATCCGGCAGGTCGGTGCACAGCACGTGCTCGTGGCCACTGTCCCGTCGGTGACGATCGCACCATCGCCCGTGGCGTCGGCGGCAAGGTCAGGCCGGACTCCCGCTACTTCCCGTACTACACCCGGCCCTGGATCACGGACGCCGACTTCGATCCCGAGCGGGACCCACACCTCACCGAGGCCGAGGCCCGATCCGTCGACTCCGCGATCGACGCCTACAACGAGACGATCATCGCGTCTGTCGAGGCGGCGCGCCGAGACCAGCTGGACTGGAACGTCGTCGACCTCGGTGCACTGCTGGACCGGCTCGCGACCCGTCGCTACCTCGAGAGCCCGTGGGCCCGCCCGACGTGGTGGACGCCGTACGAGCTCCCACCCGAGCTCAAGGCCCTCGACCCGGTCCCGAACACGCGGTTCTTCTGGTCCGGTCCCGGCGGACGCACCGACGGGGGGCTGTTCTCGCTGGACGGCGTGCACCCGACGACCATCGGCTACGGGATCCTGGCCCAGGAGATGTGACCTGACATCCGGAGCCGACGTACGCAGAGGGGCCCCACCGAGACGGTGGGGCCCCTCGTCGTACGGTCGAGCTGTGGCCTGGATCAGACGCCGTGGATCAGTCAGACGGGGCGGACGTTCTCCGCCTGCGGGCCCTTCTGGCCCTGCGTCACGTCGAACTCGACGCGCTGGTTCTCGTCGAGCGAGCGGAAGCCGTCCGCCACGATCGCCGAGTAGTGCACGAAGACGTCGGCGCCGCCGCCGTCCTGGGCGATGAAGCCGAAGCCCTTCTCGCCGTTGAACCACTTCACTGTTCCCTGAGCCATGACCTTCTCCTTGCGTCGGTGTGCGGGTACGCGGCCGGCGTGGTCGCCGGGCCGCGCGCTGCGGCGGTGGTCGTCCGTCCCAGACCCGGACACCGGTGCTCGGGGTCCACGGAATGAAAAACGCCCGCCGGAGTGACAATCCGCGGGCGTTCGAGAACGTGCGAGAACTGCTGTGCAACTGCGCCCACCGTAGCACGGTCGCCGGGCGCGGGTGGCATCGAGGCCGCGGCCGAGGCGTGTCACGCGTCACGCGCGCATCGAGGCCGGCCCGGTGTCACCGGGGGACGCACGGGTAGGAGTGGCCGATGGTCATGTTCTTCAGCAACCGCCTCGGCTGCCTCGGCTCGCTCGCCGTCTCGGCCGTCGCCACCCTCATCCTGCTGCTGATCCTGTCGCGGTAGCGGGGGGCGGAGGACCGGTGCTCCCCCCGACGACCAGCTCGGTCCGGACCTGGGCGTGCCGGGCCGGCAGCCCGTCGAGCATCTCGCGGATCAGCTGCCCGGCCTGGCGGCCCTTGAGCCCGTGGTCCTGGGCGACGGTGGTGAGCGGCGGCTCCGCTTCGTACGCCTCGGGGATCGCGTCGAACCCCGTCACCGAGACGTCCTCCGGCACGCGCAGCCCCGCCGCCCGCACGGCCTGGATGCAGCCCAGGGCGAGCCGGTCGGAGAGGGCGATGATCGCGGTCGGCCGGGGATGCCGGGCGAGCAGCATCGCGGCGAGCTCGTGGCCGTCGGTGGGATGGCTCGAGCGGGCGACGGCGACGGGGACGGCGTCCGGGTCGAGCCCTGCCCTCGCGACCTCGTCGCGCACCGCCGCGAGCCGGTCGCGGCTCGACGGGTCGGTGACCGTCGTCAGTCGGGCCCGGTCGGCGAGGCCGAAGAAGCCGTCGGCGCGCAGCGGCATCGAGACCACGGCGAGCCGCCGGTGGCCGAGCCCGAGCAGGTGCCGGACGACCGCGGCCTGGCCCGAGTGGTTGGCGACCTCGACGCAGGCCTCGCCCCGGTTCACGGTGCCGTCGACGGTCACGAGCGGGACCCCGCGCTGGACGACGACGTCGAGGGCGGGGGTGTCTCCGGGCAGGCAGTAGGACACGAAGCCGTCCACGGCAGCGGCCCGGACCGCGGCCACCGGCGGCCCACCGTTCTCGGCCGTCCCCCACAGCAGCAGCAGGCCCGCGGTGTCGGCGCCGAGACCCTCGGCGATGCCGTCCAGGAACAGCTGCGCCGCCGGGTCGGAGAACGCGTAGCCGGGGCGCTCCAGCACCAGCACCCCGACGGTGCCGGAGCGGCGGGTGCGCAGCTGCCGAGCCAGCGGGTCGGGCCCCGCGTAGCCGAGTGAGGCGGCCGCCTCGAGCACCCGCGTCCGGACGGCGGCCGAGAGCTGGTCGGGGCGGTTGTAGGCGTTGGACGCCGTGGACCGGGACACCCCTGCGACGCGCGCCACGTCGGCCAGGGTCGATCCGTGCTTGCCCACGCCGGCAGGCTAGCCGTATCCTTCTGGATCGATCCACTAGATCGATCCAGAACGTCCCGGTCGACGGGTCCTGGACAGACCAGCAGGGGAGCGGGCGTGAGCAGGGCGCAGCAGGACCGGACCGGCAGGGCGCGGGCGGACGGCGTCGTGCACGCCGTGACGGCGACCTTCGCCGCCGCCGGTGCGGTCATGGGCGCCAACGTGGCCCGGGTACCGGCGCTGCGCGACCAGCTCTCGGCGACGGAGAGCCAGCTCGGCCTCGCCCTCGTCGGCGTCGGGATCGGCTCGATCGCCGCGATGCCCTTCACGGCCCGCCTGGTCCGCAGGTTCGGGACCGGCCGGGTGGTGCTCGCCGGCACCGTGATCGCGGGCGTCGCCTGGATCGGGGTGGGCTCCACGGCGTCCGTCGCCGTGGCCATGGCGTTTCTCGTCCTCGCGGGGACCGGCTTCGGGGTCTGGGACGTCGCCATGAACGTGGCCGGCCACACCGCCGAGGAGCGCGACCGGCGGTCCTGGATGCCACGACTCCACGCGGCCTTCTCCGGCGGGGCGGTCATCGGCGCCGGGCTCGCCGCTCTCGCCGTCCGTGCCGGCCTCGGGCCGCTCCCGCAGTTCGTGCTCGTCGCGGTCGGCTCCGTGGCCGTGGTGGCCGCCTGCGTACCGCGCTTCCTGCCGGTCGCGCCCGCTCCGCAGCGCACACCGGACCAGCGTGGCCGGACCAGCGGCCCGTCGCTGTGGCGCTCGCCCGCGGTGCTCGTCATCGGCCTGGTCGTGCTGGGCACCGCCCTCGGTGAGGGCGCCGCCAACGACTGGCTCGCCCTCACGCTGGTCGACACCCGCGGTGCCTCCGAGTCGCTCGCCGCGCTCGCCTTTGCCGGCTTCAACGCCGCGATGCTCGTCGGCCGCCTGGTCGGTGGCGGCGCCATCGACCGGTACGGCCGGACCGCCGTGGTGCGGGTCTGCGGGACCACGGCCGCAGTCGGCGTTGCGCTCGTCAGCCTCGTCCCGTCGCTGCCGGTCGCCCTGGCCGGGGCGCTGCTCTGGGGGCTCGGCCTGTCGGTGGTCTTCCCGGCCGGCATGTCCGCAGCGGGGGAGGCGGTGCCGGGCCGCGGGGCCGAGGCGATCGCCGTGACCGCGACGATCGGCTACGGCGGCTTCCTGCTCGGACCGCCCCTGCTCGGCTTCCTCGCCGAGTCGTGGGGGCTCGACCGCTCCCTGCTCGTCGTCGCCACCCTCGCCGCGATGGTGGCGCTGCTGGCCGGCGCCGTCCGGGAGCGGCGGCCCGCCTCCGTGCAGCGGGTCACCGCTCCCGCGGAGGCTTCCGAGGAGGTCGACGAGCTGACCACGGCGGAACGGTGCCCGACGTAGCCGCCTCCCGCGGCCGGCCGGCGTGCGGCCCGGTGCGCCGCGACGGGCCGGGTCCACCCGTACCCTCCCACCATGGTGTACGTGGGGGCGCTGACCTTCGACGCCGCGGACCCGGTCCGGCTGGCCGGCTTCTGGGCGGAGGTGCTGCAGCGGCCGGCCCGCCCCGGCACCGTGCTGCCCGAGGTGATGGTGATCCCGCGGGCGCTCGGCGACACGGCGATGCTCTTCCTGCCCGTCCCCGAGGCCAAGACGGCGAAGAACCGGTTCCACCCCGACCTGCACACCGACGATCTCGCCGGCGAGCTCGACCGCGTGCTGGCCCTGGGCGCCGAGGAGGTCCAGCGGCACGACGGCCCGGCCGGTCGGTGGGTGGTGCTGCGCGACGTCGAGGGCAACGAGTTCTGCCTGGTGCAGGACGAGTGACCCCTCCACGCGCCGGGCGCACCGCCGGGAGGCCGCTCCGGGTCTCCCTTGACCGCGTACCGTCACCGGGCGTGGACGACCTCGCCCAGCTCCTGCACCGGGCCGCCGCGGCGGCCGCCGACCACCGGGCCACCGTCGCGGAGCGGCCGGTGGCGCCTCCCGTCGACCGGGCGGCACTGCGGGCCGGGTTCGGGGGCGAGCTTCCCGACCGCGGCACGGATCCGGGGACGGTCCTCGACGAGCTGCTGGCCGCCGCCGGCCCGGGCCTCGTCGGGACCGCGGGGCCACGCTTCTTCGGCTTCGTCATCGGCGGGGCGCTGCCGGCGGCCACCGCTGCCGACGTCCTGACCGGCGGCTGGGACCAGTGCGGGTTCAACGCCGTGCTGTCACCTGCGGCCGCCGCCGCGGAGGACTGCGCCGGCCGCTGGCTGAAGGACCTGCTCGGCATCCCGCAGACCGCGACGGTCGGCTTCGTCACGGGCGGCCAGGAGGCCAACACCGTCGGTCTCGCCGCCGCCCGGCACCACGTGCTCCAGCAGGTGGGCTGGGATGTCGAGCGGGACGGCCTCGCCGGGGCGCCGCGGGTGCGCGTCGTCGCCGGGGAGGAACGCCACGGCACGGTCGCCCGGTCGCTGCGACTGCTCGGCTTCGGGACGGGGCTCGTCGAGGCAGTCGCCGCGGACGCCAACGGCGCGATCGACGTCGCCGGCCTCGAGCGCGTGCTGGTCACCGGCCCCGCCGCGCCGACGATCGTGGCGCTGCAGGCGGGCAACGTGAACACCGGGGCGTGCGACGACCTGCGGTCGGCGATCGCGGTCGCCCGGCGCCACGGCGCCTGGGTGCACGTCGACGGCGCCTTCGGGCTGTGGGCGGGGGCGGCGGACGCCACCCGCCACCTGGTGGACGGGGTGGAGCTGGCCGACTCCTGGGCGTGCGACGGGCACAAGTGGCTCAACGTGCCCTACGACTCGGGCTTCGCGTTCTGCGCGCACCCCGACGTCCACGCGGCGGCCGTCTCGTACACGGCGTCCTATCTGGTCGGCTCCGGAGCGGGGGAGCACGTGCTGTCCGACCTCGTGCTCCAGTCCTCCCGGCGGGCCCGGGGCTTCACCGCCTGGGCTGCCCTGCGCGAGCTCGGCCGCGACGGCGTCGCCGACCTGGTCGACCGGTGCTGCCGGCTGGCCCGGCGCTTCGCCGACGGCCTGGCCGCCGGCGGGGCGGAGGTCGTCAACGACGTCGTGCTCAACCAGGTGCTGGTCGGCTTCGGCTCCGACGACCGCACCGATCACGTGATCGGCGCGGTCCAGCGGGACGGCACCTGCTGGCTGGGCGGGACCACCTGGCGCGGCCGGCGGCTGATGCGGGTCTCGGTGTCGAACTGGTCGACCACGGAGGCCGACGTGGACGCCTCCGTGGCGGCGATCCTCCGTATCGCGGCCACTTCCTGAGGCGCGCACGGTGGGTCAGCCGAGGTGCTCGTCGACCCAGCCGGCCAGCACTCGAGCGCACTCCTCCACGGCGGCCACCCACGACCGGCCGGCCCTCTCGTCGGCGTCGTCGCTGACGTGCTTGACCAGGCGTACGGGCACGCCTGCCGCCACGGCGACCCGCGCGACGGCGTAGCCCTCCATGTCGACCAGGTCGGCGCTCTCGGCCAGCCTGGCGCGGACGGCCCGGTCGGCGACGAACACGTCACCGGTGGCGAGGACCGGACCGACCGGCGCCAGGTCGACAGGCGGGCCGAAGCGCCGCCCGGTGAGCCGCTCCAGCAAGGCGTCGTCGAGGTCGTGCTGCACCACCCGCGCCACCTCGTGCAAGCCGGTCCAGCCGGCGCGGAGCGCCCCGGCCGTGCCGAGGTTCACGACCGACGACGGCCGCACCGGTGCCGCCAGCACGGTGGCCAGGGCGGTCGCCGCGTTGACCTTGCCCGCGCCGGTGACCAGGACCGGGTGGGAACCGGTCCTCAGGTGGGCGGCCTCCTCGTCCACCGCCACCACGAGCAGCGGGCGGTCGGTGGTGACCCGGCCGTGCAGCGCCCACGTCGTCACGTGCGAGGACGCTACTGGGTCGAGTCGACACGGCGACGGCCCAGCCCGGGACCTACGGCCCGACCTGTGCGGGGGTTCCCGCCCCTAGGCTCGGCGGTATGACGAGGGCGGTCGTCGGGCTCGCCGCCCCCGCCGCGACGGACGCGGCGCTCACCGGCGCCAAGGCGGCGAACCTCGCGCGGGCGGCCGGATCCGGCCTGCCCGTGCTGCCGGGCCTCGTGCTCACCACCGCTGCCCCCGACCCGCTGACCCCCGACGTCCTCACCGAGCTGCACGAGGGCTGGCGGGGCCTGGGGGGCGACGGTGCCCCGGTGGTCGTCCGCTCGTCGTCCACGGTCGAGGACGCGGCGGTCTCGTCGCTGGCCGGCCAGTTCCGCTCGGTCCTGGGGGTCCGCGGGTGGGACGCCGTCGTCGACGCGGTCCGCGAGGTGCTCGACTCGGCCGGACGGGGCCCGGCGGCGGGGCGGATGGCCGTCCTCGTCCAGCGTCAGCTGGAGGTGTCGATCGGTGGCGTGCTGTTCGGCGTCGACCCGGTGACCGGCGACCCGCACCTCGTCGTCGAGGCCGTGGCCGGCAGCCCGGAGGCCCTGGTGTCCGGTCGCGCGACGGCCGAGCGGTACGTGGTCTCCCGGTCGGGCCGGGTCCGCACCGTCGACGGGGCGCCGGCGTGGCGGCGGCGGGGAGGCCGGCGGCCGCTGCTGGACCATGCGCTGGGCCGCGCGCTGGCGCGGCTGGCGGCGGACGCGGAGGGGGTGTTCGAGGGACCCCAGGACGTCGAGTGGGGTGTCGACCCGGGGGGCCGGCTCTGGCTGCTCCAGAGCCGGCCCGTGACCGCGGTCGGCTCCGCCGTGGCCGCCGCCGGCCCGGTGCTCGGCCCGGGACCGGTCGCCGAGACCTTCCCCGACCCGCTCCGCCCGCTCGAGCGCGAGCTGTGGCTGGTGCCTCTCGGGCAAGGCGTCGTCCGGGCGCTGCGTCGGACACGCACCGTGCCCGAGCGGCACCTGGCGACCTCGCCGGTGGTCACCACGGTGGGTGGCTGGGCCGCTGTCGACCTCGAGCTGTTCGGGTACGTGCCGGGACGGGCGGCCCGGGCCCGGCTCCGCCTGGTCGACCCGCGACCGGGAGCCCGCCGCCTCGCTGCTGCGGTGCAGGTGGGCCGGCTGCGGGCCGAGCTGCCGGCCCGAACCACCGAGACGGTCTCGCGGGTCGACGCCGAGCTGGCGGCCGTCCCGCCGCTCACGCTGCTGGCGCAGACCGAGCTCCTCGACCTGGTCGACACGACGCGGGAGACCCTGACCGGGCTGCACACCCTCGAGGTGCTGGCCGCGGCGCTGGTCGAGCCCGCGGCGCGATCGGTGGCGGGCGAGGCCTTGCGGGTGCTGGCCACCGGACGGGCCGCAGGCCTGCCGGACGCGAGCATCCGGTCTACCCACCCGCTGGTGCTGGCCCTGACCCCGCCGCGGCTCGGGGATCCGGTCCCCCTGCCCGCGACCCCGGCGGCCTTCAGGACCGGTGGTACCGCGACAGGCCGGCCCGGCCCGCGCGAGCTCGTCCGGCTACGGGCGCGCTGGGTGCAGGAACTCTCGGCTCGGTGCGTCACCGAGTTCGCCCGCCGGCTGGTCCGGTCCGGAGCCATCGACCGGGTCGACGACGTCGCCTGGCTCACGCTCGCGGAGCTGCGCACCGCGGTCGCCGGCGGCCCGGTCCCGCCGGACCTCGCCGCGCGGGTGACACCCCCCGGCCCGGTGCTGCCCGCGCACTTCCGGCTGACGCCGGACGGCCGGCCCGTGGCGGCCTAGCGGCCGGGGGTACGGCCGCCCAACGGCGGCGTCGGGGCGGGGGGCGGGCGGGGC
>DATHTV010000193.1:0-13152 GCA_035462845.1 Jiangellales bacterium
CGGGTACGCGATGGGGGTGCAGCGCGACGGCGCCGTCGGCACCGGTGACCCGGACCGCGACGCCGCCGTGATCGCCTACTTCGGCGACGGCGCGACCAGCCAGGGCGACGTCAACGAGGCGTTCATCTGGGCCAGCGTCTACAACGCCCCGGTCGTGTTCTTCTGCCAGAACAACCAGTGGGCCATCTCCGAGCCGCTCGAGCGGCAGACCCGCATCCCGCTCTACCGCCGGGCCAGCGGCTTCGGCTTCCCCGGCGTACGCGTGGACGGCAACGACGTGCTGGCCTGCCTCGCGGTCACCCGCGCGGCCCTCCAGCGGGCGCGCGACGGCGAGGGGCCGATGCTGGTCGAGGCCTACACGTACCGGATGGGCGCGCACACCACGTCCGACGACCCCACCCGCTACCGGCTGGCTGCCGACCTCGAGCACTGGAAGCTCAAGGACCCGATCGAGCGCGTCCGGGCCTACCTCACCCGGCACGGCAGCACCGACCAGGCGTTCTTCGACGACGTGGAGGCCGAGGCCGAGTCGCTGGCCGAGCACCTGCGCACGTACTGCCGCGAGATGCCCGACCCCACTCCGGCGTCGATGTTCGACCACGTGTACGTGGAGCCCACGCCGCAGCTGGTCGAGCAGCGCGCGGCGCTGACCTCCTACCTCGAGTCCTTCGCCGACGAGGAGGCCCGCGCATGAGCGAGACGGCACCAGCCACGTCGACCCCGGCCACGTTGACCTTGGGTAAGGCCATCAACGCCGGCCTGCGGGCCGCCATGGAGTCCGACCCCAAGGTCCTCGTCATGGGCGAGGACGTCGGGAAGCTCGGCGGCGTCTTCCGGATCACCGACGGCCTGCAGAAGGACTTCGGCGAGGACCGCGTCATCGACACCCCGCTCGCCGAGTCCGCGATCATCGGCACGGCGGTGGGCCTGGCCCTGCGCGGCTACCGCCCGGTCTGCGAGATCCAGTTCGACGGCTTCGTCTTCCCCGCGTACGACCAGATCGTCACCCAGGTCGCCAAGATGCACTACCGGTCCGGCGGGCGGCTGCGTGTCCCGATCGTGATCCGCATCCCGTACGGCGGGGGGATCGGCGCCGTGGAGCACCACAGCGAGAGCCCCGAGGCGTACTTCTCGCACACCCCCGGGCTCAAGGTCGTCTCGTGCTCCAACCCGGCCGACGCCTACTGGATGATCCAGCAGGCGGTCGTGCTCGACGACCCGGTCGTCTTCTTCGAGCCCAAGCGGCGCTACTGGGACAAGGCCGAGGTCGACCAGGCCGGCAGCCCGGACCTCCCGCTCGAGGCGGCGCGGGTCGCGCGCGCGGGCGCGGACGTCACCGTGGTCGCCTACGGCCCCATGGTCAAGACCTGCCTGGAGGCCGCGGCCGCCGCGGCGGAGGAGGGGCGCTCGCTGGAGGTCGTCGACCTGCGCTCGCTGTCGCCGCTGGACCTGCCCACGCTGTACGAGAGCGTGCGCCGCACCGGCCGCTGCGTCGTCGTCCACGAGGCGCCGCAGAGCCTCGGGCTGGGCTCCGAGGTCGCCGCGCGGGTGACCGAGGAGTGCTTCTACTCGCTCGAGGCCCCGGTGCTCCGGGTGACCGGCTTCGACACCCCGTACCCGCCCTCGCGGGTCGAGGAGGAGTACCTGCCGGACCTCGACCGCGTGCTCGACGGTGTCGACCGCGTGCTGGCGTACTGAGAGAGGCGCGGATGAGCGACGTCAAGCAGTTCCTGCTCCCCGACGTGGGGGAGGGTCTCACCGAGGCCGAGATCGTCTCGTGGAAGGTCAAGGCGGGTGACACGGTCAAGGTCAACGACGTCATCGTCGAGATCGAGACCGCGAAGTCCCTCGTCGAGCTGCCCTGCCCCTTCGCCGGCGTGGTGGACGGCCTGCTGGTCGAGGAGGGCGAGACCGTCCCCGTCGGGACGCCGATCATCGCGGTGCGCGTCGGCGGTGCCGGGGGCGCGCCCGCCGCGGCTCCGGCCGCACCTGCGGCCGCTCCGGCCGGCGAGGCACGGGCCCAGGCGGGCGGCGAGACCCTCGTGGGCGGCCCGGCCGAGGACCTGGTCCCCGCGCCGAAGCCGGGCGGGGAGCGGCAGGCCGTGCTGGTGGGGTACGGGCCACGCACCGGCGCCACGACCCGTCGCCCGCGCAAGTCGGCGCCCGGCCACGCCGCGGCCGCGGAGGCCGGCGTGCGGGAGGCGTTCTCCACCGCGGCACCGGTCTCCCGGCCGGTCGCACCGCCCGGACCCGCCCGGCCGGTCGTGCCGGTGCCGCAGGAGCCCGGCCCTTCGGCCGCCCGGCTCCGGGTGCTCGCGAAGCCGCCGGTACGCAAGCTGGCGAAGGACCTCGGTGTCGACCTCGGGGCGCTGGTGCCCTCCGGGCCGGGCGGCACGGTCACCCGTGAGGACGTGCAGTCCGCCGCCGACGGGGGCGCTCCTGCCGTGGCTGCCGGCACCGCCGGTGCCCAGGCGGCCGCGGCGGGGACCGGCTGGGACGGCGGCCCCCGGGAGGAGCGGGTGGCCATCCGGTCCGTCCGCAAGCACACCGCGGCCAACGTCACCCGGAGCGCGTTCACCGCGCCGCACGTGACGGAGTTCGTCACCGTCGACGTCACCCGCACGATGCGCCTCGTGGACCGGCTGCGTACCTCGCGCGAGTTCCGCGAGGTGCGGCTCTCGCCGCTGACCCTGCTCGCCAGGGCGCTGTGCGTGGCGGTCCGGCGGACTCCCGAGGTCAACGCGACCTGGGACGACGAGGCGCAGGAGATCGTGCTCAAGCGCTACGTCAACCTCGGGATCGCCTCGGCCACGCCGCGGGGGCTCATGGTGCCCAACGTCAAGGACGCGCACCTGCTCGACCTCCGCGGCCTGGCCGACGCGATCAACGCGCTCGTCGTGACCGCACGGGAGGGCCGCACCCCGCCGTCGGACATGGCCGGCGGCACGATCTCGATCACCAACGTCGGCGTGTTCGGGGTGGACACCGGAACCCCGATCCTGCCGCCGGGGGAGTCCGCCATCGTCTGCTTCGGCGCGGTCCGCGAGCAGCCGTGGGTGCACAAGGGCAAGGTCCGGCCGCGCATGGTGACGACGCTGGGTCTGTCCTTCGACCACCGCCTCGTCGACGGCGAGCAGGGGTCGCGCTTCCTGGCCGACCTCGCCGCCCTCCTCGAGGACCCTGCGCAGGCGCTGGCCTGGGCCTGACGGGCGCCGTCAGCCGCGACGATCGCGGAGCGACAGCGGCACGAGGTCCGGGTCGTCGGCGGCGTCGGCCAGCCCGGTCAGGTCGAGCACGCGCTCCACGATCGGCTCGGCGGGGCTCAGCACGAAGTACCCCTCGCGAGCCCGCGCGCGGCGCTGCAGGTGGGCCAGGGCGGCCACCCCCGAGCTGTCCAGGAAGTCCACCTCGGTGACGTCGACGTAGACGTGCGGCTCCTCGTAGGCGACCACCTGGTCGTGAGCGGCGAGCAGCGCCGGCTCGAGCGCCAGGTCGACCTCCCCGCGCACCCGGACCACGACCCAGCCGTCGACGGCGTGGACCTCGACAGGGGCGCCGTGGTCCGGCGTCCGTCGAGTGATCATGGGTGGCTCCTCCCCGTCCGGTCCTTCCCGTCCGGGGTGCCCACCCCGGGTGTCATCGGGGACGATAGGGGACGCCGCGCCTCGGCGCGAGAGACGTACGACCCCGCCGACCCGCTGGAGGTGAGCGTGAGCCACGAGGACGAGCACGTGCGGGACGCCGCCGAGGCGCTGGGGGCGCTCGCCGGCTCCCGCGAAGGCGCCACCGGGATCGGTGACGCCCTGGTCGACGTGCCGGCGGCGGTGCTCATGGTCGACACCGGGACCGGGACCGTCGTGCACGCCAACCCGCCGGCGATGGAGCTGTGCGCCCTGCGGCTGCCCGCGCCCGTAGCGGAGTGGGTCGAGGCTGCCGGCATCCTCCCGACCGGCTCCGTCTCGGACAACCCGCTGACCCGGGTGGCCATGCGGGAGCCCGTCCTCGGCGAGCCGGTGCTCGCCCCCGGGCGGGCACGCAGGCGGGTCCTCTGGGTCACGGCCTTCCCGCTGCCCCCGCTGGCCGGGCGACCGGACCTCGCGCTGGTCGCCCTGCTCCCGGTGGACCCCGGCTTCTCCGGCGTGGCCGAGCTCCACGAGGTGCGCTCCCGTGCCCTCTCCGCCGCCGGCCTCAGCTTCACCATCAGCGACCCGCACCAGCCGGACAACCCACTGGTCTGGGTGAACCCCGCGTTCTGTGCCGTCACCGGCTACGACGAGTCCGAGCTGCTCGGCCGCAACTGCCGCTTCCTCCAGGGGCCCGGCACGGACCCGGAGGCCGTCCGCCGGCTGGCTCGGGGCATCGCGCAGGGCGTTCCCGTGCGCGAGACCCTGCTCAACTACCGGCGCGACGGCTCGCCGTTCTGGAACGAGGTGGCCGTCAGCCCGGTCTACGACGGCGCCGGGGAGCTGACCCACTTCGTCGGGGTGCAGGCCGACGTGACGGCGCGCGTCGACGCCGAGCGTGGCCGGGCCGAGCACCTGTCCGCCGAGCAGGAGGCCCGCGGCCGGGCCGAGGCCGCCGGCCGCCGGTTGCGGCTGCTGACCGGGGCGACCGACCTGCTCGTGTCCACGCTGGACAGCGGCGAGGCGCTGTCCCGGCTGAGCCACCTGGTGGTCCCGGCCCTGGCCGACTGGGCGGTGGTCGACCTCGTCGACGTCACCGACGGCCGGGCGACCCACCGGGTGGCGGCCACCCACGTCGACCCCGAGAAGGTCGGCCTGCTGCGAGCCGTCGAGCGGCTGCAGCCCTCGTACCTCGCCGACGACGCGCCGCTGCGGCGCGTCCTGCGGACGGGGGAGCCGGTGTTCCTGCCGGCCGTGCCGGCCGGGATGCACCGCGACGTCACCGACCACGTCGAGCTCATCGCGGTGTACGAGGAGCTGGGCTACGCCTCGGCGATCCTGGTGCCGCTGATGGCCCGCCACCAGGTGCTCGGCGCGCTCACCCTCGTCCGCACGTCGGCCGAGCGGGCCTACCTGCCCGAGGACCTCGCCCTGGCCGAGGACCTGGCCCGGCGGGTCGCGCTGATCGTCGACAACGCCCGGCTGTACGAGCGCCAGCGCACGATCGCGTCCGAGCTGCAGCGCGCGCTGATGCCGTCGCTCCCCATACTGCCGTCCGTCGACATCGACGCCGGCTACCTACCGGGCGCCGACGGCGCCCAGGTCGGCGGGGACTGGTTCGACGTGCTGCCGCTCCCCGAGGGCGGCGGGGTGATCGTCGTCGGCGACGTCTCCGGGCACGACGTCGCGGCCGCGGCCGCGATGGGTCAGTTCAAGTCCATCCTGCGGGCCTTCGCCTGGGAGGGGCACGATCCGGCGACGGCGATCACCAAGCTCGACGAGGTGACCGAGGCCCTCGGCGTGCAGCAGGTGGCCAGCGTGCTGTGCGGGCGGCTCAGCCCGGCCGCGGAGGACGGCTCGGTCCGGCTGACCTGGGCCCGCGCCGGGCACCTGCCACCGCTGGTCCTGCGTGACACCGGCGGGGTGGAGGTGCTCGAGGACGCGCTCTCGCCCATCGTCGGCCTGACGGCGACGGGACCCCGGACCAACGCGGAGGTCGTCCTGCACCCCGGGGATGCGCTCGTGCTCTACACCGACGGGCTCGTGGAGGAGCGCCGTCGTGACCTCGACGTCAGCGTCGCCGAGCTCGCCGAGGAGATCGCCGCCATGGGGGGGCGGAGCGCCGCCGAGGTGTGTGCCTCGGTGCTCGAGGAGCGTGCCCACCGGGCCGCCAGTGACGACCTCACCGTGCTGGTGGCAAGGGTCCGGCACCCGGGTGTGATCACGCACGACGTCGACCCGGCGCGCCGCGAGGTCGTGGCCGGCCGCACCGCAGCCCGGCCCGGCGCTGCAGCGGTGGACGGTCCGACCGGGATCGGCGGCGGCGAGATCCTCACCCCGTCGGTACCGGCTCGCCGGGAGAGGGTTGGCGCGTCTCTCGACGGGGACGTGAGAGGGGTGGTGCTCCTGGAACGTCCGTTGCCCGCGGGCCCGGACGGCCCGCGGGAGGCACGGGCTGCGCTCCGGTCGGCGCTCGAGCGCGTGGGCTGGGCGGGTGACGCCGCCTCCGCGCTGGTCGTGACGAGCGAGCTGGTCACCAACGCCGTCGTGAACGGCGCCTCCCAGGTCGTGCTCCGGGTGCGCTCGCTCGGAGGGGTTCACGACGGGCTGCGGGTGGAGGTCGAGGACGACGCCTCGGGGTTGGTCCCCGAGACCGCGCCCATGCCGGGCCCGGGATCGCCCCGCGGCCGCGGCCTGCCGATCGTCGACGCGCTGGCGTCGCGCTGGGGCGTGGACGCGCGGGGGCGCGGCAAGGTCGTGCACGCCGTGGTCGGCTGACCGCAGCGAGGCGGGCGGAGCGGGGCAGTCCGCGAGTTGCCGGCGGATGCGGTGGCCGCCGTTGACGGGACGGCGGGGCAGGCCCATCCTGCGAGCAGGAGCGAGTCGTCGCAGACCGCGGCGCTCCGGGGGGCGGCGCTCGAGGGAGGGACCATGACCCTTCGCGCGCGCCTGCTGGCGATCGCCGCGGCCCTCGTGGTCGGCCTGGGGGTGGTGGTGGCGCCCGCTGCGGTGGCGACGAGACCCGACCGCGAACCGCTCCCGCTCCCCGAGGAGGGTGTGGAACTCCCGGGGTGCGGGTCCACGATCATCCTCTACCCCGACAAGACGAACGAGAAGATCACGTTCTTCTACCGCCGGGACGGCGTCCCGCGGTTCCTCGTGACAGGGCAGTTCATCGTCCGGGTGGTCCACCCCTCCTCGGGTGCCGAGGTGGTGCTCAACCTCAGTGGGACCGCCCGGGCGACGTTCGACGACACCGGCGAGACCACGGTGCTGACCGGGCGCAACCTGCTGTACCAGATCGACGGCTTCGGCGACGCGATCCTGATCACTGACGGACGCCTCGTGCTCGAGATCGACTACGAGACCGGCGTCGGTGTGCTGACCAGCCCACCGGCCCGGATGTACGACCTCTGCGAGGTGCTTGCACCGGCCGGGCAGTGACCGTGGTCAATCGGAGCCGGGGTCCGAGAGCAGGGTGCCGGGGATCTCGCGGGACCGGCCCCGGAACTCCGCGATGACCGCGCCGCTGGCGGCATCGGTGACGGTCACGTCGTAGACGCCGCTGCGCCCCGACCTGGTCCGTTCGACCGCCTCGGCCACCAGCAGGTCGCCCTCCCGGGCGGGGGCGACGAACACGACGTCGGCGCCCTGCGCGACGGTCCGGCGGCCGTGGGAGTTGCAGGCGAAGGCGAAGGCCGAGTCGGCGAGGGTGAAGACGTACCCCCCGTGGCAGATGGCGTGGCCGTTGACCATGTCGCGGCGCACGGTCATGGACAGCCGGGCTCGGCCGGGCCCGACGTCGTCGAGCGACATCCCGAGTGCGCGGGACGCCTCGTCGTCGGCCCACATCGCCGCCGCGGCGGCCCGGGCGGTCTCGTCCGGGGTCACTGCTCGCGCCCGGCCGTCTCGGCGAGGCGGCGCAGCCTGGCCCCCACCCGGTACCGGCCGGTGGGGTACGCCCGGTGCAGGGCGTCGAGCACCTCGGCCACGTCCACCGCGTGCCGGACCCCCCACTCGTACGGGCCGAACGGGTAGCCCGTCCCCAGCCGCATGGCGGTGTCGACGTCGGAGTGGGTCGCCTCGCCGCGGTGCACGAGGTCCACCGCCTCGTTGGCCAGCATCGCCAGGGTGCGCGCGACGACCAGGCCGGGGACGTCGTCGACGACGCTGACCGCGGCGCCGGTCGCCTGCAGGACCCCGACGGCCTCGTCGAGGGCCGCGGCCGGGCAGCCGTCCGGGGCGGCGAGGCAGAAGCGCGTGGCCGTGCCCGGGTCGAGCGCCCAGTCGAGGGCGATCACCGGTGCTTCCCAGGACATCGCGGTCGCCGTCTCGCCGGCGGTCTCGACCAGCCACGCGCCGCTCGGCAGCCGGAGGCCCAGCACGGGCTGTGTCTCCGCCTCGTCCACGCGGACCTCGACCCCTGTGGCGCGCAGCCGGTCCGGGAGGCCGGCGAGGACGTGCAGGCCGCCGGTGACGGTCACACCGCCCGCCGGCGCCGGCCGCGCGTCCGCGGTGGCGGGCCGTGGGGCGTCGGCCCCCTCTCCGTACGGGAAGAACCCGCGCCCGGTCTTGCGGCCGAGCCAGCCGGCGTCGACGAGTCGCTGCTGGACCGCGGACGGCTGGTAGCGCGGGTCGTGGAAGGTCTGCTCCCAGACGGATGCCCCCACCGCGTGGTTCACGTCCTGGCCGATCAGGTCGGTGAGCTCGCACGGCCCCATCCGGAAGCCGCCCGCCTCTCGCAGCACGGCGTCGACCGTGGCCGGGTCGGCGGCGCGCTCCTCGAGCACCCGCATGGCCTCGCCGTAGAACGGCCGGGCCACCCGGTTGACCACGAAGCCCGGCGTGGACGCGCAGCGGACCGGGGTCTTGCCCCAGGCCAGGGCCGTGCCCACCACGGAGTCCGCGACGGCCGGGGACGTGGCCGCGCCGGACACGACCTCGACCAGCGGCAGTACCGGTGCCGGGTTGAAGAAGTGCAGGCCCACGACCCGGCCCGGGTGCTCGAGCCCCGCAGCGACGGCGGTCACCGAGAGCGAGGAGGTGTTGGTGGCGAGCACGGTGTCGGGCGCGCAGACGGCCTCCAGCCGGGCCAGCAGGTCGCGCTTGACCCCGAGGTCCTCGACGACGGCCTCGACCACCATCCCGCAGCCGGCGAGGTCGTCGACGGACGGCACGGCGCGCACCCGGCCCCGGGCCGCATCGGCGTCGGCGGGGGCGAGCCTGCCCTTGGCGACCAGCCGGTCGAGATGGGCGCCCACCGCGGCGACCGCGTCGTCGGCGCGGCTCGCGTCGACGTCGTGCAGCAGCACCGGGTGACCGGCGAGGGCGGCGACCTGGGCGATGCCGGCCCCCATCGTCCCGGCGCCGATCACCCCGACCTGGCGGGCGGTGTCCAGAGGTGGCATGGGGCGAGTCTCCCAGGAGGCGGGTGCGGTATGACACCATGGCCCCGGACGTGCGAGGGCCGTGTCACAGGTCGTGCCACCAGGTGCGTACGCCGGTCCCTGCCCCGCCCGTCCGACCAGTGCTCGCCCAGTCGCGGAGGGACCTCCATGGCCGCCACCCCTGTCAGCCCCACGACGACACCGTCCCGGCTCGGTCGCCGCGGCCCCGAGGCGTACGTCGACGCCCACGCCGAGACCCTGCAGGCCGCCCTCGAGGCGATCCGCACCCGGGGCTACCACAGCGCCTACCCCGAGTCACCGAGCCCGCGCGTGTACGGCGAGACGGCTGCGGCCGACGGCAAGGCGGCGTACGAGGCCCTGCTGGGTGCCGACTTCCCCGTCGAGACTCCGGGCGCGGACGGCAGGGTGGCCACCGAGCGCAGCCCGTACGGGCCCGAGCTCGGCGTCGCGTACCCGCACGTGCCGCCGACCGACGAGGCGCTGGACGAGCTGCTCGACGCGCTCCGCGCCGGCATCCCCGACTGGCGCGATGCCGGGCCGCGGGTCCGGGCCGGCGTGTGCCTGGAGATCCTGCACCGCCTGCACCAGCGGGTGTTCGAGCTGGCGCACGCGGTCATGCACACGTCGGGCCAGGCGTTCGTGATGGCCTTCCAGGCCGGCGGCGCCCACGCGCTGGACCGGGCGCTCGAGGCGGTCGCGTACGCGTACGCGGCCCAGTCGGAGGTCCCGGAGCACGCCTACTGGGAGAAGCCCGCCGGCAAGGGCGAGCCGTTGCGGATGCAGAAGACCTACCGCGTCGCCCCGCGCGGGGTCTCGCTCGTGATCGGCTGCAACACCTTCCCGACCTGGAACTCCTGGCCGGGGCTGTTCGCCTCGCTCGCCACCGGCAACGCCGTGCTCGTCAAGCCGCACCCGGGCGCTGTGCTCCCGCTCGCCGTCACCGTGCAGGTCGCCCGGCAGGTGCTGTCGGAGGCCGGCTTCGACCCCGACCTGGTCTGCCTCGCCGCGGAGCGGCCCGACGACCGTCTCGCGGCCGTGCTGGCCGTCCGCCCGGAGGTCCGGATCGTCGACTTCACCGGGTCCAGCGCGTTCGGTGACTGGCTGGAGCACAACGCGAGCCAGGCCGTCGTCTACACCGAGAAGGCCGGGGTCAACGCCGTCGTCGTCGACTCGACCGACTCGTTCAAGGGCATGTGCCAGAACCTCGCCTTCTCCCTCTCGCTCTACAGCGGCCAGATGTGCACGGCCCCGCAGAACCTGTTCGTGCCGCGCGACGGGATCGAGACCGACGAAGGGCACAAGTCCTTCGACGAGGTGGGGGCCGGGATCGCGGCGGCCGTCGACCGGCTGCTCGGCGACGACGCCAGAGCGGTCGAGCTGCTCGGCGCGGTCGTCAACGACGGCGTGCTCGAGCGCCTGGAAGCGGCGCCCGGGTCCGGCAAGGTGGTGCTCGGCTGGCGGTCGGTCGAGCACCCGGCGTGGCCCGACGCCCGGGTCCGTACGCCCACGATCCTCGGCATCGACGCCGCGGACGCCGAGGTCTACCGCAGCGAGTGCTTCGGCCCGGTCTCCTACCTCATCGCGACCGACTCCACCCAGGCCTCGATCGACCTGATGCGCTCGACCGTCAGTGAGTACGGCGCGATGACGGCGTCGGTCTACTCCACCGACGAGGACGTGCTGCAGGTCGCCGAGGAGGCGGCCGTCGAGGCGGGTGTGGCCTTGTCGATGAACCTCACCGGCGGCGTCTTCGTCAACCAGTCGGCGGCGTTCTCGGACTTCCACGGGACCGGGGCGAACCCGGCGGCGAACGCCAGCTTCACCGACTCGGCCTACGTGGCGAGCCGGTTCCGCGTCGTGCAGTCGCGCCGGCACGTGCCCGCCCCCGCCGCAGACGCCTGACCTCGCGGCGCCGCGCCCGCCACCGCCGCCGCCCCGGGGTTTGGAGGAGGGTGGCCCTCCTCCAACCTGCCGTTGTAGCAGGGTGGCCCTCCTCCAACGGGACTGGAGGAGGGTGGCCTTGCTCCAATCCGCCGTTGTAGGAGGGTGACCCTCCTCCAACACCTCGGGCGGTCACGGGGCGGCGGCCCCGGCCGCCAGCCAGGCGGCGACGTCGTCCAGGACGTCCTCGGACCCGGCGTACGCGCCGGCGGGCCGGGGCCAGTGCACGACGATCTCGGCGAAGCCGAGCTCGGCCGCCCGGCTCCAGGCCTCCACGAACGCCGAGAGGGACGAGAGCGCGAAGGCTCCCGAGGCGTCCACGGACAGCCAGCGCTCCAGGCCCGCCGGGTCCCGCCCGGCTGCGGCGCAGGTCTCGTCGAGCCGGGCGACGAGCTCCGCGACGCCGTGCCACCACGCCCCGGGCCCGTCCTCGGGCGGCGTCGCGCCGGTGGTCGCCCATGCCTGACCGTGCCGGGCGGCCACCGCCATGGCTCGCGGCCCGTTGGCCGCCACGACGAACGGCAGCCGCGGACGCTGCACGCAGCCCGGGACCATCCGGGCGTCCACGGCCGCGTAGTGCTCGCCCCGGTAGGAGATTCGGTCGCCCGTGAGGAGCAGGTCCAGCAGCTCGACGAACTCGGCCAGCCGGCGCACCCGCTCACCGGCCGGCAGCACGTCCCCGCCCAGGACATGAGCGTCGTGGCCGACCCCGCCGGCCCCCACGCCCAGCACCGTCCGCCCACCGGACACGTCGTCCAGGGTCATCAGCTCCTTGGCGAACGGGACCGGGTGGCGGTAGTTCGGTGACGCGACCCAGGTCCCCAGCCGGATCCGCGAGGTCACCGTGGCGGCGGCCACCAGGGTCGGCACGGTGGCGAACCACGGCTCGCCCGCCAGGTCCCGCCAGGCCAGGTGGTCGTACGTGAGCGCGGTGTCGAAGCCGTACGCCTCGGCGCGGCGCCACCGCTGCTCGTCCACCGTCCAGCGGCCCTGCGGCAGGAGGACGATGCCGACTCGGGGCCGGCCGGGCCCGCGCCCGCTCATGGGCGCCCGATCACGGCGTGCCCCTCACGGGGTGACCGACATCGACGCCGCGACCGCCCGGGCCAGGTCGGCGTCCCCGGTCACCTCGATCTCCGCGACCTCGGGGCGGCGGCGACCACCGCACAGGACGGCGAACACCTCGCCGGACATCGACAGAACGGCGTCGGCGCCGTCGGGCACCTCCGGCAGCAGGGCGGCGCGACCGTCCACCCCCACCCGCACGGCACCGGCGAAGGCGACCGGCCCGTGGACCCGCAGCACCACCGTGGTGCCCGGCGGCGGCGCCACCCGCTTGCCCACCACGTACGGCATCGAGGCGGCGAAGGAGCCCAGGGTGACGTGCGCGCCGGGACCGTCGAGGTCGCCGGGGCGCCCGACCGCGCGCCGGATGTCCTGCTCGTGCATCCACACGTCGACGACTCGGTTGCGGAGCAGGGTGCGCCAGTCCCAGCCGATCCGGCCCGGGGTACGGGGAGGGGTGCCGGTGGGCTCGGCGGGCGGCGCCTCTGCGAGCTGAGCGGCGCGCGCCCGGACCGCCGCGGTCAGCTCGTCCAGGACCTCCTGCGGTCGCCGGCCGCGCCGGGCCCGCACCCCGGCCTCGGTGTAGGCGGTGAAGGGGTCGACGGGGCCGGCCGGTCCCTCCGTCCGCGCCGGGCCGGTGTCGCGGGCGTCGCCGGGCTGCGGCCCCGGCGTCAGCCCGGCCAGGTCGGCCTCGATCGCGGCCAGGTGGGCGAGGACGTCCTGCACGTCCCAGCCGGGCAGGTCGGTGGGTCGGGCGAAGTCCTCGGGGTCGAGGCTCTGAGACAACTCCAGCACCTGCTCGGCGGTGTGCCGCCACCCCGCGACCAGCGCGGCCAGCTCTGCGGTCATGCCGCCCGAGGGTAGGGCCGCGGGGCGGCCCGCCCGTCGGAACCCGGCCCCGTCGAGGTCGTTGGTCTACTCCGCGACGCGGTCGGTTCCTGCCGGTCTGGGCCGGTTGTAGCGGGTTCCAGGACGTCCACGGACTGGAATTTGCGCAATCGTGACCCTGCAAGCGACGCAATCTGTTGCGGCCGGGTTGCGAGACCGTTTACATGCCGTGACAGGACACCAGGTCCGGTGTACCCGGTCCCCCTGGTGGCGAACCCACACACGAG
>DATHTV010000194.1:0-1802 GCA_035462845.1 Jiangellales bacterium
CGGCGTCGGCCTCGGAGTGGACGGCCACCGCCTTGATCCCGAGCCGCTGGCAGGTCCGGATCACCCGGACCGCGATCTCCCCGCGGTTGGCGACCAGCACGGTCTCGTACACGCCCGCCCCTTCCCGACGTCGACACCCGACGTCGGGACCCTCTCCGGACCCGCTCCCGGCCCCGGCCGGAGCGACCCGCCGGCGCTGGAGACCGTCGAGGAAGTCGAGGAGGCGGGCGTGGGCGTCGGCATTCGCCCGGGCGTCGCCGTCCAGGGTCCCGCCGCCCTCGAGAATGCTGCCGGTGGTGGTGGTGCCGCTGGTGACGGTGGTGCTGACGTAGGCGGTCATGCTGCCCGCGTTGTGGCCGGCACCGTGCCGGCACGAGCACGAGGAGGCCCGCCCGGACCGCACGACGCGTCCGTCCGGCGGGATGCCGCATGGCACCTCCTGACCTTCCCGCAGGGGCCCACGCCGGCCGCACGCCCGGGGGACTACTCCGCCCGGTACTCGACCACGGTGGTCTCCACCACGACCTGGCGGAGCCGGCCGAGCACCCGGGCCCGCAGCTCCTGCGGCGCCCGGTCGCCCCCGCACTTGCGGGCCACCAGGGCGCGGACCTCCTGCTCGATGCCGTACTTCCGCAGGCACGGTGAGCACTCGTCGAGGTGCTCGCGGATCAGGTCGTGCCGGGCCGGGGTGATCTCGCCGTCGAGGTAGAGGAACACCTCGGCGAGCACCTCGCCACAGTCCGTCCGGTGAGGTTGGCCGCAGCTCACGACGCCTCCTCCTCCGCCGTGCCCGCGCGGACCAGGCCGCGGTCCCGGGCGTAGTCCCCGAGCAGTCGCTGGAGCCCCCGCCGACCGCGGTGCAGCCGCGACATCACGGTGCCGATCGGGGTGCCCATGATCTCGGCGATCTCCTTGTAGGAGAAGCCCTCGACGTCGGCCAGGTAGACGGCCAGCCGGAAGTCCTCCGGCAGCCGCTGCAGGGCGTCCTTGACGTCGGAGTCGGGCAGGTGGTCGAGCGCCTCCATCTCCGCGGACCGCAGCCCGGTGGAGGTGTGCGACTCGGCCGCCGCGAGCTGCCAGTCCTCGATCGTCTCGGCCGTCGACTGCTTCGGCTGGCGCTGGCGCTTGCGGTAGGTGTTGATGAACGTG
Organism: Jiangellales bacterium; assembly: GCA_035462845.1. GTDB lineage: Bacteria > Actinomycetota > Actinomycetes > Jiangellales > Jiangellaceae > DASTQL01. The sequence continues at coordinate 1,150 of DATHTV010000194.1, forward strand.
TTGGTGAGGATCCGGTAGAGCCAGGCCTTGAGGTTGGTGCCTTCCTGGAACTGGTGGAAGGCGGCGAAGGCCTTGACGAAGGTCTCCTGCACGAGGTCCTCGGCGTCGGCGGGGTTGCGGGTCATCCGCATCGCCGCCGCGTAGAGCTGGTCGAGGAACGGGAGGGCGTCCCGCTCGAAGCGCGCCCGGCGCTGCTCCGCGGTCTCCTCCGCCACCGGCCCTCCTGACGTCTCGGGGAGTCTGCCCCCGGAGGGCGAGCTTACGCGGGTGCGACCCGGCGGGCTGCCGGCGGTGCCGCCGGGCTGCCAGGCGGGCCACGACCGCGGGTCACGGCGGTCGATGCGCTCGGACACTGTCACGACAGCTGGGAACGCGCCGGTCAGAGGGCGCATTCCGTAGGCTCGCCCTACTATCCGGCACCGTGGCGGGACGCGGGACGCCGGCGACGGCACTGCTGGCGAAGCAGGGAGTGACGCACACGCTGCACCCGTACGAGCACGACCCGCGGGCGTCGTCGTACGGGGAGGAGGCGGCGACCGTGCTCGGGGTGGAGCCCGCCCGGCTGTTCAAGACGCTGGTCGCGACCGTCGACGGGGCGCTCGCGGTCGGGGTCGTGCCGGTGACCGGGTCGCTGGACCTCAAGGCGCTGGCCG
>DATHTV010000195.1:0-25110 GCA_035462845.1 Jiangellales bacterium
CGCCTACGTCCTGCTGATCCTCGCGCAGTTCTCCGGCATCCCGGCACGCGCCATGGACTTCCTCCAGATCGCCCTGATGCTCGTCCTGATCTGCTTCGCGGCCGTCCTCTGGCACCGCGCCGACGTCTGAGACGTCAACCCGGGGGTCATGTCGCCACCCGGGTTAGCTGGCGGAATGACCCCCGTCCCGAACCGTTCGACCAGCGGCATGTGAGGACGCTGCACGGTGATGGGGTCGTTGGGCTGCCCGGGTCCAAGGACCCTTCCATGCGCCAGGGCTGGAGAGTGATTGTTGGTCCACCAGCATCTCGGAGATCAAGGGGACGACTCATGACCGCATCTCCGATGCCTGTACTCGCTCATCTGGGCGGAACCCGGGCGCTGACCACCACTCCCGTGGTTGGAACTCCCAGCCACGAGCGACCGGAAGTCTTCGTCCCCGGCACCGAGGTGCTGGCCACCGGCGAGGTCCGCGTCACCGTGCTCGGAAGCGGAGACCCGTGGATCCGGCGCAGTCAGGCATCTGGATCGCTGCTGATCGAGGTGGGCAACCCGGAGCGGGACTTCTTCTTCTTCGACCTCGGGTCCGGATCGCTGGCCAACTTCAACGCGCTCGCGCTGCCGGTCGAGTCCACGACCAAGGTGTTCCTGTCCCACCTCCACGCCGACCACATCGGCGACATCCCCGGTCTCGTGGGGAGCCTGGCGAAGGCTGGGCGGGTGGACCCCGTCGAGATCTGGGGCGGAGCCAACGAGAATCCCGACCTGGGCCTGTCGGCGTTCGTCGACCACATGGGCAAGGCGATGGCCTGGGACACGGCCTCGGTGCGTGGAGTCCGTCCCACCACAGGCTTCTCGATGGTCGGTCACGAGATCCCGTTCGACCGTCCGGAGACGATCTACGAGCGCAACGGGGTGACCGTCGCCTGCTTCCCGGCCATCCACGGTCTCAGCGGAGCAGTCGGCTACTCCGTCACCTACAGCGGTCTCAAGGTCGTCTTCTCGGGTGACACCCGCCCGTGCCGTCACGTGGTGGACGCAGCCGTGGGAGCAGATCTCCTCATCCACGAGTGCTTCCAGTCGCCAGCCGTCTACGCGCAAGCCACCGGGCTGCCGCTGGAGACAGCGTTGAACATCACCAGGTTGGCGCACACGGTCCCCGACCAGATGGGCAAGATCCTCGACCTGACACGCCCTCGTATGGCGGCTCTCTGGCACCTCGACGTCACCCCCGGCGTCGAGGGAGTGTTCGACGAGGTGGGGGCACACTACGAAGGGCCGGTCACGGCCACCCAGGACTTCACGGTCTTCAACGTGACCAGCGAAGCGGTCGTCGCACGCCAGGCCAAGGTCAACGACGCCGCGCCCCCGGTGCACGGGCCCTCGCACGACAGCCCCGACCTCGACCCACGCCCAGCCCCGCCGACCTGGTGGGCCGAGGCGCTGCTCGACCTCTGACGCGCCCGCTCATCGGCAGATGGGGACGTTCGACCGACGATCTTCGGTCGTCCAATCACCGGCTCCGCTGTCGCGGGCCGCAGCGGCGGATGGGCCCCTGGACCTGACTTAGGCCAAGTTAGTGTGCTCCGCCTTGTCAGCGAATCGAGTCCAGGGCTTGGCGTAGCTCGTCGGGGAGGGGGTCCTCGGCGGTGAGGATCTGCTGGCCGGCACGGATCTGCACGGTGCGGTAGCGGCGGGCGGTGCGGACGAACTTCTTGATCGACCAGCCGGTGGCGTCCTCGACGTACCGGGTGACGGCGAGGGCGGCGAACACGATCGACAGGTGCGCCTCGATCGACTCCCGCTTGTGGTGGTAGATCGGCCGGGCGCGCAGGTCGTGCTTGGACATCCGGAAGCTCTTCTCGATGTGCCAGAGCCGGTGGTAGGCGCCGATCACGAACTCTGCGGTGACCGGGGTGCCGTCCGGGCAGGCCTGAAGGTTGGTCACGTAGGCCTTCAACCCGGCCAGCGCCCGCGCCTTGGCCTCCAGCTGGCGGTTCACGCTGCGGGTGCCGCCGCTGAGCCGGACGAACCGGTTCCGCTTCACCGCCGCTTTCCCGGCGACGGCCCGCTCGGCCTTGGCGACCTGCTCGTCGATCCCGTGCAGGCTGCGCCGGGCCCGGTCAGCCTTGTACTGGTAGTAGATGACCTGGTCCCGACGGGCGTCGGTGGGCCCGGCTGGCCAGGGTTGGACGAACACGTGCCCGTCCGGGATCTCCGCACCCGGGTGGGCGTCCCGCCACCGGGCCACGACGTAGGGGACGTCCGGGATGCGGGCGCCGAGGATGAACGACAGCCCGGCGGCCTCGATCGCGGCCTGGTTGGCCGCGGACACCATCCCGGCGTCCGCCACCACGGTGACCTCGCTCAGCCGGTGCGCTGTCATGAACGCGGTCAGGCTCGGCAGGATCGTCGTCGTCTCGGCCCGGTTCCCCTCGAACGCCTCCACCATGAGTGGGAACCCGGCGGCGTCGGTGAGCAGACCGATGGTGATCTGTGGGTCCAGCCGGCGTCCCTTGGAGAACCCCGGCTCACGGAACCCGTCGGCCTGGTCGGTCTCGAAGTGCAGCGTGGATACGTCGTAGAGCACCAGCGACGCCGGGCCCAGCGCCGCGTGTGACGCGCACGCGCCCGCGAGACGCCGCCGCCACGCCGGGGCCGCGTAGCGCCGCAGCCGGCGGCCCAGCGTCCGGTAGGACACCGCATCGATGCCGACCTCGGCCAGCACCCGCAGCGAGTCCAGCTTGGACGTGGGCTCGATGATCCGGGCCAGCACCAGGTCCCGGAACACCTCGTCCCCACCCGCGGCGTCGCCGAGGCCGAGCAGGTCGGAGGCCCGGCACAGCGCCTCCCACAGGTGCCCCATCCGGGACGAGGTGATCTCCAGCGGGCCGGCCGGCGACGCCGCACCCAAGCCCAGGTCGAGCTCACCCTGCCCCTGTGCCAGCCGCTGGTTCGCCGCCGCCTTCAACGCCTCCAGCTCGGCCTCATCATGCGCCGACCCGACGTGCTCGAGGGTGCGCGACCCACGCCGCATGGAGTACACGATCTGCACCGCGGTGGCGCCCGAGGCGGTTCTCACCGTGCGCACGTAGGCCACGAGCCGAGACTACGGATCGATTAGTGTGCAGATTCCGCCCTCCCGAGGGCGTACCCGCACGTCACAGCGCTGCTACATCAAGCAGGCCCGAGGTGTGTCCTAAGTCAGGTCCAATCACCGGCTCCGCCGTCGCGGGCCGCAGTGGCGGATGGGCCCCTGGAGCGGCGTCCGTGCTCGTAGACGACATGTGGCGCCGATCCGGAACGCCCCCAGATCCCGAGCGCCATTTCAACGGGTCTCGAGCGCTGCCGCAGTCTCGGTGAGGTCGCGCAACGTCTCGACGAAGCGGGCGGCCGGCGCCCCGTCGATCACGCCGTGGTCGAAGCTCAGCGTCAAGGGCAGCAGCGGTCGGATCACGATCTCCCCGTCCCGTACCACCGGCCGCTCCACCACGCCGCCCACCGTCGCGATCAGCGTGAGAGGCGGGACGGGGATCGCCCAGCCCCCATCGCGGGCGAACATCCCGAGAGACGTGACACCCACAGCCGGGCCGAAGCTCGCCGACGCCCGTGGCCGAGTGCCTGCGAGCCGGAAGACGTTCCGGCGCAGCGGGCCCGGGAGGCGGAGAACCCAGGCCGTCGGGCCGGTCCGTCTCGTCGGTGGTGCCTGCGCGAGCTTGGCTCTGTGCAGCTCGTCCGTGATCTCCGCGCACGACTTGCGATCCGCGTCCCGGATGGTGACGACGTCCAGGACGACGCCTGAGCCAGCCTGCCGCTCCACCGTCGCGCCCATGTCGACATGGCTGAAGAACACCACGTGCTTCCCCGCCCGGCGGGCGTTGACCTCCGGGTGCCGGGCGACGGCGCGGCCCATCGTGGCAATGACGAAGCCCGTCCAGGTGACCCGGGACGCGGACCCCTCGATCAGCGACCTTGCGCGGTCGACGTCCAGCTCGACCAGCCCGTGCATGGGGAACCGCCGAGTGGACCTGATGAGAGCGTCCAGCACGGCCTGACGGTGGCGCGGTACGCGTCGGACGACGTAGCCCGGGTGCTTCATTCACACCCTCGTCCGTACGGCGGCCGGAGGCCGGGCGGGTCAACGGGGTCACTACCGGACTCCCTCCCACAGAGCCCGCTCCCAGGCTCGGGGGTCGTCCACCACCTGCGACGTGGTGTCGAAGCGCATGGTCGCCCGGCGGTCGAGGTCGTAGCCGGGCCACCCCGGGTCCCCGACGGTGGCGAAGGCCACCCAGGCGGCGTGCATCGCGTGGGCCAGCTCCTGCGGCGGCTGCTTCCCGCCCAGCAGCGGTCCGAAGAGCGGGGCGTCCGGGCGCGCGTCGTCGAAGACGAAGGGGACCTCGATGGCGTGGACGGCGCCCAGGCCGGGTGCGGCCCAGGCGAACTCGTACATGTAGGTGCCGGCAGCGGCGGGCGCGTGGGCGTCGGCGAGCCGGAGAGCCGGGATGCGGACCCACCAGTCGGTCTGCACCGCCGCGAGCAGCTCGCCGGGGCTCGCACCGGGAGATCTCGCCCGGTACGCGGCGAGAGCCGCGACCACCGGCAGCCCGTACGCGGCCACGCACTCGTACCCGTGGACGTCCACCGGTCCGGACAGCATCTCGTCGGTGACCCGGCCGATCTCGCCGGTGATGGCCAGGAACAGCTTCCAGTCCTCGGTGTTGGTGCCGACGAGCAGGTCCACGCCGCCCCCCGCACCCGCGGTGATCCGCTCAATCGGGGTGGCCGGCACGACGTCACCGTCCACGACGGGTTGCCAGGGCATCATGCTGGCGGCCATGTCCGGGCCCCACCGGTCCGGGTCAGGGTGGGCGAGGATGTCGACCTTCAGCTCCGCCTGCGCCACGAGCAGGCGCCCGACCGGCACGGCGGCGATGGCTTCCCGGGTCGGCGGTACGCCCAGCTTCTCGGCGAGGCCGCGGCCGACGTTCACCCCGACGGGGGCGGGGCTGGCGTGGTGGGCCGCCCCGCTCTGGAGGATCGCGCGCCGGAACAGCCCGTCGGCGCGAGGCATGGAGAGCAGCGTCCCGATGCTCATCGCGCCGGCGGACTCGCCGAAGACGGTGACGTTGCCCGGGTCGCCGCCGAAGGCGGCGATGTTGTCCCGAACCCACTCGAGGGCCGCGACCTGGTCCAGCAGGCCGACGTTCGCGGCCCCGTCAGCCAGGAAGAGGAAGCCCTCGACCCCGGGGCGCCAGTTGATGACCACGCAGACGACGCCGTCCCGGGCGAAGTGACTGCCGTCGTACGCGGCCGTCGCGCTGATCTCGAACATGCCGCCCTGGATCCAGACCATCACCGGGAGATTGGCTGCCCCCGGGTTGGGCGTCCAGACGTTGAGCGTGAGGCAGTCCTCGCCGGTGTCCGCGTCCCACTCGGTCCCGGCGCTGCCGGGCGGGGCGACCTGGGGCGGCGCTGGGCCGTAGCTGGTGGCGTCGCGGACGCCGTCCCAGGGTCGGACCGGCTGCGGCGGGCGCAGGTGGTCCGCGCCGAATGGCGGCGCGGCGTACGGGACTCCCAGGAACACGTGGACCCCGTCCGGGGCGACGCTGCCGCGCAGCGCGCCGTGGGCGGTCCTGACCTCGGCACCCATGCGCACCATCGTGCGACCGCGCGACCGGGCCAGGGCAGAGGCGAAGGTCTCCCCGCGACCCCGAGGCTGCGGGCGCGTTCACCGCCCGCGCCGACGCCACCCACGGCACGCTGTGCGGATGCGTCGCTTCGCGGACCCCGAGCGCTGTCCCGACTGCGGCGCGGGCATCACCGGCTCGATGAGCCGGTGCGGAACCTGCCGGCTCCCCCTGCGCACAGCCGAGGGGGAGCGGCTCTGGCAGCTGCTGCTGGCGGCGGACGCCTCACTGGGACGGCTACGGGCCGAGCAGGACCGTGAGCTGGCCGCCACCCCCGGCGGCTCGGGGCCGGCGCGCGGTCCGGCGGCCCCGCCCCGGATGCCGTACGCACATCCTCCCGCGCCGCCGCAGACACCTCCCGAGGCCCGGTGGGCGCCCGTCCGGACTGCGCCCACCTCGCCCGCCCGCCGGCCGCTGTCTGTCCCCGTCATCCTGCTGGGGCTGGGCGGGCTCTGCCTCGTCGTGGCGGCCGTCGTGTTCGTCGCCGTCACCTGGGGCCGGCTGTCCCTCGGCGTCCGGACGTCCTTGCTGATCCTGGCCACCCTCGCGATCGCGGCGGCCGCCACGCTGGCCGTACGGCGGCGGCTGCGCGTGACGGCCGAGGTGCTAGCCCTGGTCACTGCCGGCTTCGTCGTCATCGACCTCGCCGCGGCCCGGGTGGCCGACTTGCTGGGCCTCGGCGGCGTGACCGCCTGGGCCTACCAGGCAACCTGCGGCGTCCTCGTGGCGGTCCTCGCGGCGACCGGCGCCCGGGCCGCCCGTGGGCACCTGCCGCGGCTGGTGGGAGCCGAGGTGGTCACGGTGGCGGCGACGTCCGTCGCTGTAGCGGCTGTGGCGCAGGGCTGGACCGGGCCGGGGAGCACGTACGCCGCCCTCACGGCGCTGGTCGTGGCGCTCCTGGCGACGGTCCTCGCCCTGGCCGGACTCCGGGTGGCTGCCGCCGGGACCGCCGCCCTCGCGCTCGTCCTCTGGCTGGTCCTGGTGACGCTCACGCTCGTCGAGGTCTACTCGGCACCGACGATCGAGTCGGCGTGGCTGAGCGCCGAGGGCGCGGGGCTGCTCGCGGCCGCGGGCATGGCTGCGGTCGTCGCGCGAGTGCCCTGGCCGGCCCGCCGGCGGGCCCTCGCCGTCGCGGGGGCTGTGGCGGCCACCGTGCTCGCCGCCCTGTGGCTGTGGGCGCCGGCCGCCGACGAGAGGGCATCGCTGTCGGTGCTCTCCGCCGCCGCGCTCGCGCTGGCCGCGGCTGTCGGCACGCGGGGCGCGCCCGAGCCCTGGGCCGCAGGTCTGCGGGGCGCGGCGGGGGTCGGAGTCGTCGCGGTCGGCGCCGCCGTCCTGGCCGTCCTGGGCCCGAGTGTCGACGCGGTCATGGCCGTCGCCGAGACGCCGTGGTCGATGAGCCCGGGCAGCCCGGTCGATCGGCCGCCCGGGCCCACCGAGGGCTCGCCATGGTGGGCCGCCGTGGCAGCGGTGGTGGTCGCGTCCGCCGTCCTGGCTGCTCTCCCGCCGGCCCGGCGGCTCGAGCGCCGCGCGGCGGCGGAACTCGCCGGGGCGGTCGCCGCCCTGGCGGTCGGCGCCACCGTCATCACTGCCGAGGCCCCGCTGGCGGTGGCCGCCGCGGTCGCAGTCATCCTCGGTTCGGCGTGCCTGCTGGCGGGGATGCGGCGCTCGCCGGTGTCCCGCGACGGCATCGTCGCCGCCCTCGCACTTGCCCTCGCCGGGGGAGTCCTCCTCGTGGCCGGGACCGTCCTGGCCGTGGGGTCCCGCCCGGTGGCAGGCGCCGCCTGGCCCGCGGTCGCTGCAGTCGCCGCGCTGGCGAGCATCTGGGCGCGCGGTCCCGTACGGACCGCGGCGGCGGCGGTCGCGGTGCCGCTCGCCGCTCTCGCCACCGTGCCGTGGACAGCGGCGGCGGGCGCGTCGACCCCGGTCCGGGCCTTCGCCGCGGCCGGCGTGGCGGCAGCGGCCCTTGTCGCCGCCCAGGTGCAGCCGGTGCGGCGGGACCGCGACCTGCGGCCTGGCCTCGAGATCGGGGGCGCCGTCGCAGCCGTGGTCGCGCTGGCCTGGAGCACCGGGGCCCCCTGGTGGCTGGCTGCCACCCTCACCCTGGTCGGTGCCGCGCTCGTCGTGGCGGCCCTGGTCGCCGACGACCGCCGATGGGCCGGGTGGCCGGGCGGGTTGCTCCTTGCCGCTGCCTCGTGGGTGCGGCTGAGCGACGCCGGGGTGGACGACGTGGAGGCGTACACGCTGCCGTCGGCCCTCGCCCTGCTCGTCGTCGGCGTCCTGGCGATGCGACGCGACCCCGCCCGGGCGTCGCTGCCCACGCTGGGCCCCGGGCTGCTCCTCGCCCTGGGCCCCAGCCTCGTGCTGTCCGTCCAGGACCCCGTGTCCGTCCGTGGCCTGCTGACCGGGCTCGCCGGCCTCGCCCTGGTCGCCGCAGGGGTCGCCCTGCGCTGGGGCGCGGTCCTGGTGGCCGGCGGCGTCGTGACCGCCGTCCTCGCAGTCCGGCACCTCACGCCGGTCGCAGCCGGCCTGCCCCGGTGGGTCCTGCTCGGTGTCGCGGGGGCGGCGCTGCTGGCCGTCGGCGCCACGTGGGAGCAGCGGCGGCGGGACGTGGGTGCCGCCGCCCGATACGTCGCCGCGCTGCGCTGAGCGCTGCGCAGCCTGGACGGATCAGCCATGACGGGCTGGGCGAGCCGTCGTACGCCGGCACGGTCACGCCGGGTGGGTCAGGTCACAAGCCGGTTCACTGGCGTCCGGTCTGCGAGGGTGGCCGGGTGGCTGGGACACTGGTGCCCGTGACCCACCCGTACGAGGCTCCCGCGAGCCAGGCCCTGTTCGAGCGCGCGCTCGCGGTGACGCCGGGTGGGGTCAACTCGCCGGTCCGTGCCTACCGCGCGGTCGGTGGCACGCCGCGCTTCATGGTGTCCGGCCACGGCCCGTACGTGGTCGACGCCGACGGCCGCGAGTACGTCGACCTGGTCAGCTCCTGGGGGCCGCTCATCCTCGGTCACGCCCACCCCGAGGTGGTGGCGGCGGTGAAGGAGCAGGTCGCACGCGGCACGTCCTTCGGCGCACCGACCCGGCCCGAGGTCGAGCTCGCCGAGGAGATCGTGCGCCGGGTCGACCACGTGGAGCAGGTCCGGTTCGTCTCCAGCGGGACCGAGGCCACGATGAGCGCGATCCGGCTGGCCCGGGCCGCCACCGGTCGGAGCACGGTGGTCAAGTTCGCCGGGCACTACCACGGCCACGTCGACGCGCTGCTGGCCCACGCCGGCAGCGGTGTTGCCACGTTCGCCCTGCCCGACACCCCCGGTGTCACCGGTGCGAGCGCCGCGGACACGGTCGTCATCCCGTACAACGACCGAGCCGCCGTCGAGGCCGTGTTCGCCGAGCACGGTGAGGGCATCGCCTGCGTGATCGCCGAGGCGGCCGCCGGCAACATGGGTGCCGTCCCGCCGGAGCCGGGGTTCAACGCCTTCCTGCGCGACACCGCGCACGCCCACGGAGCGCTGCTGGTGCTCGACGAGGTGATGACCGGCTTCCGCGTCTCTCCCGCCGGTTGGTACGGCCTGGAGGACGTCGCCCCGGACCTCGTCACCTTCGGCAAGGTGATGGGCGGCGGCTTCCCCGCGGCGGCGTTCGGCGGCCGCGCCGACCTGATGGCCCTGCTCGCCCCGTCCGGTCCGGTGTACCAGGCCGGCACCCTGTCCGGGAACCCCGTCGCCACCACCGCGGGGCTGACCACGCTCCGCCTCGCCGGCACCGAGGTCTACGCGGCGCTGGACCGGGCGGCCGGCGAGGTCGGTGCCCTCGCCGGCAAGGCCCTGGCGGCCGAGGGTGTGCCGCACCTCGTCCAGCACGCCGGGAACATGCTCAGCGTCTTCTTCGTCGACCCTGACGAGACCCCGCGGGTCACCGACTTCGCGACGGCGAAGCGGTCCGACGCAGCCCGCTTCGCGGCCTTCTTCCACGCGATGCTGGCGCACGGGGTCTCGCTGCCGCCCTCGGCGTACGAGGCGTGGTTCGTCTCGGCCGTGCACGACGACTCGGCGCTGGGGCGGGTGGCAGAGGCCCTGCCGCACGCGGCCCGGGCGGCAGCCGCCGCGGGCACCGACGACCAGGAGGGATCGGCGTGAGCCGCACGACCCGGCTGCACCTGCTGCGCCACGGCGAGGTCTACAACCCGACGGGTGTCCTCTACGGGCGGCTGCCCGGCTTCCACCTGTCCGACCGCGGCCGGGCGATGGCCGAGCGGATCGCCGAGACGGTGGGCGGCCGCGACATCGTCCACGTGGTGTCCTCGCCGCTGGAGCGGGCACGCGAGACGGCGGCGCCCAGCGCCGAGGCGCTGGGGCACGAGATCTCCGTCGACGAGCGACTCATCGAGGCGGGCAACGTCTTCGAGGGCCTCACCTTCGGCGTGGGTGACGGCGCCCTGCGCAGGCCCCGCCACTGGAAGCACCTGCGCAACCCCTTCCGTCCCTCGTGGGGCGAGGCCTACACCGCCATCGCGGCCCGCATGCTCGGGGCGATGGCGTCGGCACGCGACACCGCCCGCGGGCACGAGGCCCTGCTGGTCTCCCACCAGCTGCCGATCTGGACGGTCCGGTCGTCGGTCGAGGGGCGGCGGCTCTGGCACGACCCGCGCAAGCGGCAGTGCTCGGTGGCCAGCCTCACCACCATCACGTACGACGGCGACGAGATCGTCTCGGTCGCCTACAGCGAGCCCGCGGCGGACCTGCTGCCCGCCGACTCCGGCGCGACCTTCTCGGCCGGAGCCTGATGCGCCGAGGCTCGTCCCGTCTGGCCGGGGCCGCGCTCGCGCTCGCGGCCGCGGTCGCCCTCGGCGGGTGCTCCGACGGACAGGTGCAGCGGAGCGACACCTCCGGAGACGACACGGGTTTCGTCGCCGGCACCGGGGTCGTGACCACCGTCGCGGTGGCCGACCGCGACCCGGCCGTCGACTTCGGTGGCCCGCTGCTGGGCGGCGGCTCCTACGACCTCGCCGAGCAGCGAGGCGACGTCGTCGTGCTCAACGTGTGGGGGTCCTGGTGCGCACCGTGCCGCAAGGAGGCACCGGCCCTGCAGAGCGTCTACGAGGAGACCCGCGACCGGGGCGTGCAGTTCCTCGGGGTCAACACCCGCGACACGGAGAGCGGGGCGCAGGCCTTCGTCGAGCAGTTCGGGATCACCTTCCCGAGCGTCGTCGACACGTCCGGCAGCAGGCTGCTGGCCTTCCGCGAGACGCTGCCCCCCGCCGCGATCCCCAGCACCCTCGTCATCGACCGCGACGGCCGGGTGGCCGCGCGGGTGCTCGGTGAGATCTCCGAGACCTCGCTGCGCGACCTCGTCACGCAGGTCGTGGACGAGCCGGCCGGCGGCGGATGACCGCGGGCTCGGTGGGCGAGGCTTTCGGCGAGGCGGTGCTCACCGGCTCGCTGCTCGTCGCGCTGCCGGTCGCCCTCGTCGCCGGGCTCGTGTCCTTCCTCTCGCCGTGCGTGCTGCCGCTGGTCCCCGGCTACCTCTCGTACGTCACGGGCCTGTCCGGCACCGAGATCGCGGGCGGCCGCCGCGGCCGCGTGCTCACCGGGACGCTGCTCTTCGTCGCCGGCTTCACCCTCGTCTTCGTCTCGTACGGGGCGCTGTTCGGCGGCCTGGGGGCGGCCCTGCTCGAGCGGGCCGACGTCATCACCCGCGTGCTCGGCGTGGTGACCATCGGGCTGGGCCTGCTGTTCGGGGGCTGGCTGCCGGGGCTGTCGACGGAGTGGCGGCTGCACGCCTCGCCGCGGGTCGGCCTGGTCGGGGCGCCGCTGCTGGGGGCGCTGTTCGGCATCGGGTGGACGCCGTGCATCGGCCCCACCCTCGCCGCCGTCCAGGTGCTGGCCCTCAACGAGGCCAGCGCGGCCCGAGGCGCCCTGCTGTCCGTGGCCTACTGCATCGGCCTGGGCCTGCCGTTCGTGGCCGCGGCGCTGGCCTACCGCCGGGCGCTCGGCACCTTCGGCTGGGTCCGGCGGCACCAGGTCTGGGTGATGCGGGCCGGGGGTGCGATGCTCGTCGTCCTGGGGCTGCTGCTGGTGACCGGGGCCTGGTCCCAGATCGTCGCCTCGATGCAGGGATGGATCGGCAGCTTCGAGGTGGTCGTGTGAGCTCGGTGCGCACGGAGCGGGAGGCCGCGCCGCCGCCCGCCCCGCCCTCCCTCTCCCCGCGCGAGCTGGCCCGCTGGGCCTGGCGGCAGCTCACGTCCATGCGGGTCGCGCTCCTCCTGCTCTTCCTGCTCGCCCTGGCGTCGGTGCCCGGGTCGGTCGTGCCGCAGCGCACGGTCAACCCGCTGGCGGTCACGGAGTTCCGGGAGGCCAACCCGCTGCTGGCCGAGTGGTACGACCGGCTGGGGCTCTTCGACGTCTACTCGGCGCCCTGGTTCGCCGCCATCTACCTGGCCCTGCTCGTCTCGCTGGTCGGGTGCATCCTGCCCCGCTCCCGCCAGCACTGGCGGGCCGTGCGAGCCCGGCCCCCGGCGGCGCCGCGCCACCTGTCGCGGTTGCCCGAGCACCGCTCGTACGAGGTGGCCGCGACCGCCGACGAGGTGCTCGCCGCGGCGCGGGCGACGCTGCGGACGCGCCGCTACCGGGTGGCGGACGACGGGTCCTCGCTGGCGGCCGAGCGCGGCCACCTGCGGGAGACCGGCAACCTCGTCTTCCACCTGGCCGTGGTGGTGGTGCTGCTGGCGGTCGCGCTGGGCAGCCTGTTCGGCTACCGCGCGACCGTGCTCGTCCCGGAGGGCGGCGGCTTCGCCAACTCGGTCATCCAGTTCGACGGCCTGGAGGCGGGATCGCTGTTCGACCCCGCGGACCTGCCGCCCTTCGCCCTGGACCTCGACGAGTTCGTCATGGACTTCGTCGACGAGGGGCCGTCGGCCGGCTCGGCCGAGGAGTTCGCCGCCACCGTGACGCTGGTCCGGGAGCCGGGGGCCGAGCCGGAGACGCGGACCATCCGGGTCAACGAGCCGCTCACCGTCTCGGGCACGTCGGTGCACGTGCTCAACCCTGGCTACGCCCCGGTGGTCACGGTCCGCGACGCCGGCGGTGAGGTCCTCTTCACGGGCCCGGCGCCGTTCCTGCCGCAGGACGACTCGTTCACGTCGACCGGGGTGGTCAAGGTTCCCGTCCCACCAGGGCGGGGGCTCGGCGAGGACCTGGGCATCGAGGGCATCTTCCTGCCCACCGCCGTGCTGGACGAGCAGGGACCCCGATCGGTCTTCCCGGAGCCGCGCAACCCCGCGCTGTTCCTCACTGCGTACCACGGGGACCTCGGGCTCGACGACGGCGTGCCGCAGTCGGTCTACCGGCTGGACACCGAGGCCATGGAGCAGCTCACCGGGGCGGACGGCTCGCCCTTCCGGGCCGGGCTCTCGGTCGGAGAGAGCGTCGACCTCCCCGATGGCTTCGGCAGCGTGACGTTCGACGGCTACGTCACCTGGGTGAACTTCCAGGTGGGCCGCAACGCCGGCAAGGAGCTGGCGTTGCTCGGCTCCCTGCTGGCGCTCGCGGGGATGATGGCGTCGATGTTCGTCCGCCGCCGCAGGGCCTGGGTTCGGGTGTCCGCCGCGGGCCCCGGGCGTACGGTGGTGCAGGTGGCCGGTCTCGACCGGTCACAGACCGATGACCAGGGCGGCGACCTCGCGGGCGAGGTCGACGCCCTCGTCGACGACATGAGGCAGCGGCTGGGCGCAGGGGGACGCGCCGGCGGCGACGAGGAGGGCACCGGGTGAGCACCGAGACGCTCGCGCAGCTGAGCGACAACCTCGTCTACGGCGCGATGGCCGCCCTGGCCGTCGCCATGGTCGCCCTGGCCGCCGAGGCGGCGTCCCGCCGGGTGCCGGCGACGGCCGCACCGGACGCCGAGCCGGCGCTCTTGGCGGCGACGGGTGCCGTGGCGGGCGCGCCGCCGTCCGCGGGCGAGACAGCCCGGCCGCCGGTGCGGCCGGCCGCGACAGCGGGGCCCGGACCGGGGCCGGACGGGCAGCCGGGGCGGGCCGACCGCTACGGCCGGGTCGGGACGTCGGTCCTGGTCCTCGCCACCGTCCTGCTCGCGCTCGGCGTGCTCACCCGCGGGCTGGCCGCCGGCCGGGCCCCGTGGAGCAACATGTACGGCTTCGCGATCAGCGGCACGCTGGTCGCCGCCGTCGCCTACCTCGTCGTCGCCCGCCGGCAGCCCGACGTCCGGGCGCTGGGCGTGTGGGTCGTCGCCACGCTGCTGCTCACTCTCGGTCTCGCGGTCACCGTCCTCTACGTCCCGGTCGGCCCGCTGGTCCCTGCCCTCCAGTCGTACTGGCTCGTCATCCACGTCGCGGCGGCGACCATCGCGGCCGCGGTCTTCACGCTGGCCATGGTCGCGAGCGCGCTGCAGATCGTGGCGGAGCGGGCGGAGCGGCTGGGGCGCCGCCGGGGCTACGTGGCGGCGCTCCCGCCGGCGGGGCGCCTGGACGCGCTCGCCTACCGGGTCACCGCCTTCGGCTTCCCGCTCTGGACGTTCGCGATCGTCGCCGGGGCGATCTGGGCGGAGGCGTCCTGGGGCCGGTACTGGGGCTGGGACCCCAAGGAGGTCTGGTCTCTCGTGACCTGGCTGGTCTACGCCGCCTACCTGCACGCGCGGACCACCGCGGGCTGGAAGGGCCGCCGGGCGTCCGTCGTGTCGCTCGTGGCCTACGCCACCTTGATCTTCAACTTCTTCGGCGTGAACATCCTGTTCGAAGGACTCCACTCGTACGGAGGGCTGTGAGCCGATGACGTACGCCAGGCGGGTCGTGCCGGAGCTGCCGGTCGCCGATGTCGGTGCTGCGCGGGGCTGGTACGCGGCGGTGCTGGGCGCGACGCCGATGTGGACCTGGCAGGGGACCTTCGGCGCCGTACGGCTCGGCGACGCCGAGCTCTACCTGGTCCGCGACCGCTCCCGGGGGCCGGTCACGTGCTACCTCCACGTGGAGGCGGTCGACGCGGTGCACGCGCAGGTGGTCGCCGGGCTGGCCGACGACCCACCGGTCCACGGCGGCGCGGTGGTCGAGGAGCTCGGCGACCGCGAGTGGGCGATGCGGGAGCTCTCCCTGCGGGACCCGTGGGGCAACGTGCTGCGCATCGGCCAGCCGCTGGCGCCGCCGGGGACCACGCCCGGCTACACGGCGCAGGAGGACCCGAGGGGCACCCGGTACTGACGGGCGGTCCGGGCGGTCACTGCTCCTGAGTCACTGCTCCTGGGGGTCACTGCGCGGCGCCCCGCCGTCCCCCGGGGTGTCGCCACCGGCGGTGTCGTCGCCGCGCCGGAGCTCCTCCTCCCGGCGCCGCAGGTCGCGCTCCCACTGCTTGAGCAGCCGCTCGTGCTCCGCGTCGATCTCGGTCATCTGGCGCAGGAACTCGGGATCGTCGTCCGGCGCGAGGGGCGGGGCCACCGGGCGCGGCGGCCGGCGTGGGCCGCTGCGCGGGCGACCGCCCACCAGCCAGGCCACCGGGCCGACCACGGGCAGCAGCACGATCAGCAGCGCCCAGAGCGCGCGACGGGGGCCTCGGACGCGGGCCGGCTCGGACTGGGCGCAGTCGATCAGGGCGTACACGGCGAGGATGATGGGGAGCACCAGCAGCAGCGCTCGCGACACGGTCCTCACCTCCTCGGCCCGACGTGGACACCCCCAGCCTAGGTCGGTCCGGCCGGGAGTGCAGCGCACCCCGTCCCGACCCTGGTCCCACGGCCTTGCGAGCATGGCGACATGTCCGGACCGAGCCCGCTCCCGCACGTCACCGTGGAGGACGTCCGGGCCGCCGCCGAGCGCATCCGCGGCGCCGTCGTGCGGACGCCCTTGCTGCCCTGCCCGTGGGCGCCCGGTCGGCTGTTGCTGAAGCCGGAGAGCCTGCAGCCCACCGGCGCCTTCAAGCTGCGCGGGGCGACGAACGCCGTGGCGTCCCTGGATCCCGAGGCACGCGCACGCGGTGTTCTCACGCACTCCAGCGGCAACCACGCCCAGGCGCTGGCCTGGGCAGCCCGCGCGTACGGCGTCCCGGCCGTCGTCGTCATGCCGCTCACGAGCCCTGCAGTCAAGGTCGAGGCCACCCGCGCGCTGGGCGCCGAGGTGGTGCTCGTCGAGCCGGCCGACCGGGTGCCGACGGCCGAGCGCCTGCGTGCCGAGCGCGGGCTCGCCCTGGTGCCGCCGTTCGACCACGCGGAGGTGATCGCGGGTCAGGGCACGGTGGGTCTGGAGATCGTCGAGGACCTCCCGGGCGTCGACACGGTGCTGGTGCCGGTCGGCGGCGGTGGCCTCGCCGCGGGGGTGGCGGTGGCGGTGGCGGCGTTGGCCCCCCGGGCGCGCGTGGTCGGCGTCGAGCCCGCGCTCGCCGCCGACTTCGCCGAGAGCGTCGCGCGGGGGGAGCGGGTGACCTGGGACGTCGAGCAGACCGGCCGGACCGTCGCCGACGGGGTACGTCTGCCGAGCGTGGGCGAGATCACCTGGGCCCACCTGCGAACCCTCGTCCACGAGGTCGTCACGGTCGACGAGGACGCCCTCCTCGAGGCGACGGCGCTCCTCGCCCGGCGGTCCCGTCTCGTCGTCGAGCCGAGCGGGGCGCTGGCGGTCGCCGGTCACCTGGCTCGCCCCGACCGTCCCGGCACGACCGTGGCGGTGGTCTCCGGCGGCAACGTCGACCCGGCCCTGCTGGCCGGGCTGCTGGTCCGGACGACGCCGACGTAGGCTCGGACCGTCATGGCGATCCTCAAGTACACCGCCCTGCGGCTGCTGCTGTTCGCGGCCGCCGCCGGCCTGCTCTACCTGCTCGGCCTGCGCGGCTTCCTGCTGCTCGCGATCGCGTTCCTGCTCTCGGGGTTCGTCAGCCTCGTGGTCCTGAACCGCACCCGCGACGACGTGTCGGCGGCGATCACGCACCGGATCTCGGAGGTCAACCGCCGCATCGACGAGCGCGCCGCGGCGGAGGACCTTCCCGACGCCGACGCCGGCGCAGCCGAGACCGGCGCCGCCGAGGACGACCAGCCCCGCAGCCCCTAGAGTCCTCGGCCGTGGAGGCCACCGCCGAGGTCGTGTACGTCACGATGGGCGTCGGCCTCATGCTCGCAGCCGTCCTGCCCCGGCTGCTCGCGGGTCGCCCCTTCTCCCCGGCGATCGCGTTCGTCGCGGTCGGGGCGGTCGCCGGCCTGCTGCCCCTGCCGCTCCCGGAGATCGCCCCGGCCACCGAGCGCGTGGTGACCGAGCGGCTCACCGAGGTCTGCGTCATCGTCGCGCTGATGGGCGTCGGGCTGGCTCTCGACCGGCCGGTGGGGTGGCGTCGGTGGTCCAGCACCTGGCGGCTGCTGGGGATCGCGATGCCGCTGTCGATCGCCGGGGTCGCGCTGCTCGGCTGGGGGCTCGCCGGTCTCGCACCGGCCTCGGCCCTGCTGCTCGGCGCGGCGCTCGCGCCGACCGACCCGGTGCTCGCCTCCGACGTCCAGGTCGGCGAGCCCGGCGCCGAGCAGGAGGACGAGGCACGCTTCGCCCTCACCTCGGAGGCCGGGCTCAACGACGGGCTCGCCTTCCCGTTCGTCTACGCCGCCGTGTTCCTGGCCGGGGGACCGTTCTCCGAGTGGGGCCTGCACTGGCTGGCCTGGGAGCTGGTGGCCAAGGTCGTCATCGGGGTGGCGGTCGGCGTGGCCGCCGGGTGGGTGATGGCCAGGGTGGTCTTCGGCGCCCGGCGGCGGGTCCTCAGGCTGGCCGAGACGGCCGAGCCCGTGATCGCGCTGGCGGCGGTCTTCCTCTCGTACGGAGTGGCGGAGGTGGTCGGCGGGTACGGCTTCCTCGCGGTCTTCGTCAGCGCACTGGTCCTGCGCGACTACGAACGCACGCACGAGTACCACGGCGTGCTGCACGGTTTCCTCGAGCACATCGAGCGGCTGCTGACGCTGGCGCTGCTCCTGCTGCTCGGCCACGCGTGCGCGACCGGCATGCTCGACGACCTGACCTGGCGCGGCGCGCTGGTGGGCGTGCTCCTCGTCGCCGTCGTCCGCCCCGTCGCGGGATGGGTAGCCATGGCCGGCGGTCCCGGGACGCGTCCCGAGAGGGCAGCCGTGGCGTTCTTCGGCGTCCGCGGCATCGGGTCCTTCTACTACCTCGCGTACGCCACCGGCGAGGCGACGTTCCCGGGCGACGGCGAGCTGTGGTCGACCGTCGCCTTCACGGTCCTGGTGTCCGTCGTCGTGCACGGCGTCACCGCCGCCCCCGTCGTGAACCGCCTCGACGACGCGCGCACCTGACCGTCCGTCCCGGTCGCCGGGACCTTGGTCACCACTCGCTCCCGCGGAGGTCCCGACCTGGCCTCAGAAGTGTTACTGCGCAAGCAATCTCGTGCAGAGTGTGGGTATCGGGGAAACACCCCGAGACACGACACCAGGGAGTCGTCATGGCCATCTCCGAGCGCCACCGCCTCGAGGCCCCTCCCGCGACCGAGGGGACGGGCCCCGTCCTCACGTCTGCGGCGACCAAGGTCCTCTCCGTCCTCCGCATCGCCTTCGGGCTCACCTTCCTGTGGGCGTTCTTCGACAAGCTGCTCGCCCTCGGCTACGCCACCGGGCGCGACGCCGAGACCGGGGTCGTCGAGATGTTCGGCGACGCCGCGTGGATCAACGGCGGCAGCCCCACCTACGGGTTCCTCGCCTTCGGCGCCGACGGCCCGTTCCAGGGCTTCTACAACTCCATCGCCGGCGCCGGCTGGGCCAACTGGCTGTTCATGCTCGGCCTGCTGGGCATCGGCCTCGCGTTCACCTTCGGCTTCGGCGTGCGGATCGCCGGCGTGGCAGGCCTCGTCCTCTACGTGATGATGTGGACCGTCGCGCTGCCTCCGGCGAACAACCCGGTGCTCGACGAGCACATCCTCGGCGGGCTGACGATGCTGGTCCTCGGCCTGATGCTGACCGGCGACCACTGGGGCGTCGGCAAGGCCTGGGCGCGGGTCCCGCTGGTCCAGAAGTACCCGGTTCTCCGGTGAACCCTGGTCACCGGTAGGTCGGACGGGCCCTTCCGGGGCCCGTCCTTCCGTTGTCCCGCGGCCCCCGCGACGACCCTCCCCTGACAGGGGGACGGGCTCGGCCGGGGGCCTCGTCGTGCGGTGTCCCGTACGGTGACCGCGTGGCGAGGACGACGACCCGCACCCTCCTGGGCTGCGCCGTCCTGCTGCTGGTCGTCGCCGGCTGCGGCGCGGACGTCCGGGACGACGCGGCACCTGCCGGGTCATCCCCGGCGACACCAGGCGAGCCCACCGCCGAGCCGACGAGCACGTCGACCGCTGCCCCCGCCGGCACCCCGACTGCCCAGGCCGCCGTATCTGCCGACACGGCATGGGTTGCGGCCACCTGCTCGGCTCTGGGGCAGTGGCTGGCCGATGCCGACGACGACGAGGACTCGTTGCGTGGCCTCGTCCTCACGAGTGAGACCGCCCCGGAGGCCTTGCAGCTCAAGGCACTCGCCGTCATCGACGTCTCCGCCGCTCGTACCCGGGAGCTGATCGCCCGGCTGGGGGAGGCAGGCACTCCCGCGGACACCGACCTCGTCGCGCTCGACGCGGAGACCGACCGGGTCCTCTCCGAGACGGTGGCCGTGCTCGACCGGGTCCGGCCACGCGTCGCCGGTCTCCCGGTGCAGGACGGCGCAGGCTTCGCCGCGGCGGCCGGGCCGGTCGTGGCGGAGGTGCTCGTCGAGGAGGCCCGGCTCGTCGCCGAGCTGACCGGTGCCGTCGAGCGCGCGAAGCAGTCGGACGCCGGCGGCCTGCTCGACTCGACGGCCGAGTGCGGCGCACTCGACGCGGGCCTGCGCCTCCCGCCGCGCTGAGGTGGCGTGGGCGCCTCCGGGACGGCCGGTGAGGTCACGCCCCGAACGGGGCCGGGTAGGTCACCCGGCCCTCCGGTGCCGCACCCGCCACGAGCACCAGCGCCTGGAAGGCGTCGCCGGCGTCGTGGAAGGGCCCGTGCAGGCCCAGCGGTGCGGACGGCACGAAGCCGAAGCGCCGGTAGTAGGCGGGGTCGCCGAGCACGACGACCAGTGACTCGCCGGCGGCGCGGGCCCGCCGGGCCTGCTCGTGCACCAGTCGGGTGCCGACCCCCGTGCCCTGGTGCCCGGGGTGCACGGCGAGGGGCGCGAGGGCCACGGCCGGGCGCCCACCGACCTCCAGCCGGGTGGCGGCGACGTGGCCGACGATCCGCCCCTGGGAGTGCGGGCGTCCGGCGGTCCCGGAGACCTCGGCCACCAGCGTCAGGTGCGGCAGCCAGGACGCGTCCGCGCGCAGGGCGTCCACCAGGTCGGCCTCGTCGTCGCGGCCGAACGCCAGCCGGATGATCTCGCGGACCGCCGCCCGCTCCTCGGGGTCGTCGCCGCGCTCCGTCCGCACCGATGCCTCGGGAACCATCACCCTGACTCCGAGCTCACCGTACGAGCTCAGTCCGCCGAGAGCGCGAGGCCGGCCGCCAGCAGCACCGCGAAGGCGAGCTCGGTCAGCCCGGTGTCACGCAGCACCGGGACGAGGTCCCGCCCGGACGCGTCCGCCACGACCGGGCGCGCGGCCCGTACGGCCAGCGGTGCCGAGAGCAGCGCGAGGGCGCTCCACGGCCGGCCGGCCACGGCCAGGACGAGGGCGAGCACGTACGGGGTCACGACGAGGCCCAGGAAGAGCAGCCGGGTCCGGCGCTGCCCCAGGACCACGGCGAGGGTCCGTTTACCGGTCACCGTGTCGGTGGGGACGTCCCGCAGGTTGTTGGCGACGAGGATCGCGCAGGCCAGGCACCCGATCGCCACGCCGGCGAGCACCGACGCCGGCGTCACGCGGCCCACCTGGACGTACGTGGTGCCGATGACGGCGACGAGACCGAAGAACACGAAGACCGAGACCTCGCCGAGCGCCCGGTACCCGTACGGCCGGCGGCCCCCGGTGTAGAACCAGGCGGCGGCGATGGCCAGCGCGCCCACGGCGAGCATCGGCCACGCCTCCGCGAGCACGACCAGGAGCAGGCCGGTGGCCGCGGCGACCGCGAAGGCGCCGAGTGCCGCCGTGCGGACCTGCTCCGGCGCGGCCAGCGCCGAGCCGACCAAGCGGACCGGCCCGACGCGATCGGCGTCGGTGCCGCGGACCCCGTCGGAGTAGTCGTTCGCGTAGTTGACGCCCACCTGGAGGGCGAGCGCGACGACGAGAGCCAGCAACGCCCGGCCCCACACGACCGACCCGACGGCTGCGGCTGCGCCGGTTCCGGCCACGACGGGAGCCACCGCGGCGGGCAGCGTCCGCGGTCGCGCGCCCTGCCACCACTCGGCCGGCGTGGCCATCAGCCGGCCTCACCCACGGCCAGGGCCGCCTGGGCCAGCTCCGTCGCCATCCGGCGGTCGGGCTTGCCGCTCGCCCGGCTCGGCAGCGAGTCGACGACGACGAGCTGCCGCGGGGCGTGTGCCGAGGGGGCCTGCCTCGCCACGCACGCGCGGACGGAGCTCAGTGTCGGGGGGTCCGCGGGGTCTACCGGCACGACGACCGCGACGACGCGCTGCCCCCACTCCTCGTCGGGCAGCGCGACCGCCACCACGTCGGCCACCCCGGGGTGGCTGCCGACCGCCGTGTCGACAGCGGCCAGCGGCACGTTCATGCCGCCCGAGAGCGCGACGTCGTCGACCCGGCCCAGCACCTGGATCCGCCCGTCGTCGGTGACCCGCCCCAGGTCGGCGGTCGTGAACCAGCCGTCCCCGAAGGCCTGCTCGGTCAGCTCCGGCTGCAGGCGGTAGCCGCGGGCCAGCACGTCGCCGCCGACACGGAGCCGGCCGTCGTCCGCGACGGCGACGCGGACGCCCTCCAGCGGCAGGCCGTCGTAGACGCAGCCGCCGCAGGTCTCCGTCATGCCGTACGTGGTGACGACGTTGACCCCTGCGGCCCGGGCCCGGTCCAGCAGCCGGGGGGACGTGGCGGCACCGCCGACCAGGACCGCGTCGTACGCGGCGAGCGTGTCGACCGCCGCCCCACCCGCAGCCAGCAGCCGGCCCAGCTGGACGGGCACGAGGGCGGTGTAGCGGCGGGTGCGTGAGGTCGCGAGGACGCGCATGCTTGCGGCGGCGAAGGACTCCGCGTCGAACCCCTGGGTGAGGTCGAGCACGACGGGCTCCTGGTCGGCCACGACCGAGCGGACCAGCACCATCAGCCCGCCGATGTGGGTGGCCGGCAGGGCCAGCAGCCAGCGGCCGGGCCCGCCGAGGCGGGCCGCGGTCGACCCGGCCGAGGCGCGCAGCGCGGCCGCCCCGAGCAGCACCCCCTTGGGCTCCCCGGTGGACCCGGACGTGGGGACCACGAGCGCGACGGGATCCGCGCCGCGCGCCGGACCGACCGTGTCGGGCATCTCGATGGGGACGCTCGGCCGCAGGGTCGCGAGCAGGTGGTCGCGCAGCGCCGGCGGCCCCTCGGGCACGGGCAGCAGAGCGGGGCCGTCGTCGAGCGCGGCGGCCACCGCCGGCAGGATCCGGCGCAGCAGCGCGGGGCTCCCGGGCACGGCGATGGCCTGCACCGGACGCCCGTCGACGGGGTCGGCGGCGGCGGCGGGAGGGGTGGGCATGGCGTGGACAGGCTACGTGGCCCCGGAGTGACCGTGCCGAAGGACTACCCGTGCCTCAGAAGTACCACGGGTGGCCGCTCCAGTCGGGTGCGCGCTTCTCCAGGAAGGCGTCCCGCCCCTCCACGGCCTCGTCCGTCATGTACGCGAGCCGGGTGGCCTCACCGGCGAACACCTGCTGGCCCATCAGGCCGTCGTCGACCGCGTTGAAGGCGAACTTCAGCATCCGCTGGGCCTGCGGCGACTTGCCGAGGACCTCCCGCGCCACGTCGAGCGCGACGGACTCCAGCTCGGCGTGGTCGGCGACCAGGTTGACCGCGCCCATGGCCTGCATGGTCTCCGCGTCGTACGTCCGGCCGAGGAAGAAGATCTCGCGAGCCCGCTTCTGGCCCACCATCCGGGCCAGGTAGGCCGACCCGTACCCGGCGTCGAAGGAGCCCACGTCGGCGTCGGTCTGCTTGAAGCGGGCGTGCTCGCGGCTCGCGACGGTGAGGTCGCACACCACGTGCAGGCTGTGCCCGCCCCCGGCGGCCCAGCCCGGCACGACCGCGACGACGACCTTGGGCATGGTGCGGATCAGCCGCTGCACCTCGAGGATGTGCAGGCGGCCGGCGCGGGCCCGGTCGACGCTGGTGGCGTCGTCACCGCTCGCGTAGCGGTAGCCGTCCCTGCCGCGGATCCGCTGGTCGCCGCCGGAGCAGAAGGCCCACCCGCCGTCGCGAGGGCTGGGGCCGTTGCCGGTGAGCAGCACGCAGCCGACGTCGGGCGTCTGCCGGGCGTGGTCCAGCACCGCGTACAGCTCGTCGACGGTGTGCGGCCGGAAGGCGTTGCGCACCTCGGGACGGTCGAAGGCCACCCGTACCGCCCCCACGTCCACGGCCCGGTGGTAGGTGACGTCGGACAGCCCCTCGAAGCCGGGGACCGCGGTCCAGGCGGACGCGTCGAAGATCTCGGAGACCACGGGCGCGAGGATAGGTGCCGTGCGCCTCGAGCCGGCGGTCTGCTCCCTGCCCCTGCGGCGGCGCTTCCGCGGCATCGGCGTCCGGGAGGTCGCCCTGGTCCGCGGCGAGGCGGGATGGGGCGAGTTCTCGCCGTTCCGCGAGTACGGCGACGAGGAGGCGCTCGCCTGGTGGCGGGCCGCGCGGGAGGCGGCCGACGAGGGGTGGCCGGAGCCGCTCCGCGACGTCGTGCCGGTCAACGCCACGGTCCCGGCCGTGCCGGCCAGGGACGTGGCGGCCGTCCTGGCCCGGTTTCCCGGCTGCACCACGGCCAAGGTCAAGGTGGCCGAGCCCGGTCGCCCGGGCGCGGAGGACCTGGACCGGCTGGCGGCCGTGCGCGACGCGATGGGTCCGGCGGGCCGGGTCCGGGTCGACGCCAACGGCGCCTGGCCGGTCGACGAGGCCGTCCGCCTGATCCCCGCGTACGACCGTGCCGCCGGCGGACTGGAGTACGTCGAGCAGCCCTGCGCGGCAGTCGAGGACCTCGCGGCGGTCCGGCGCCGGGTCGACGTGCCGGTCGCCGCCGACGAGTCGATCCGCCGGGCGGGCGACCCGGAGCTCGTGGCCCGGCTGGGCGCCGCGGACGTCGCCGTGCTCAAGGTGCAGCCGCTCGGCGGCGTCCGCGCCTGCCTGCGGGTGGCCGAGCGGCTCGGGCTGCCGGTGGTCGTCTCCTCGGCCCTGGAGACGTCCGTGGGCATCGCCGCCGGGGTGGCGCTGGCTGCGGCGCTGCCCGAGCTGCCTTACGCGTGCGGGCTGGCCACGGTGGGGCTGCTCGAGCGTGACGTGGTCGCCGACCCGATGGTGGCCGTCGGAGGGGTCCTGCGGGTGCGCCGCCCGTCGCCGGACCCGGCGCTGCTCAGCGCGCTGGCCGCGGACGCGACGACGCACACCTGGTGGCGCGAGAGGATCACCCGAGTGGAGGCGCTGCGGTGAACCCGTCGACCGCGCTCGCGACGGTGCTCGTCGACGAGCTGGTCCGCGGCGGCGTGCGCGAGGCGGTGCTCTCCCCGGGCTCGCGCTCCGCCCCGCTCGCCCTGGCCCTGCACGAGGCGTCGCTCGCCGGACGGTTGCGCCTCCACGTCCGCGTCGACGAGCGATCGGCCGGGTTCCTGGCCGTGGGCCTGGCCCGGGCCTCGCGGCGGCCGGTCGCCACGCTCACCACCAGCGGCACCGCGGCGGGCAACCTGCTCCCGGCCGTGCTGGAGGCCTCGTACGGCGGTGTGCCGCTGGTCGTGCTCACGGCCGACCGCCCGGCGGAGCTGCGCGAGACCGGCGCGAACCAGACCGTCGACCAGGTCGGGCTCTACGGCGGGCGGGTGCGCTTCGCCCACGACCTGGGGGCGCCCGACCCACGGCCCGGCCAGGTCGCGTACTGGCGGGCCGTCGTCGGGCGCGCGCTGCTCGCCGCGTCCGGCTCGCTGTCCGGGGACGCGGGGCCGGTCCACCTGGACGTGCCGTTCCGCGAGCCGCTGCTCCCGGACGGCGACCCCGGCTGGTCGGAACCGCTCGACGGCCGCGCCGGTGGGCGGCCCTGGGTCGAGGCCGGCGCCCGCTGGCCGGTGCCGGCGGAGGCGGTGCCGGACCCGGCGCGGCCGACGGTGGTGGTCGCCGGGGCGGGCGACCGCGGCGAGGCCGCCCGGATGGCCGCGGACCTCGGGTGGCCGGTGCTGGCCGAGCCGGTGAGCGGCTCGTTCGCGCCGCCGTACGCGGTGCCCGCGGCCCCGCTGCTGCTCGGTGTGGAGGAGTGGGTCGCCCGGCACCGGCCGGAACGGGTCGTCGTCACCGGCCGACCCACCCTGGGGCGCTCGGTGCTCCGCCTGCTGGCC